>CAZUAL010000050.1:0-17371 GCA_964618305.1 uncultured Dongia sp. | reverse complement strand
AGGAGAAGGCGCGGCCCTATCCCACCAGCCCATCCGGCATGCCCGGCGTGCAGACGCTGCTTCCCGTCATGCTCAACCATGTGCATGAGGGTCGCCTGACGCTTTCAAGGCTCATCGACTTGACCAGCGCCGGCCCGGCCAGGATCTACAACATCCGCAACAAGGGCCGCATCGCGCTGGGCTATGACGCCGATTTCTCGATCGCGGATCTCAAGGCGCGGCGCACCATCACCAATGATTGGATGGCGACCAAGGCCGGCTGGACGCCCTATCACGGCATGGAGGTGACGGGCTGGCCCATCGCCACCATCATCCGCGGCCGCATCGTCATGCGCGACGGGGCGCTCATCGGCGCCCCCATCGGCGCACCCGTGCAATTCCAGGAGACGATCCAGCCGGAGGCGTAGCGGAGAATAGACGCGATGGGCGGAGAACAGAAGCGATGGAGCAGGGCGTCATCATCGGCTGGCATCACCTTCCCTTCGTCAAGGAGGATGCGCGCAGCCTGGAGGAGATGATCGTCGCCGCCGGGCGGGGCGCGCTGGATCATGCCGGCCTGGAAGCTGCCGAGATCGACGCGATCTTCGTCGGCCATTTCAACGCCGGTTTCTCGGTCCAGGATTTTCCCTCATCGCTCGCCTTCGGGATCGATCCCGCCTTGCGCTTCAAGCCGGCGACGCGCGTTGAAAATGCCTGCGCCACGGGAAGTGCCGCGATCTTCCAGGGGCTCAACGCGATCGCCGCCGGCAAAGCGCGGCATGTGCTGGTGATCGGCGCCGAGCAGATGTCGCGCGTGCCACCTAAGGACGTGGGTGCCAATCTCCTCAAGGCCAGCTATGTGGCTGAGGAAGGCAGCATCCCCGGCGGTTTTGCCGGTGTCTTCGGGCGGATCGCCGAAAGCTATTTTGCGCGTTACGGTGACCAGTCGGAGGCGCTCGCCGTCATCGCCGCGAAGAATCACAAGAACGGTGTTGCCAATCCGCTGGCGCAGATGCGCAAGGATCTCGGCATCGATTTCTGCCGCACCGTCTCGGAAAAGAATCCGCTGGTGGCGGGGCCGCTGAAGCGCACCGATTGCAGCCCGGTTTCCGATGGGGCCGCGGCCCTGGTGCTGGCCGGCGCCGATGCGGCGGCCGGAGCCCGCCGTGCGATCGCCTTCCGGACGGCGCAGCAGGTCAATGATTTCCTGCCCATGTCGAAGCGCGAAATCATCGCCTTCGAGGGCTGCCGCCTTGCCTGGTCGCGGGCGTTCGCCGAAGCGGGCGTGGAGTTGAAAGATCTGTCGCTGGTCGAGACGCATGATTGCTTCACCATCGCCGAGCTCATCGAATATGAAGCGATGGGCCTCGCCGCGCCGGGGCAGGGGGCAGCAGCGATTCTGGAAGGCGCCACGGAAATAAACGGCAAACTGCCGGTCAATCCGTCGGGCGGTCTCAAGGCCAAGGGCCATCCGATCGGCGCCACCGGTGTTTCCATGCATGTCTTGGCGGCGATGCAGCTTGAGGGATCGGCCGGCGGCATGCAGATCCGGGACGCGACGCTCGCCGGCATCTTCAACATGGGTGGCACGGCGGTGGCAAATTATGTGAGTATCCTGGAGAGGATTCGCTAGGCACTGTCTTCCCCGGGCTTGACCCGGGGATCCAGTGGTGCAGCCGAATAGGTGGATGCCCGGAACAAGTCCGGGCATGACGCGGTTTTGGGGGCGCTGTCAGCGCCAGTGAGGGAGCTAAGAGATGTTCAAGGCGCTGCTGCTGCAGGAAAAGGACGGCAAGGTCACGAGCCATGTCGAGGATCTGCCGGATGACCGCTTGCCGGCGGGCGATGTGCTGGTCCGTGTGCACAACAGCACGCTCAACTACAAGGACGGCCTTGTCCTCAACGGGCTCGGCAAGCTGGTTCGGACCTATCCGCATGTGGGCGGCGTCGATTTCGCGGGCACTGTGCTGGAAAGCCAGCATGCCGATTACAAGGCTGGTGACCAGGTGATCCTGACCGGCTGGCGCGTGGGTGAAGTGCATTGGGGCGGCTATGCCGAGAAGGCGCGCGTCAAGGGCGACTGGCTGGTGCCGCTACCCAAGGGCCTGTCGACCGAGCGCGCGATGGCGATCGGCACGGCGGGCTTCACGGCAATGCTGTGCGTCATGGCGCTTGAAGAGCATGGGTTGCGCCCCGACCATGGCGAGGTGCTGGTGACGGGTGCCGCGGGCGGCGTCGGTTCGGTGGCGACCGCGATCCTGGCGCGGCTTGGTTATCGCGTCGTCTGCTCGAGCGGCCGGCCCGAACAGGCGGATTATCTGAAGAGCCTGGGGGCCGCGGAAGTGATCGACCGCGCGACCATCGCGCAGCCGTCGGGCAAGCCCTTGGAGAGCGAGCGCTGGGCGGGTGCGGTCGACAGTGTCGGCGGATCGACGCTCGCTGCAATCCTGCCGCAGATGAAATACCGCGCCGCCGTGGCGGCCTGCGGTCTTGCCGGCGGCACGAAGCTGGAGACCACCGTCATCCCCTTCATCATCCGCGGCGTGTCGCTGCTCGGCGTTGATTCCGTGATGGCGCCGCTGATGCGCCGCAAGGTGGCCTGGGCGCGGCTCACCAAGGACCTGCCGATGGACAAGCTCGATGCCATGATCGAGCGCTGCAAGCTCGAGGACCTGCCGGCGCTCGGCAAGGCGATCCTTGAAGGAAAGGTGCGTGGCCGCGTCGTCGTCGATCTGGGTGTCTAGGCGCTTGGGCGTTTAGGCGGCGCGGCGAAAGGCGATGGGCGGTGTGCTGGCGCCGATGAGCGCCAGCTCGACCGCGCCATCGCTGGCGATCTTCGTCACCGCCAGCTGCGCCAGGTGGATGGCGCCATCCGCGATGAGATTGATGCTGACCTGATCGCCCGCGCGCAGCATTTCGGCCGCTGCCTGGAAGTAGGACGCACCGAGAATGTCGGCGAGGGTGTCCGCCGTGCGGTAGTGCCAGTGGGTGAAGCCGTTGGCATAGGCCAGGACGCTGAGATCCGCGGCGCGAAAGCTCATGATGCTGTCTCTCCCCTCATGTCATTTGAGTTCATGATAGGGGGATTTACGCAGATTGTCAACGTAAAACGCGTTATGTTTTGGCGCTGATCCATCCCCGCTGCGTTTCGGGAGCGCGGAATCCGCGGCTCAGCCGGCTTCGCCGGACCCGGTGATGCGGTAGATCCGTTTGACGTCGCCGGCCTTCAAGGTGATGTCGCGGGCCGGGTTGAACTGGCGCAGGACCACTTCCTCGTCGCTGCGGCGGAGGAACTGCTTGATGAGGCCCTGCCCGTCATTGAGCTCGACAGCGACGAAGCAGGCCTTGGTGATGGGCCGGTTCGGGTTGACGTAGAGCAGCTCGCCCGCGAAATAGCGCGGCTCCATCGAATCGCCGTCGACATAGAGCGCGAAGGCGTTGAAGGCGCCCTTGAGATTGGCCGGCCGCTCGACAAATTCCTTGGCTTCGCCCTCATTGAAATAGAAGCCTTCGCTGCCGCCCTTCACGGTGCCAATGACCGGCAGATCGCGCTGGCCCTGCGCGCCGCCGGCGCTGGGGCGCGGTGTCACGGGCTCGCGCCGCTGCGTCACCTGCTGGCCCTGCTCGATGCCGGCAAGCTGCAGCACCGCGCCGGGCTCGGTGCCGTGCTGGCTGAAAAGGGCGTCAAGCTCGCGCGCCAGCTCGAAGGGCAGGAAGCGGCGCTTGTAGCGGTCCTCGTAATGCTGGTAGCGCGTGAGGCTCCAGCCCAGCGCCTCGGAGACGGCGCGCATGGTGAGGCCGGCCTGCTCGCGCAATTCCTTGAGCCGCCGAGCGGCCTCCGAGATTTCTGTCATTGAGTTACTCCTTGCCCGGCCGATCAACCCAAGACACCGCCACCGCGCGGGACGGCTTTCCGGGCGCTGCCACTTAAGACGGCAATATATGTACGAAGAATACGTTTTTAAAGCTTGACAGCGTAACCAAAATATGCGTAATATCGCCTAATTCCATAACGCGCAAAGCATGTCAGGCGGCCGATCGGCCGCAGCGGGAGGAAAAGATGGAACAAAACAGCAACAAACATGCAAAGAAGCCGGCCACCCTGGCGCGGACCTGTCTTTGCTGCGGCGGCGGCTTTGTGTCGGCGAGCCCGTTCCTGCGCATCTGCGAGCCCTGCAAGGCCGGCGAGGAATGGCTGAGCGGCAATGTCGATTTCATTCTCAACGACATGGAAAGGAAGGTAGCCAATGAAAACTGAACTGGATGGATCAATGGGAGCGGGCAGCGCCGAGATTTTCGACTTCCCGCCGCGACCGACCTTCCGGCCCGAACAGGCGGTGGGCACCTGCCAGAAGACGCGCTGGCAGCAATTCCTCGGCATCGGCATCACCGAGGAAGGCGAGTTCGAGGTGGTGAACAGCGACATGAGTGCCGAGCGCGCGCTGTGGCTCATCAAATGGGCCGAACGCTGGGCGATGGGCCTTGATGAGGTGGAGGAGGTCGAGGCATGAGGGCTTTCCAGCGCGCAAGGCGCGGCCGCCCGCCGAAAGCGGCCAACGACAACGAACCCGACCGTGGCACGGCGGAACTCCAGGCCAAGCGCGCGGCATTGGCGCAAGGTGTGGCGGCGGAAGCGACCGAGAATCCGCTGGATCTGCTGCTGGCGCACGGCTTCATCGACGCGGCACAGCACCGCGCCGGCTGGCGCTACGGATCGCTCTACCGCCGCCTCATCGGGCACGGGCAGGTGAGTTACGGAAGGCTCTATCAGGGTCTGACCGGCCAGAATGGCCGCGCCCTGGCAGCGCGCGCCGAACCTGATGATCTCGCGGCAGAGCAGGCGCTGTTCCGCGCGGCACAGGCTGGATTGCGTGCCGAAGGAGCTTACATCGCTGCAATCACGGAAAGGCTTGCGGTCTTCAACGCCTTTCCCGACTGGCTGCTTGCACGCGACGCACGCGGCCAGCGCGAGCGCGCGGCTCTGGTGACCGGATTGAAGCGCCTGGCCGATGCGTTCCGCCGCAACAGAGGAGATGCAAGATGACGAAGCCGCTCGCTCTTTCCATCGACAAACTCGAATCCCTTGCCCAGCAGCATGCCAAGAAAGCGATCGCGGCATTGGCCGAGGTCGTCGCCGATGAATCGGCAACACCGGCCACGCGCATCTCGGCCGCGAGCGCCATCCTGCAATGGGGCTATGGCCGCCCGGGCGGCAAGGCAAAGCCCGGCGATGCTGGTGAGCAGGTCATTCGCCTCACCTGGGGTGAGGGCTGAAGAATAAGCTTGACAGAATAGGAAAATATTACTATTCTGCAAATATAGAATGCGATATCGCGCCCCGGTGAGCCCTGATGCCCGCCGGGGCGTTTTCTTTGGCGGTCGACTTCTCAATGAGAGGCAGCATGGTAGCGGCGCGGAAAACCAAATCCGTCGACGTCCGCCTCTATGCGCCCCGACCGCATCAAGCCGATCTCCATCGCCGGCTGAAGCGCTTCAACGTGCTGGTGGCGCATCGGCGGTTCGGCAAGACAGTCTTCTGCATCAACGAGCTCATCGCCAAGGCCGCCGCCAACAAGCGCGGTGCGGCGCGCTACGGCTATGTGGCGCCACTGCTGACGCAAGCCAAGGATGTCGCCTGGGACTATCTCAAACGCTTCGCGGGTCCCATCCCGGGCACGCAGATGAGCGAGAGCGAATTGTGGGTAGAGCTCCCCAACGGTGCGCGCATCCGTCTTTACGGCGCCGACAATGCCGACCGGCTGCGCGGCCTCTATTTCGACGGCGTGGTGATGGATGAATATGCGCAGATGAGCCCGCGCGTCTGGCCGGAGATCATCCGGCCCATGCTCGCGGACCGGCAGGGCTGGGCGCTTTTCATCGGCACGCCGATGGGGCGCAATCATTTCTGCACGCTCTATGAAGAGGCGCGGCACGATCCCGATTGGTGCGCGGAGAGCTTTCCGGCGAGTGCGACCGGCATTCTCGACAAGGCGGAGCTTGAAGCAGCCCGGCGCGCCATGTCCGCCGAAGCCTTCGCGCAGGAATTCGAATGCAGCTTCGCCGCCGGTGTTCCCGGCGCCTATTACGCGCGCCTCCTTGAAGAAGCGGCGCGGGAAGGGCGCATCGGCCGCGTGCCGTGGGAGCCGCGCCTCCCCGTCTTCACCGCCTGGGATCTGGGGCTCGGCGATGCGACGGCGATCTGGTTCGCGCAGGTGCTGGGTGCCGAGGTGCGGATCATCGATTATTACGAAGCAAGCGGTGCGGCGCTGGTCCATTACGCCAAGCAGCTTTCCGAGCGATCGTATCATTATGCCGAGCACCTGCTGCCGCACGATGTGGCGGTGCGCGAACTCAGCACCGGCCGGTCGCGCCTGGAAACACTGCGCGGCCTCGGCCTCAAGGTGAAGGTGCTGCCGGCGCAAAGCGTCGAGGACGGGATCGAGGCGGTGCGCAACCTCATTCCCCGCTGCTGGATCGATGAGGCGCGCTGCCAGCGCGGGCTCGATGCCTTGCGCCTCTACCGGCCCGAATATGATGCCAAGCGGCAAGCCTTCCGCGAGCTACCGTTGCACGATTGGACGAGCCACGCCGCCGACGCCTTCCGCTATCTGGCGATGGGGTTGAAGCCGCCGCACCGCGCGGCGTTTGAGCCCAATGCCGAAGTGCTTTATTCGCCCTTCACCTGGTGATTCCGATGCCGCTGAGACCGCTCACCCGCCACGATCTCCTGGCGGTCGCGGGCAAGATGCGCGCGGCCGACCGGGCGGAAATCTTCGCGACACGTTTCGACGAAGACCCGGCGGCCTTGATTGACGATCTTCTGTTCGGCGATCCGATCGGCGCCATCATCGCGCAGCCGTCGGGTAGCGCAGTGGCGGCGCTGGGTGCCACCGAAATGTGGCCGGGCCTCTGGTCGCTCTGGATGTTCGCCACCGACGAATGGCCGAAAGTGGCCAAGGAGACCACGAAGTTTGCCAGGCGCCACCTGCGGCCGGCGCTGATGGAACTGGGCCTGCGGCGCGGCGAGTGCAAATCCGCCGCCCACCATCATGACGCCCACCGCTGGCTGACGCATCTCGGCGGCCGGATCGAATGCCGGCATCCCGCCTTTGGCAAGGGCGGCGAGGAATTCATCACCTTCGTCATCTATGGAGAGAAAGATGTGCGCGACACCGAAACGCCGCCGGCATGCGCCGGCCACGACCACGACCAGCACGTCCGTCCCGCAGACCACGGACATGGCGGCCGATGAAGCGGCGGAAAAGGAACTGCGCCGCCTGCGTACCCTCTATGGCCGCCGCGCCACGATCCTGACGCCGGAGCGCTCGATGCTGGGGCAGGCCCCGGCGGCGCAGAAGAACCTGCTCGGCTCCTGAGCGACGCCCGCATTCAACATCATTCAAGGACCGATCGATGATCCAGATCGCTGACGATCTCATCCGGCGGCAGGAGCATCTTGCCGCCGAGCGGGCGACGCTCGACCAGCTGTGGCAGGAGATCGCCGAGCTGATGAAGCCCTTGCGTGCGGACTTCACCATGCAGCGTGTAGCCGGCGACAAACGCACGCAGAAGGTTTTCGATGCCACGGCCGGCCTTGCCGCCGACAATCTGGCCGCGGGCCTCTGGGGGCTCATCACCAATGCCGCCAACGATTGGTTCACCCTGCGCTCCGACCTCGCCGAAGGCGACGAGCCGCAGGAGACCAAGGAATGGCTCGACGAGGTGACGCGGCGCATGCAGGCGTCCTTCGCCGGCAACGGCCAGCGCTTCTATGCCCGCGTCATGGAACTCTATGCCGATCTCGTCACCTTCGGGACGGGCGTCTTCTATTCCGAGGAAGATCAGGCGACGGGGCGGGTGCATTATTCCTGCCGGCACCTTGCCGAATGCTTCATCGCCGAGAATGAGCGCGACGAAGTGGACACACTCTTCCGCCGTTTCACCTTCACGGCGCGCCAGGCGCACCGGCGCTGGGGCGATGCGTGCCACCCGAGCCTCATCCGCGCGGTGGAAAAAGAGCCCGACCGGCGCTTCACCTTTCTGCATGCGGTGATGCCGCGCGAGGATGTGGCCGCGGGGCGGCTTGATGCGAAGGGTATGGAGTTTGCCTCCTTCTACGTCGATGTCGAGAACCGGAAGCTCCTGTCGGAAGGGGGTTATCACGATTTCCCCTACCAGGTGCCGCGCTGGTCGACCGCTTCGCGCGGGCTCTATGGCGACAGCCCGACGATGCTGGCGCTGCCCGACGTCAAGATGCTCAACGCCATGTCCAAGACCACGATCGTCGCCGCGCAGAAGGCGGTCGATCCGCCGCTCCTCGCCGTGGACGAAGTGGCGGTGAGAGGGCTGCGGACCCATCCCGGCGGTATCATCTATGGCGGCCTCGATGAAAGCGGCCGGCGCCGCTACGAACCGCTGCATGCCGGCGGCAATGTGGGGTTGGGGCTGGAGCTCGAGGAGCAGCGGCGGGAGGCCGTGCGGCAGGCTTTCTATTTCTCGCTCCTCATGATGGTGCAGCAGCCAAACCAGACGGCGACCGAAGTACTGGCACGGCAGGAGGAGAAGCTTCGGCTGATGGGGCCGCATCTGGGCCGCATCCAGGCGGAGTTCCTCGATCCGTTGATCCGCCGCCAGTTCGGCATCATGCGACGCGCCGGTCTTCTGCCCCGCGTGCCCAAGCAGCTGGAGCGGAGCGGCATCCGCATCGAATATGTCTCGCCCCTGGCGCGCGCACAGCGGGCCGGCGAAGGGGCCGCCATCGTGCGGGCGCTGGAATCGCTTGCCCCCTTGGGCGCCATCAAGCCGGAGATCTACGACAATATCGATGCCGACGCGGCGGCGCGCCTGCTCGCGCAATCGTTCGGCGTGCCGAACAATCTGCTGCGCACGGCGGATGCGGTGAAGAAGGTGCGAAAGGAAGCCTTGAAGGCGCAGGCCGGCCCAGAGGCAGGCCTTGCATCAGGCATGGGCGGCGCGCTTCCCGAAGCCATGGCAGGCTTGGGCGATCTTGGCGCGATGCTTTCCGGCGGCGCACCGGAAGGTGCCTCATGAAGCCGGGATTGGGCTGGCTGCTGCGGCTTCATGGCCGCACCCGGGCGCGGCGGGTGGCGGCGGCGTACCGCGCGCTCTTTGCGTCGGATGAGCTGGGACGGCTCGTGCTCGGCGATCTCGCGCATTATTGCCGCGCGGGCCAAAGCAGCTTCGTGGCCGGTGATCCCCATCAGACCGCCTTCAATGAAGGGGCGCGCGACGTCTTCCTGCACATTGCCGAAATGAGCGGCGTGACACCGCTCGATTTTGCCGACTTGGTCGAAGAGGTAATCCATGATCGCTGAGATGAAGAAAAGTGAGCGTTCCGCCCCGGATGAGAATGCGCCGGATGCCGCTTGGCAGGGCGGGCTCGATGAGAACCTGCGCGCCCTGGTGCAGCAGAAAGGCTGGCGCTCGGCCAAGGATGTGCTGAGCTCCTACCAGAATCTCGAAAAGCTGGTTGGCGGGGAACGCCTCGCCATGCCGTCCAAGGATGCGGGGCCGGAAGCCTGGGCGCCGGTCTGGGAGAAGCTGGGCCGGCCGAAGGATGCCGCCGACTATCGGCTGGAGCCACCGGCCGGCATGGCCTATTCGGTGCCGGATGCCGATTGGTTCCGCGCCACCGCCTTCGAACTGGGCCTCAGCCAAGGGCAGGCGGAAAAGCTCCATGATGCTTTCCTGGCGCGTTTCGCGCCGATGCCGGAAGCCGCACCTGATCAGGAGCAGGCCGAGCCTGGCTTCGACCTCAAGGCTCATTGGGGCCCGGCCTATGCGCGCAATCTGGCCGCTGCCCGGCGCGCCTATGGCAGCTTTTTTGAAAGCGGAGAGGATTTCGACAAGGTCGCCGAGCAGCTCGGCGACGGGACGCTGATGGATTTCCTCGCCAAGGCGGGGCGCGCCCTTGCCGAGGACAGCATCACCGCCCGCGGCGATGCCAAGCTCGGCAATCCCCGCTCGCCCGCTGAAGCGCTGGGCGAGATCGCGAAGCTGCAGCAGGCGGCCAAGGGCGACGCGAAGCACCCTTACGTCAACAAGACACATCCCGATCATGCCGCGACGGTGAAGCGGATGGAGGATCTGTTCTCCATCGCCTACGGCAACCGCTAGGCGGCCACACCAGAAGCCCGGAGAACCGCGCGATCCGTGCGGCCCGGCTGACGGCTCGGAAAGACGGCCGCGTCACGGTGCGCGCCAGCACCGAGGTTAGAGGTCCTTCATGCGCCGCGGGCGACAGCCGCCACCCCAACCCTGCCGTCCGCGGCGGGTTGGCATGGCCGCTGCCTTGCTTTCGGCGCTGCGGGGCAACCTCGCCGACTGAACTCGTTCGACCCCCGACAATCAGAGACGAAAGGAAACGTGGACCCATGTCCTCGCAGATCCAGGTTGCGTTCAACAACCTCTACAGTGCCAACATCATGCTGCTGGTGCAGCAGAAGGGCAGCCGCCTCAAGGATGCGGTGCGCCAGGAAGTGGTCGAAGGCGAAATCGCCTATTTCGACCAGATCGGCGCCGGCAGCGCCGTGAAGCGCCAGTCGCGCCATGCCGATACGCCGCTCACCGAAACGCCGCACGCACGGCGCCAGGTGATGCTGGAGGATTACGAATACTCCGATATCATCGACCGCCTCGACCAGGTGAAGACGCTGACCGATCCGACCAGCGCCTATTCCCAGGCCGCGGCGCATGCGCTGGGCCGGGCCATGGACGATGTGATCATCGCCGCCGCCAACGGCACGGCGCGCACCGGCAAGACCGGGCAGAACGCGGTGACCCTGCCCGCGGGGCAAAAGATCGCCGCCGCCGCCACCGGCCTGACCTTGGCCAAGCTGCTGGCCGCCAAGGAAGTGCTGGATGCGGCTGAGAACGATCCCGACGAGCCGCGTTATATCGCGTGTCCCGCCAAGGATATCACCGTGCTGCTTTCGAGCACGCAGGTGACCTCGTCGGACTACAACACGGTGAAGGCACTGGCGGCCGGGCAGATCGACACCTTCCTCGGCTTCAAGTTCATCCGCACGCAGCGCCTGGGCCTCAATGCCAGCAGCGACCGTGCCTGCCTGGCCTGGCGCCAGTCGGCCCTGCTGCTCGCCATCGGCCAGACGCCGAAGGTGAAGGTGACCGAACGGCCCGACAAGTCCTACGCCACCCAGGTCTATTGCGCGATGTCGGTCGGCGCCACGCGCATGGAAGAGGAAGGCATCGTCGAAATCGGGACGGTTGCCTGAGTTCAGGCGCGGGTCGCAGCCGCCACTCCAACCCTACGACCCGCGCCTGGTTTGCAAACTGAAACTTTCCAGGAGAAAAACATGGCTACTCAATACGGCACCCAGATGGGGCGCCTGCGCAACACGCTGCCGGTCGATCTGCCGATGGCCGGCGACATTCACGGCCGCGTGCGCGTGTTCAATGAAAAGGTCGTGCTCGCGGCACAGCCGACGACCGACATCGTCGAAGTGGCGCGCCTGCCCAAGGGTGCGCGCGTGCTTTACGGCATCCTCAACAGCAGCGTGTCACTCGGTTCCTCGACGCTTGCCGTCGGCATCGCCGGCAATACCGGAAAGTACCGGGCCGGCGCGGCCTTCACCGCGATCGATACGCCGACCTTGTTCGCGCCGGCCGCCGTTGCGGGTGAAGCGCTCACGGCCGAGGAAATCGTCTTCCTCACCATCGGCGCCGCGGCTCTCCCCGCCAGCGGTACGCTCCGCGTGATGCTGTTCTACACGCTGGATTGAGGTGATCACGCGGGCAGTCGCCGCCCGCCAACCCGACTGCCCGCGTGAAAATTGGAGTTTGACCCATCATGGCCATCTCGACCGTTTCGATCTGCAACCGCGCGCTGGACCTTCTTGGCGCCGATCCGATCACCTCGCTGGAGGATGGATCGAAGGCGGCCAATCTTTGCCAGCGCAATTTCGAGCCCAGCGCTGATTCAGTGCTGCGGCTCTATCCCTGGAACGCTGCCTTGCGCCGTGCGCGATTGCCGAGCCTGAGCGAGCCGCCGGCCTGGGGCTATCTCTATCAATACCAGCTGCCGCAGGGGCCGGAGCCCGCCTTCTGCCTGCGTCTTCTGGAGGTCGATAACGGCACGGATTTCCGCCTGGAAGGACGGCGCGTACTGGCCGATTATGCGGCACCGCTCGACATCCTTTACATCGGGCGCATCGTCGACGTGGCAAGCTATGACCCGCTTCTTGCCGAGGCGGTTGCCGCCAAACTGGCTGTGCATCTTGCCGGTAATCTCACCGAGAGCGGATCGCGTATCGACGCCGCGCGGGACTATCTGCGCGCGATCCTGGCTGAAGCCAAGGCCGTCGATGCGCAGGAGGGCGGGGCGAGCGAGTTGGTCGTCGACGCCTGGCTTTCGGCGCGGGGCTGACCGACATGACGCGCGCTTCGCATCTGCTTTCCACATTCAATGGCGGTGAATGGTCGCCGGAACTCTACGGCCGCATCGATCTCGACAAATACCGCAACGCCTGCCGGCGGATCGAGAATTTCGTTCTCCTGGCGCAGGGTCCGGCAACACGGCGGCCAGGCACCAAATTCATCGCACCGACGAAAGGCGACGGTGTGGTGCGCCTGTTGCCGTTCGAGTTCTCCACCGAGCAGGCTTATGTCATCGAGGCGGGCGCCAGCTATTTCCGCTTCTACATGAATGGCGGACGGATCGAAACCGCGCCGGGCGTTGCCTATGAGATCGCAACGCCCTATGGTATCGGCGACCTTGCGGGCCTCAAATGGGCGCAGTCTGCCGATGTTCTCTATCTCGTCCATCCGAACTTTCCGCCCTACAAGCTTGCCCGTTCCGGCCACACGAATTGGTCGCTTGCCGCCATCGACTTTCAGGATGGCCCCTATCTCGAAGAGAATGTCACGGCAACGACCCTGACGCCGGCGGCGGCGAGCGGCACCAACGTGACGCTGACGGCATCAGCGAGCCTTTTCAGTGCGAACGATGTCGGCCGGCTGGTCAGGATCAAGCACACGAGCAGCTGGGGCTGGGCGAAGATCGTCGGCTTCACCAGCGCGACCCAGGTGAAGATCGATATCAAGAGTGCCTTCGGCGGAACGGGTGCCGTCACGAGCTGGCGCCTCGGCGCCTGGTCGATCGGTACCGGCTGGCCGAGCACAGTGACGTTCCACGAGGAGCGATTGTTCCTCGCCAATTCGAAGCTGCAACCGCAGACGCTCTGGGCCTCGGTTTCCGGCGCCTATGAAAGCTTCTCACCATCGGGCGTCGACAGCGTAGTGAAGGACGATCACGCGCTCAATTTCACCATCGCCGATGATCGCGTCAACGCCATCCGCTGGATGAGTGCCGGCAAGTCGCTTGCGCTCGGGACCACGGGTGGCGAATTCAACCTGACGGCCAGTACGCTCAACGAAGCGCTGACGCCGAGCAATGTCACGGTCAGGCGAGAAACGACCAACGGCAGCGCCGACATCCGGCCGGAGCGGATTGGCGCCGCTGTGCTCTATGTGCAGCGGGCCGGGCGCAAGCTCTATGAAATGGCCTACAGTTTCGAGAACGACGCTTTCAACTCGCCGGAACTGAGCTTGCTCGCGCGGCATCTGACGCAAAAGGGGGTCAAGGAGATCGCCTATCAGTCGGAGCCCTGGTCGATTGTCTGGGCGGTCCGGCAGGATGGCGCGCTGCTGGGTCTCACCTATATGCGCGGCCAGGATGTTGTCGGCTGGCACCGGCACCAGATCGCCGGCACATCGGCCAAGGTTCTGTCGGTGACCTGCATTCCCGGTGATGGACAGGACGAGGCGTGGCTTGCCGTCGAGCGTATCGTTCAAGGCACCGTGCGCCGCTCGGTCGAACGTATGGCTGCGGCCTTTTCGCCGGAGGATGCCTTTGACAAGCGCGAGGCGTTTTTCGTCGACGGCGGCCTCACCTTTGACGGAATGAAGGCCGCAACCCTGACGCCGGGTGCCGGCGCAATGGCGGCGGGCGCGGCGAATGTCACCTTCACGGCGAGCGCCGCTGTCTTCTCGGCAGGCGACATAGGGCGCGAAATCCGCCACGCCTATCCGGTTCCATCCGGCACCGGCTACTATGTCGCCAGAGCGACGATCATTTCGGTCAACAGCACAACGCAGGTGGCAGCCACGATCAATGCCGCGTTTCCATCGCTGCAGGCGATCGCGGCTGCCGACTGGTCGCTGTGTGCGACGGTGATTGCGGGTCTTGATCATCTCATCGGCGAAACAGTGACCATCCTCGCCGATGGTGCTACGCACCCCAATCGCGTGGTGGCGGCGGACGGATCTGTCACCTTGGAGCGGCCAACCGCACGGGCGCATATCGGTCTTGGCTTCACCAGCCGCCTGACCACGATGGATATCGAGGCGGGCAGCATGGATGGCGCCGCGCAAGGGAAGAGCCGGCGGGTGCATCGGGTGATCGTGCGGCTCAATAACAGTCTCGGCATGCGGGTCGGGACGGAGCTGGGCGCTACGGAAGACATCGTTTTCCGCGCCGCGGCGACGGCGATGGATCAGAGCCCGCCGCTCTTTACCGGCGACAAGTTCGTTGCCTTCCCGAAGGGGTGGTCGACGCAGGCGACGGTGACGGTGCTGCAAGAACAGCCGCTTCCCTGCACCGTGATCGCCCTGATACCGCAACTGACAACGATGGATGGATGAGATGTGCAGTACAGCCGCGGCGCTCTCCGTGACCTCGATCGTCGGCACGGCCGCGAAGATGGCGGCCAATCAGAATGACAGCAACTATCAAAGCAAGGAGCTGAAACGCGAAGCCGAGGTGGCGCGTGCACAAGGTATCGAGCAGGAGCGCCAGGTGCGTGAAAAGGCCGCCCGCGAGCAGGCGCGCCGCCGGGTCAATGTCCTCAAAGGCGGTGTCACGACCGAGGGATCGCCGACCGACATGCTCGTCGACGCGGCGCGGGTCGACGATATCGAAGCCCGCTGGGCGCGTTTTGACAAGGACGAGGCGGCCCGCTCGAAGGAGCGGGAAGCCCGCTTCCGGCGCCGCCAATCAATGATCGACCAGTTCAGCGAGAACAACGCGCTTGGCGCCGATCTCATCAGACTTGCAGACATGGAGAAATCAAGATGATTCAGCCGAAGACACTTGAGGAAGCAATGAAGGCGGCACTGGCCGCGCGCGGGCAGGTGCAGAAAGTTGACGGGCCCGGCTTTGATCGGCTTATCCCGGCACAGTATGACAATTCGGGTGCCGCGAGCCTGCTGCAGGCACCGCGCGATCCGGAGGCCTATCAGATCAGCGTTCCTACAGGCATGGACCGCGACGCTGAACTGGAGGCAAAGGCACGGCAATGGTTCCATCGCGCCGGCCTGCCGCAGGGCGTCGCGAGCGGCATTGTCGATGCCTATTGCCGGAAACTCTGCGGCAAGGATCCGGCTGATCCGATGCAGGCTGAGCGGGCTGAGGCGGAACTGGCGCGGGATTGGGGCGATGGCTATGGGCGCAAGATCGCGGCGGTCCAGGATCTGATCAATCGCTGCGGCGGCGCTGAGGAACTAGCCGAGATTCTTGGTGAAACGGGCCTTGGCAATGATCCGTGGCTCATTCGGACGCTGGCAGCCATTGCCGAAGCGGGCTCCGCGCCGGGAGCGGCAAGATGAACGCCGCCAATGAGCGACCCGCGATGCCGCAGAGCCTCGCGGAATGGAAGCTCTGCGCCAAGGATCTGGAAGCAAAGCAACAGGGCAATCGCGCTGCAAGGCAGCGTGTTGCCGAGCAGCGGGAAGCGGTGAGCCTCCGTGCAATGCGCGGTGATGCTGCCGCACGCCGCAAGCTGGCGGAACTGGCGGGGGAGGCGGCGACCCTTTCCAGAGAGGCCGAGGCGCTGGAAGCGGGGATGCGCAGCAGCGCGCTGGCGATCGCCGAGGCCGAGCGGGCGGAAGCGGAGCGCGCGCGCGTGGCGAAGCTGGAGCGCTACGCCACCCTTCTATCTGAGCGTCTCGAACTTGTCGGCAGGATCGAGCAGTTCCTGATCGGCCTATCGCCCATGTTGGACGCGCTGGACGACAAGTCACAGCAGGTGGAAGGCTTCTACCAGCAACTGGGTGGTTCGCCCCAGCTTATGGCGCCGCTATCCCGCGAGAATATCGGTGGCCGACTTGCCGAATTCATCGCGGGCACTGGTCTTGGCGCCTGGCTGCCACTGGCAAAGCCGGAAATTCGGCCCGCCATTTCTTCACTCGTGGATGCCGAAGAAGCCGCGCAGAGACGCTATCGCCTGGAAGCATAGCCGCCGGATCCCTGATCACCAGGATGGTCGGGCCCCCAAAAGGATCAGAACATGACGATATCGACAACCCTCTCCCGCATCACCTATGCCGGGAACGGCATTACCACGAGCTTTGCCGTGCCATTCAGCTTCTTTGGCGCAAGCGAGATCGACGTGATCGAATGCGACCTGGCAAGCGGCGCGGAAGCGTTCAAGACGTTGACCAGCGACTATAGCGTCGCCGGCGGCAACGGTGGCGGCGGCTCAGTGACGGCCGTCGTGGCTCCGGCTTCCGGCAAGAGCTGGACGATCGCGCGCCGCACCAGCCGCACGCAGCTCGTCGACTATACGCCCAACGATCCGTTTCCGGCGGAAACCCATGAGCGCGCGCTCGATCGTTTGACGGCCCTGATCCAGGAGCTCGATGACAAGGTTGGGCGCTCGGCATCGCTGAGCCCGACGAGCCAGGTTGCAAGCGTCACCCTGCCGGAGCCGGAGGCAGGATGGTTCCTGAGCTGGAAAAGCGATCTGAGCGGGCTTGAGAACCGCAGACTTCCCACCGGCACGACGGTCTATGCCAGCGCATCGACGACGCGCAGCGGCCTTACGGGCAGCGAGGCGGTGACGCCGCTCGGGCTCGCGGCACTTTGGCGCAAGGGCAGCGATATTGCGAGCGCAGCCACATTGATGAAGCCGGGTGATGCGGGAATCGGTGGCTATCACGTGGTGACCGGCAGCACCGGCATTGCGGCATTGTGGTCGGGCGAAGAGGCGGGTGCTGAGGTCGAGTTGCGCTTCGCCGCGGCGCTCTCCCTTGCTCACAATGCCGGCAGTCTCATATTGCCGGGTGCCACGAATATCGCGGTGAATGCCGGCGACGTGGCGCGTTTCCGCAGCGAAGGCGGGAATGTGTGGCGCTGCGTATCCGGACCACCCGGCTGGTTCGGCGGTGCGAGCGGCGGCGTCAGCCTGCCCGTTGTGACCAAGTCGGCCAGCTATACGATGGTAGCGTCCGATCGCGGCGGCGAAATCCAGTTCACCACCGGCGGTGTAACGCTCAATCTGCTCGCAGCCGCGACGGCCGGAAACGGCGCCACGCTCTTCGTGCGCAACGCGGCGGCGAGCGGCGACGTCACCAT
>CAZUAL010000049.1:0-17710 GCA_964618305.1 uncultured Dongia sp. | reverse complement strand
GGGGAGGGCTTGGTCGAGCGACGGATCGGCGAAAATCCCCGCGCCCCCGCCACTACCCTTATCAATGCCATTATCCTTGCCAATCAAGGGATTCCCGGCGTGCCCGCGATCGGCTATTGCCAGGAAGGGGCCGCTTGGCTAGTTTCCGCCCCGCGCCAGCCACGGCGCGCCGCCCCAGCACGATGGGAGCCGGCCCTGGGTTGGAGAGATGGCCGAGTGGCTTAAGGCACACGCTTGGAAAGCGTGCATAGGGTAAAACCTATCGTGGGTTCGAATCCCACTCTCTCCGCCATGCCTCCCGCCCTAACGGGCTTCGGGTGGCGCAGCCACCTGGAGGCAACCAGCCCCAGAAATTAACGGAAACGATACGATCCCCTCGCCAGTATACGGATTGCATGGCCGCATGATCCGATCGGGCAATTGCGGGGCGCCGGACGGGCTGCCAAATGTCGTGCAGTGCGAAACAAGAGCGCCATTTCTGGTGCGGCGAGTTCAGGGGAAATGAAGCGACGGGGCTTCCTTCTTGGTGGCGCAACCTTCGTTCTTGCCATGCCGCGCCTGGTGCGCGCGCAGGAAAAAAAGCTGCGCATCGCCTATCCCGACAAATCGCCGCCGAATTCCTGGATTGCAGCCGACAATCATGTCCAGGGCGTCACGGTCGACCTCATGGCGGAAGTCGCCAAGACCACCGGCTATGCGTTTCTCCCGATTGCCCTGCCCCTGCCGCGGGTCCAGCTCGAAGTTGAAAGCGGTGAGGTCGACGGCATGTGCCTGGTGGTGACACCAGCGCGACTGCGCTATGCGGTGGCAAGCCAGGAGCCACTGACAAGCGGGCCGGTGACGATGTTCGTTCGGCGCGATAATCCGGCGCTCGCGCGCCTCAGGGAAGTGCGCTCGCTCGACGATCTCGCCAAGGCCGACGTCACCGTCGTCACCATCACCGGCAATGGCTGGATCAAGCAGAATGTCGAAAGCCGCGGCATCCGCACCGAACATGCCAGCGGCACCACCGGCACCGTGCGGCTGCTGCTGCGCGGGCGCGGTGACGTCATCGTCGATATGTCATCGCAGATCAACTGGATCCTGAAGACGCTGCCCGAGGCGGAAGAGATCGTCGAGTTGCCGACGCCGATGGCGAACGTGGACTGGAACCTCCTCATCTCCAAACGCTCGCCGGCCGTCGAAAGCATGACGGCCTTCGACACCGCGATCAGGCAGCTCAAGGCCACGCCGCGTTACGAGGAAATCCTGCGCAAATACGGCATGCGGGCGTGAAGACGGCGAAGGATCAGTCGATCAGGGATTGATCGATGCCAGATCCTTCCGCGCCATGTCCTCGGCAAGCGCCAGCCTCTCAGGTTCGGTTGCTCCCTTCCCGGCGCTGCGGCAGAGGCTGACCGCCGAATGCGAGCCATCGCCATTGGCCGTCTGGGCGTCAAGACAGACGATGACAATGCCGGAGCCGGGCAGTTCGAAGGTTGTTGCCGGCACCGAGCCTCTAAGTCCCGGCATGTCGGCGCGCACATTCTCCGACAGGTTCTTCACATTCTCCAAGCCGTCGATGCTCGCGAAGCTGGAATGGGGCATATCGCCTTCCTCGCCACCAAAGACGCGAAAGATCAAGACCCAGATCTGCTCCGGCACTTTGGCGTTCTTGTCGGCGCGGTGGAAGGCACCGATGGAATAGTTCTCATAATAGGCTTTTCCGCCCGGATGATATTTGCGCTCGCACTGGGGTTTGTCGTCGAAAGCCTGAAGGTCCCGCGCCAGCGCCGAGCCTTCCTTCAGAAAAGCATCGCAGGAAATCTTCCCGGCCTTCTTCTCAGTATCCTGTGCCGAAGCCGCCGGCACGCTCGCCGACAGCAGGAAAGCGGCGCACAGCACCGCGAAGGTCGCCTGGAACAATCGCATGAGGGATATCTTCTATCTGCGGGTTGAATTTGGAAGAGCGGGATTGCGCGGGTCCCGGCCGCTACTTCTGGATCTTCTTCATCAGGCTCTTGAGCAGCGTCGATTATTCTTCCGGCGCCTCGCCCCACTGGACGCGCTCGGGGATCGGCTCGCGCGTGGCGCGGGCGACGAGTTTCTGCCGCATGTCGCGGATCATGCGCCCGACCTCCTCCGCTTCGACATTGTCGCCAAGCGTCTCGGTCGTGCTGCTGAGGCCGAGTTCCTCCTCGCTGATCGCCATCTCGCCGGCGGCGGCGACGATGCGCTCCGAAATCTGCTGCGGCGACACGCTCTCGCCGTGCAGCACGGCATACTGGCCGGCATCGGGCTTGGTGACGATGCCCGTATCCGTCGCCTCGACCAGCACTTCGCCGATGCGCTTGTCGAGTTCCTCGCGGCGCTCCTTCGTCATCTTGCCGAAGCTGCGCTCGGAAACGGCCTTCGACTGGAACATCGTCATGCCGAGCTTGCCGCCCGCCTGGCGCGCGGCACTGGTCGCTAGGTTGCCGAAATTGCCCCGCGCCTCGTGAATCCGAGTGGCCTGGTCGATAAGGAAGGACATGTCCCAGCTATCGCTCATTCAGACTCCCGTGTCGCGAAAGAGAAGCAAAGTCGGCGGAAACAATCAGTCTCTATACCTTTGGTTAAGCAAAGGTGAAACTTCTTAACGCGTCAACTGTGGGGAATTGTACCGTATTCGGCTAAAAATGGCGGTAGAGGAGGATGGCACCGGAGGATGGCTGGGTCGCGAACTGGGCCTAGCGGTCGCGATCCTGCACCAGCTGAATGCCGTCTGGGACCAGCGCGTCTGCCAATTCATCAAGGATCGCGGCCACAAGGGGGCCCGGATCGGGGGCGATCAGATAGAGGATGCGCAGCTCGGCCTCGACGGCCTGAAGCTGTGCCAGCGCGTCGGCGGTGCGCGCGGCGATCTTGCGCCGGATTGCGGCCTCCGTTGCCCTCGGCGCAAGGTGCAGCGTCTTCACCTCGCAGGCGACGCGCTCCCCGCCGAGTTCCGCCAGCAGATCCGGCGCCCGCGCAGAAGCGCTCGCCGGTGCAAAGCGGATGTCGCTGCAGCCTACGCGGCCGAGATGGTGGAAGGCGCGGGCCTCGTTGAAACGGTCGATAGCCTGAATCCAGCCGCGCGCGGGATGGCGGCGGTCGACTTGGCCCAAGGCGCTCTGGCACAGCGCCTGCCACGCATCCTCCGGCAGCTGGGCGAGAGCGCGCTCGATCCGCTCAAGCGCGCCAGCATGCGCAGCCATGGCGAGGTGCCCTGTCCAGGCACGCCGCCAGGCTGGCTTCTCCATAGCACCGACAAACTGGCGAAGGCGCCCCAGTAGCGGTTGTCCCGCGTCGTGTGCCGAGTTGCTGCTCAGGATGACTTCGTGGCGCCTTTGCCTTGCGCCGCGGAGTTGGTGCGGCAGCCTAAAAGGCTCATGATGGAGGCAAGCAGGAAGCCGGCCGAAGAAGCGAATTCCAGTACTTCCACCAGCGCGCGGGCAGGCGTGCTGGGATCACCGACCAGATCGCCAGCAATCGGGGATGAAATGGCGACGAGCAGAGAGACGATAAGAATTGGCCCACCGGCAGATCCTTCGTTCGCACGAAGCCGCCACAGCGAATGGACCAGGAAAAACACCAATACGCCGGTGATCGAAATTGCCGACCAGGAATGACCACTCAGATTGTCGGGCTCGAAAATGGCGCCGATCAGCTCGCTCATTTCGTAAGGAAGCGGCCCGGCCATGGAGCCTTTGGCGTTAAGGAAGCCAACCAGGCCGATCAGCATGGCGGCAAGCACAGGTCCCTGCAGCCACTTGGCCCCGCGTAGCGCCAACGCACCGGCGGCGAGGAATACGGAAAGCAGGCCACAAAGAGCTGAAGCACGGTCAAGCGGGCCATTGTCGATGGCCCAGGTCTGCACGGATTCCGGCGCTACCAGGATAGCGCCCAAGGCGAGTGCGACAGATATGGCTACACCCGCGAGGTAGAGGTTCGTCACCCGGCCTTCGCGTACCGCAGATTTGGACGGACCTTTGGCCTTGGCCGGCAGCGCGGCACCCGCCGACGCCAATGCGGGAAGACGCACGCGCCGCCCCGGATCCTTGACCAGATCGAGCGCGTCGTGACGGATGTAATCCGCTTTCATCGCGTCTTCGATCTCGTCCTGGGTAATGGTTCCGGCTTCAACGCATTCCTTGACCAGCGTGAAGAAGAATTCTTCCTGCTTGGGGTCGGGGTGCAGCTTGTAGACACCTTCGGCCCGAACGGGGCTCGTGAGCGCGCGCGACCACGGCAGGTGCTTGCCGGTAAAGACTCCGCCGGCGCGCTGCCGCACGGTGAAATCCACCGGCAAGCCGGCCTTCCAGGGCTGGGTCCGGCGCCGCGTATTGTGCAGAATCTTCGTCTCGGGTGTCAGCCGGTCAAGGTCGTTCCAAATGCGCGGCAGTTCGCCGATGGAACCCTGCGGTTCGTAATTGAGATTGATCCAGTCGACATAATCGTGCTCGAAGGCGAACATAGCGTCGAACTGTTCCCGCACGCGCCAATGCTTGAGCTTGGCACAATCGAGCAGCATGACCGAACTCGCCCAGATTCGATTGTTGTGCTTGGCGGACCCGCGCTTTGCTGCCCAGATGGGTTTACCTTGCATGTCCATGTCGAAGAGCTCGCGCACATCGCCGACGGCAAAGCAATCGGGATCGATGACGACGGCGCGCCCGCTGAAATTCTGCAGCTCAGGCGGCATGAACCGCAGCGGCGTGAAGCATTGCAGATCGTCCATGCGCCAGATCCGCTTCTTCGAGCCCCACTGATAGGTTTGCCCGTCCCGCGATGCGAGGAAGGGGAAATCCGGCGTGTTCATGATGTAGACGTCGAAACTGTCGGGCCTGGCCGAATGCTTCTTCAACGCATAGGCGGCAACCTTCGCACCCAGCAATTGCTGCGGATTCGATTGTATGAAAACAGTGTCGCGCGCTGCCTGGATCATGAACTCGCTTCGGCTGGTTCGGGCCCTTTTTGACAGTTTGCGGACAGCTTATCGGGAATGCAAGAAAATCCGGGCAAAATCAGGTGCTTCCGAACGTCACCCTATGTCGGGTACCTGTCCTTTGTCGCCTTCCCGTCGGCGGATAGGCAAGCTTTCTGGCTTGCTCGCAGAGATCGTGCAGCCAGTCCTGGATCAGAGTGAAAGGTTTGTCCCAATCCTCCGCATAAAGGGACCGGATCGCCTCCTCAAAGCCGCCCGGATTTGCTGCCGTGGCCGACATGAGATGATAGGCGGCCGTCTCGGTGATTTGGCCCCTCTCTGGGATATCTTTCCCGGGTCAAATGATCGTCGGTCTAGACGCGTTCACTGTCCAGCATCGCCATCTGCTGGGGGGCATAGCGCTCCCCGGCGGCGGCATCTTTCGGGACCAGGTGCTCCATCTCGGCGATCTCGGCAGGGCTGAGCTTGAGGTCGAGCGCGGCCAAGGCCTCGGCCAGCCGGTCGCGGCGGCGGGCGCCGATGAGCGGCACGATATCATCCCCCTTGGCAATGACCCAGGCGATGGCAAGCTGCGCCACACTGGCACCTTTCGCCGCTGCGATCCGCCTTAGCTTTTCGACCAGTTCCAGGTTGCGCTCCACATTGCCGTCCTGGAAGCGCGGCGCGTAGGCGCGGAAATCGCCGGCGCCGTTGATGGAACCTTTTTGCCAATGCCCGCTGATGAGCCCGCGCGAGAGCACGCCATAGGCGGTGATGCCGATTCCAAGCTCGCGGCAGGCGGCAAGGATGCCGCTCTCGATGCCGCGCGAGATCAGCGAATATTCGATCTGCAGGTCGGTGATCGGGTGCACCTTGGCGGCGCGGCGGATGGTTTCGACGCCCACTTCGGAGAGGCCGATTTTTCGCACATATCCGGCCTGCACCAATTCGGCGATGGCGCCGATCGTCTCCTCGATCGGCACATCGGGGTCAAGGCGCGCGGGCCGATAGATGTCGATATGGTCGAGCCCCAGCCGGTTGAGCGAGTGCGCCAGAAAATTCTTAACCGCCTTCGGGCGCGCGTCATGCCCCAGCCATTGTCCGTCCGGCCCGCGCAGGGCGCCGAACTTCACGCTGACGATGGCCTTGTCGCGCTTGCTCGTCGCCTTCAAGGCCTCGCCGATCAGCATCTCGTTATGGCCCATGCCATAGAAATCGCCGGTGTCGAGCAGCGTCACCCCGGCCTCGAGGGCGGCATGGATGGTGGCGATCCCTTCCGCCCGGTCGCTCGGCCCATACATGCCGGACATCGCCATGCAGCCAATGCCCAGGGCAGAGACCTCAACCGAGGCCGCGCCAGATCCCAATTTCCGTTGTTCCATGATCCATCTCCATCAGCTGTTGCTGACGGGGAAGATAGGGCCTGGGTCGCCGTTCGATAATCCGCTACAATCAGTACAGCCTGTCCGGATTTTCGTACAATGAAGATCGCCGCATGAACCCAGTTGATCTCGCCGATCTCGATGCCTTCCGCGCCGTGGCCGAGGCGCGCAGCTTCCGCCGCGCGGCAGCGCTCCGCAATGTCTCGCCTTCCTCCTTGAGCGCTGCCCTGCAAAGGCTCGAGGCGGCGCTGGACCTGCGGCTCCTCAACCGCACGACCCGCAGTGTGACCCCGACCGAGGCTGGGCAGCGCCTCCTCGAACGGCTGCGGCCGGCGCTCAACGAGGTCGGCGCGGCGCTCGATGCCGTCAACGATTTCCGGGCGACACCCACCGGCCGGCTGAAGCTCGATGTGCCGACCGTCGTTGCCAAGCATGTGCTCCCGGCCATCGTCGGCCCCTTCCTTGCCGCCAATCCCGGCATCGTGCTCGAGGTCCGCGCCAACGACACTTTCATCGACGTGGTGGCGGAAGGCTTCGATGCCGGCATCCGCTACGATGAATCGCTGGAACGGGACATGATCCGCCTGCCGATCGGCCCGCGCCGGCAGCGTTTCGTACTGGCGGCGGCACCTGCCTATCTGGCGCGCGCCGGCACACCGCGCCACCCCAAGGAACTGGTCGGCCATGCCGCGATCCGCCACCGCTTCGCCAGCGGCATGAGCCCGCAATGGGAGTTCGAGAAGGGACGGGCGCGGGTGAAGATCAACCCCACCGGCCCCCTCATCGTCAATGCGACCGAACTGGCCGTCGCCGCCGCGGAAAGCGGCCTCGGCTTCGTCTGCACCTTCGAGGAATTCCTGGCCGACGGGTTGAAAGCGGGCCGGCTCGTTTCCGTCCTCGCCGATTGGCTGCCCGATTTCTCGGGCCCCTATCTCTACTATCCGGGCCGCACCTTGATGCCGGCGCCGCTCCGGGCCTTTGTCGATCTTATTAAAACCAACCCCGTGCCGCAGGGATTGTGACCCGCATCACAGACGTCTTGCCCGGGCGGTCCTATGTTTCTTTCCATGAAGCGGGGTCACCCAACCGTCCCCATCCCCGCTCCATATCGCGGGCGCCTGGTGCCATCCCCATCAGGCGCCCGCAACATTTTCGGGACAGCTCCATCCATCTTGCTTTCAGGCGCCGCCCGGCCCATTTAGGGAAGACCGGAGGTTGCCATGCAGCAGAAGAACGCGGCCGAGAAGAACTATCCCGTCACCCGCAGCGACGCCGAATGGCGCGCGCGCCTGACGCCGGAGCAATATCATGTGATGCGCGGCCACGGCACGGAACGGCCGGGCTCCTGCGCGCTCAATTATGAAAAGCGCGCGGGCCGCTTCACCTGCGCCGGCTGCGACCAGCCGCTCTTCATCTCAGGCACCAAGTTCGACAGCGGCACCGGCTGGCCAAGCTTCAACGATCCGGTCCCGGGCTCGGTCGAAACCAGCACCGACCGATCGCATTTCATGGTGCGGACGGAAGTGCATTGCGCGACCTGCGGCAGCCATCTCGGCCACGTCTTCGAAGACGGACCGCCGCCCACCTATCTGCGCTACTGCATCAACGGCGTCGCCATGAACTTCACGCCGGACGCGGAAGCTTAGAAGCTCACTTCCGCCATCGTGGCGCGATGGTCCGAGGGCCAGGGGGTCACGACGATATCCGCCTCCGGCGCTTTCTCGCCGACGATGCCGGCTTTCAGCACTTTCAGATCCTTGGCGCGCGCAAAGGCGAAATCGATGCGGTCGTGATGATCTTCGGGGTCGGTCGGCTCCGAGGTGGGCGTCCAGGTATAGGCGGGCCTGGCCACCGGATCGGGGAAGAAGGCGCGGAACGTGTCGGTAAAGCCCGCTTCCTCGATCGCCGCCGTGGTGGGGAAGCGTACCGGCACCGGATTGTGCCCGGCCTTCACCGTTTCCGCCGTCCAGTCGCGGAACGAGGGCTCGTTGAAATCACCGAAGATGAAGGTGGCATCAGCACCCTCCGCCGCCTTCATGTCCTCGAAGAGCAGCTTCAAGGCGGGCCCGCGCGTCTCAGACGCGAACTTCACGGCCTCCGCCTCGGTCTTGATGAAGGGGAAGGCGCCATACTCGATGTTCAGCAGCTGATAGGGCTGATAGGGCGAATCGTCGAGGTGGATGTTGAAGACCCAGACCTTGCGCCCGTCGACATCGACCGGCACGCCGAGATCGTGCGGGGTCGCGGCCCCGATCGGATAGCGACTGATGACGGCATTGGCCCAGAGCGCGTCATTCACCTGGGTCTGGTCGTAATAATGATAGCCAAGCTTCTCGGCGATCGCCTTCGCCACACTCTCGCCCGCCGGCGGGCAGACATCGGCGGTGCAGGGATCCGCTTCAAGCCGTGTTTTCTGGATGCCGATGATGTCGGCGCCCGCCGCCTTGATCGCCGCCACGGTCTCGTCGACCGGCTTCTGTTCGTTGGCGCCGCCACCCCATATGTTGAAGCTCATGATGGTGAGTTTCGTCTCCGCCGATGCCGGCGAACCCAGCAGCACAAGACCCGCCGCGAACGGCAACAAATAGCGCAGGCGCATGACCTTCCCCCATCAGGATTGATTGAATGACCGATCAATAGCAAAGCGATGTTGCAATACTGGGTCGGCCGGGCCCCGCTTGTCCAGAAGCCTGATCGGGAATGGTGACGCCTTCGGTGATCAGTCGCGCCAGGTGCCGGTCCGCGCCAGCTGCGCGGCAAGCTCAGGTGCCGACCAGCGGAAGGGCAGCGCGGCCGGACGCAGCAACCCGTCCTTGATGCGGCAGCGCAGCAAACGGGCCGCACCCAATCGTTCGAAGCCTTGGATCGCCGCCAAGGCCGCTTCATCCGTGATGACGTCCGCCTCGACATTAAGCTGCAGCAGATCGCCGCTGGCGAAATCGATGAAGAGCAGGCCGGCAAGCTTGTGGCTGAGGATATTGCCAAGCGTGTTGAAGAAATTGTTGCCGCGATAATCGGGGATGAGCAGCTCGCTCGCCCCATCCGCCCTGCCGATATAGACGAAGCCCGGCAGCCCGCCGCGATGCGAAACGTCGACCCGTCCCTCCCTGTTGGCGGCACTGGCGATGAAGAAAGTGTCGCTCCGGCTGATGATGTCGTGGGCCCGCGGCGACAGCAGTGCGCCCTCGCTGATGGGCGCCGGCGCTCCTGCCGCGTCGATGCCGGTCACGTCGCGGGCCTGGATGTATTGCGGGCAATTGCCGAAGCTCTCTTCGATCCGCAGCGTGAAGCCATCGGGACCCAGATTGCCGACATGGCCGTTGGCGCGGTTGCGCCGCCGCGTGTGAGGCTCGATGCCGAGGATGCCGATCTGCGCGCCTTCCCGCAGGTTTCCGGCAAGCGGATCATCGGCCCCCGCGCGTGCCGCGATGGTCAGCGTCACCTCGTCGGGGGAGCCGACGAAACCGGGTGCCCCGGTCAGGATCGAGGCCGTGGGCTGCCCGGCCTTATCGATGCTGCCGACGATGAGGAATGGCAGCTGCGCAAAGAACAGCCGGTGCTGCTCGGGCATGAAGGGGCGGATGCCGACCCGGCCGGAGATGGCGGCCTTTTCCGCCACACCGGCCAGGCGCTGGAGCGTCAATTCGCCATCATGAAAAACGGATCCGGTCGGCATCGCTGCCCCCTCTATTCAATTTGGTGGAAGATAGGCGTTCGAGATGGCCTGTTTGCTATCGGGCCATTGCTGCTATTGGGCCGGCGTGCGCGGCATGGGGACGAAGCCGGGCAAGGCTTCGATCCGCTTCAGCCAGGCAAGGATGGCGGGATAAGGCGCGAGATCGATCCCGCCTTCCGGCGCCACCGCCGTGTAGCTGTAGAGTGCGATGTCGGCGATGGTCGGCCGCTGGCCGGTGAGATAGGGCGCCTTGGCAAGCTCGGCATTCATCAGTTCGAAAAGCGCGCGCGCGGCTTCCTGGGCGGCAGCGATGTCGATCGGCCGCTTGAACAGAAGCCCGACGCGGGCGCGGGCCGGGCCATAGGCCAGCTCGCCGGCTGCCACCGACAGCCAACGCTGCACGCTGGCGGCCTGGGCAGGGTCCTTGGGCAGCCACGCACCGCCTTGATCGTAGCGGTTGGCCAGATAGACCAGGATGGCGTTGCTGTCGGCGATCGTGACGTCGCCATCCTCGATCACCGGCACCTTGCCGAAGGGATTCTTGGCCAGGAAGGCGGGCTCACGCTGCGCGCCCTTGGTGAGGTCGACATCGATCAGCGTCACCGGCAAGCCGAGCAGGCCAAGGAACAGCTCGGCCCTGTGCGCATGACCGGACAGGGCAAACCGGTAAAGGCGGATGGGCTGCGAAGGCCGGGATGAAGGCTGGGAGTTGGAAGGCTGGGGGTTAGAAGGTTGGGACATGGGGGTCTCTCCGGATGCGGGTGGAACTGACAGCTAAGATGGTCGTTGCCTGCTGCGAAGAGAATGCTCATTATCTGAACATCACCATTCCAGTATTTGGAATAATATGGATCGTTACCAAAGCATGCGGATCTTCGTCGCGGTGGCGGAAGGAGCCGGTTTCGCCGGCGCCGCGCGCAAGCTTGGCCTGTCGCCACCGGCGGTGACCCGCGCGGTGGCGGCGCTCGAAGCCCGGCTGGGGATTCTGCTGCTGCACCGGACGACCCGCATCGTCCGCCCGACCGAGGCGGGGGAGCGCTATCTCGCCGATTGCCGCCGCATCCTTGCCGAGATCGACGAGGCGGAAGCCTCGGCCACGGGCGCCCATCTGCGTCCCAGCGGCACGCTGTCGGTGACGGCACCGGTCATGTTCGGGCGGCTTCACGTGACGCCGATCGTGCTCGGCTTCCTCGACCTCTTTCCCGATGTGGCCGTCCGCACCCTGATGCTCGACCGCGTCGTCGACATTATCGAGGAAGGGATCGACGTCGCCATCCGCATCGCCGCCATGCAGGATTCATCGCTGATGTCGGCCCCGGTCGGGCATATCCGGCGGGTGGTCTGCGCCGCACCCTCCTATCTCGCGCGCCGCGGCCACCCGGCGGTGCCGGCGGATCTCATGCAGCATGACATGATCTTCGTTTCAAGCTCCGCCGCACCGCAGACATGGGCCTTCGGCACCGGGCGTGATGACAGGGCGCGCGATGCGCAGCGCGTGACGCTCGTCAGCCGCCTGATGATGAATGCCAACGAAGCCGCCATCGATGCGGCGATCGCCGGTTACGGCATCGTGCGTGCGCTTTCCTATCAAGTGGCGGGGCCGCTCAAGCAGGGAAAGCTCGACTTGCTGCTCGCTGATTTCGAACCGCCGCCGATCCCGGTTCAGGTGGTGCATGCGGAAGGGCGCCGCGCAAGCGCAAGGGTGCGGGCCTTCGTCGATTACGCGGCGGCACGGCTGCGCGCCGATCCGGCACTCGATATGCCGCGTTGAAATAGTCCCCGCTGCAAAAGGGCCCGCGATACTTGTCGCAAAAGATGCCGCGGCCAGTCTATTGTTGGTTGACTCCTGTCTGCCACCGGGGCGCGATGATTGCCAAGCTGGATCATTTGCTGAGGCTCTGGGAAGCGAAGCGCGGCGGCGACGCGATGCCCGTGCAATCGGCCTTCGGCGCCGAGGATCTGCGGCCTTGGCTTCCCAATGTCGCCCTGATCGAAGTGCATGCGGGGCCAAAGCGATTTTTCTATCGGCTCGCCGGCACCGCGCTCGTCACGCGCTATGGCGTCAACTTCACCGGGCGCTGGCTGGAAGATCTGCGCATCCCGGATTCACCCGGCTATTGGGAACAGCAATATGCGCTGACCGCCGCCGAGAAGACGCCGCGCCTGGGCGCCGTCCCGCAATTCGACGCGGATTACAATCAGCGCTCATGTTCCTGGCTGATGCTGCCGCTCATACCCGATCTCGCGCCGCGCGGCGGGCCGGGGCCGATCGAGCTTGTGATCCTCGCCTGCGTCCAATTCAACGCGGCCTGACGGCAAAGCCGCAATGAAGGCGTGCGCCGGCGTCACTTCCCCTTGATGGCGCCACGGCCGCCATCGACGCCAATGACTTCACCGGTGATCCAGCTTGCCTCCGGCGACAGCAGGAAGGCGCCAAGAGCAGCGATATCATCGGCCTCGCCCAGGCGCCGCAACGGGTGTTGCGCGGCGATCGCCTGCGCCATCTGATCGTTGGCGATGAGCGGTGCGGCAAGCTTGGTGCGCGTCAGCGACGGGGCGATGCAATTGACCCGGATCTTCGGGGCAAGCTCGGCCGCGAGCGCACGGGTCAGGCCTTCGACGGCGCCCTTGGCCATGGCGATCGCCGCGTGGTTGGGGAAGCCTTGCGCGACGGCGACGCTAGAGAAGAAGAGCATCGCCCCACCTTCCGTGACATGCGGCAGGGCCGCCTGCGCGGCAAGTGCCGCACCCAGCGCATTCCGCCGGTAGGCCGCATCAAAGGTCGCCCGCTCTAGCCGCGACAGCGGCTTGAGATCGATCGAACCCACCGCATAGACCAGCCCGTCGACCGGCCCGCCGAGGGCCGAGAAAACATCGGCGATACGGTCCGGATCGTCGACGTCGCACAGGCTGGTTCCAGCATTCAATTCCTTGCCGAGGGCCGCCAATCCCGCCGGATCGCGGCCAACCAGGTGGAGCGCGCGGCCCGCCGCCGCCAGACGCCGCGCCAAGGCGGAACCTATTCCCCCGGTTGCACCGAAAATGACCGTGACCGACATGGCGGCAGTTCCTTCCAGCAAATAGCCAGCCTTCTTACGTTGCGGCCGCTCGCCCGGTTCAGTCGCCTTTGGGGTACCATTTCGTCAATCCGGTGCAAAGACCTCGATCGGCGCCGCCACACAGCGCAGCGCATGGAAGCCCAGTGATCGCATCGGCCGGCCGAGCCCCTGCTGGAAGGCTGCGGAAGCGAGGATCGGCTGGCCGAGCTTCTTGGTCAGATCCTGGAGGCGGCTCGCCGTGTTGACCGCCGTGCCGATCACGGTGAAGTCGAGCCGCGTGCCGGCACCGATATTGCCGAAGGCGACGCCGCCCTGGTGCAGGCCGATGCCGAAATCGATCCGCTGTTTTCCTTCCGCCGCCAAGGTGTCGTTGAGCCTTGCCAGATTGGCGCGGGCGCGGATCGATGCCGACAGTGCCGCTTCTGCCACATCCTTTGCCGCTGCGGTCGCGGCGATGGGGAAAACGGCCAGCAGGCCGTCGCCGATGAATTTCAGGATCTGCCCGTCATGGGCGGCGATGGCCTCGCCCAGCGTATCGAAATAGCGGTTGAGGAGATCGACCGTCTCGGTGTCGCCCAGTTTTTCGCTGAGGCCGGTGAAGTCGCGCAGATCCGCCATCAGAATGGCGGCATCCACGGGGACCACGGCACCGCGTTCGATCTGCCCGCCATAGACGCGGGCGCCGGCGATCTTGCCGACATAGGCATCCAGCAGGTCGAGCGCGATGATCCGCAGCAGCACGCGCTCAACGAAGGGTGTCACCGCCCAGGCAACGCGCCGCAGGAGCGCCAAGCCATCTTCAGCCCCGCCCAAATGGGCGAAACCGCCCGTGCGCTTCGTCGCGAACGACATGGTGCTGGTCCGGCTCGTATCCTGGGCCGGCAGGGGCAGCAGGCAATAATCGGTGACACCCTGCTCGGCCAGCGAGCGGATCAGCGGCATGTCCGGCACGGCATCGCCCGCTCGCCAGCGCCACGGCCGGTTGGTCTGTTCGACCACATAGACCGGCCTCTTGAGATAATCCTCGAAGCCGACGAAGCCGGCGCGGGTGATATCGGTCTGCTCCACCTTGCCGTCGCGCCAATAGAGCGTGCCGCCGGAAAGTTCGGGATGCAGCACCTCCATGCCGAGCGATATGCGCGAGAAAGGCCCGATCCAGGCGTTGAGGCGGTCGCAAATGGCGCCGAAGAGATCCTTGAACGGCAGCGCGCCGATATTGTTGTCGAGCGTGCCATCCGCATTCCTGCCGGTATCGCCCAGCGCCGCTTGCGCGAGCCAAGCGGAAAAGCGGCCGAAGCCTTCAAGATCGTCAGTGGGAGTGTTCATCATGCCGGCAAAATAGGCGCTGGCGCGGCTGGCCGCAATCCAAGCCGGTGCGCGTCTCAGGACAGTTTCAGGGCCATCCGTACCGCGCCCCAATGCCGATCACCCGCCTTGATGGGCGCGTCGATTTCCTTCAGCACGACGAAGTTGCCGCCGCCCATGTCACGGGCATAGGTCTGCACGATGGTGCGCGTGGTGCGGCCCGCCATCGTGCCGGCGCGGTCGGTGTAGATGCGGCGGTTCCTGGAATTGGCCGTGTTCCACAACGTCTCGCCCGGCTTCTGGGGATGCGAATATTTCTTGTTGTGGGCGGCGATATAGCCTTTGCGGTCGATGATGCAGCAGAAGACGATGCGGCTGTTCTTTTCCAGCGGCGGCTCGATCAATGGCGGGAACATGCGCTCGACGAGATTGGTGTGCTTGGCCATCACCTGTTGCGGGTCCGTGCCGGCGATCGGCATGTAATCGACATCGAACAGGTCCTCGATGCTGATGGTCCTGTCGGCGATGGCCCGGTCGAGCGCGGCGGATGCCGATTTCGCCACGTCGTTGGCAAGGTTCATGAAGGGCTCATCTTCCTTCATCACATCGGCAAGCTTGTGGTTGAGCGCCGCGACGAAATCCGGGGTCGGATCGATGAACTGGATATGAATCCCCAGCGGATCCTGGCTTATGATCCGCGCCTTGATGCGGCCGACATCCTTGAGCTCGCACGATCCCTCGCCGGGCCGCAGCGCCACATTGTTGTCGGCGATGACCAGGACGCCGCCATCGGAAACGTCACCGGTGAAGCCGGTGACGGATTGGCCGGAGAATTCGCCGCGGAAGGCGATGGCAGCCGTCCGGCGGGGGGATGCACGCCGGTTGCCGCCGACCGATGAACGCAGGATGACGTAAAGGCGCTGCTGCAAGGCGGCGATGTCGCGGCTGACCAGGGATGATAGATCATTGACCTGCCCCGCCGTCTTTTCGGCGCTTTCGACCCCTTCCAGCATGCGCGCCACATTGCCGGCGACGGAGCGGGTCGATGCCGCGGCTTCGCCGGCGCTTTGCATGATCTCGGCCGTCGCTGCGCGCTGCTCCTCGCTGGCGCGCGCCACCTCCACCGTCACCGCGTCGATGTCGCGGATGCCGCCCGCCACATTGTCGACGATGCCGACCGCCTTGGACGTCGATTGCGTGATCTCCTCGGCCTGGGCATTGACCTGGGAAATCCCTTCCTCGGTCTGCCGGGCAAGGCTTTTCACTTCATCGGCGACGACGGCGAAGCCCTTGCCCATCTCGCCCGCCCGCGCGGCTTCGATGGTGGCGTTGAGCGCCAGCATGCGCGTGCGTGCGGCGATCTCCTGGATCATCGTCACCACATTGCCGATATGCGAGGCCGTCTGGGCGAGCCCTGCAACCTCGGTATTGGCGATTTCGGCACCTTGGCGCGCGGTTGCAGCGAGCTTGCTGGAATTGTCGATCTGGGCGGAGATGGCGCGGCTCGAGGCCTCAAGCTCCTCGGTGGCGCTGGCGACGGTCTCGACATTGCGGGTGGTTGAATCGATCAGCCGGTTGACCTCCGCCGCCATGCGGCCGAGATCCGCCGCCGTCGCCGACAGCATCTTGGAATTGTCGGTGAGCTTCTTGGCCTGCGACGAGATATCGCCGACCGTCTCGTTGACCTCGTTCTCCAGCGTCTCAGTGAGCTGCAGCATCTCGTTCTTCAGCGCGTCGTCGGCGCGCTTGCGCTCCGATTCCTGCGCCTGCCGCAGCGCCTCATTCTCCCGCGCGTTGGCGCGGAAGATTTCAACGGCTCGCGCCATCGCCCCGATTTCGTCCTGGCGGCCGGATGATGGAATGTCGACATCGATCTGTCCCTCGGCCAGCGCCGTCATCGTACCGGTCATTCGGATGATCGGCCTGATGACACCCAGGGCCAGCGCGGTCACGCCGCCACCGATGAGGACGAGGACAATGGCCGCGACCGTCCAGATGATGATGACGTAATGATCGTCGGCGGCGCTGGATTCTGCCTCGATTTTGCTGTTCTCGGCATTCGCCGCCGCGACGATCTCTTCGATCACCTTGCGGTGCGCCTGATAGGCGGTACTCAGCTCAGTATAGGCGGCATCCGTTGCGGCGGCATCGCCCTGCTCGATCGCCGGCAGGAGCTTGTCGATCGCGGCATAGAATTTCACCACCTCGTCATGGCTGTCCTTGGTGAGCTTGCCACGGATGCCGGCATCATATACCGTGCCCAGCCAATATTCGTGGCGGGCGTCGTAATCCTTCTTCAGTTGGGCGATGCGCTCGCGGTGCTGCGCCAGCGCTGCCGGGTTCTTCACCGCCAGCGTCGCTTCAAGATAAGATTCGATCACATATTCCGGCGGCGGCAGGACATCGGCGACGAGATCCTTGCCCAGCACGATCTGCCGGTAGTGCGGGCCGCCGACTTTGACTTCCGACAAGGCCAGCGAATAGGTGACGAGGATCGCGGCGAAACCGCCGGCGATGAGAAGCCCGAAAAGAAGTACGGCTTTTGCGACACTCAGTCGACGGCGCATTGACTGTTCAACTCGGTGAGAATGAAGAAGGGGCTTGGATTTATCTTCCGCCCTCTTCCTTTAATGCTGGGTTAAGTGCGCACGCGCGTTAACACAGACGAAAGTCTTACTCGCACGTGCAGCACTGATCTCATTCCTACTCCCTGGCTCTTGCTGTGCAGGGAGCGCTTCGCCGCTCTGATCGATTTTCTCCATCACTGTGTCCAGGACTATCAGTTTCACTGTCCCGGCCCACAGGCTCAGGATGACAGGCGCATTGAGACGCACCGGAAAGACAAGGAGCCGCAGCCATGAGCGACGTCAAAACAACAGCCAAATGTCCATTCCACAACGCCGCCACGGGCGGGACCTCGAACAAGGATTGGTGGCCGGACCAGCTGAAGGTCGAGATCCTTAACCAGCATTCCGAGCGCTCCAACCCGATGGGGACGGGCTTTGACTATGCCAGGGAGTTCCAAAGCCTGGATCTCGCGGCGGTGAAGCGCGATCTCCACGCGCTGATGACGGATTCGCAGGATTGGTGGCCGGCGGATTTCGGCCATTACGGCCCGCTCTTCGTCCGCATGGCGTGGCACAGTGCCGGCACCTACCGCATCGGTGACGGGCGGGGTGGCGCCGGCGGCGGGCAGCAGCGCTTCGCGCCGCTGAATTCCTGGCCCGATAATGTCAGCCTCGACAAGGCCCGCCGCCTCATCTGGCCGGTGAAGCAGAAGTACGGCGCCAAGATTTCCTGGGCCGATCTCATCATCCTTGCCGGCAACGTCGCCCTGGAATCGATGGGCTTCAAGACGTTCGGC
>CAZUAL010000048.1:15942-17836 GCA_964618305.1 uncultured Dongia sp. | reverse complement strand
GGGCCAAAAGAATAGCGGCGGACGATCTCGTCCACCGCCAGGAAACCGATATTGTGCCGGTTGTCGGCGTAGCGGGGCCCCGGATTGCCCAATCCAACGATAAGGCGCATCGAGGGGCCCCGCTATTTTCGACGAATGTCGGCTTCTTACTTCTTCTTCGGCGCAGCGGCAGCGGCCGGAGCCGCCCCCTTGGCCGGGGCAGCGGCAGCGGCACCCTTGGCCGGAGCGGCGGCACCGGCGGCCGGAGCGGCGGCAGCAGCGGCGGCCGGAGCCGCTTCCGCTTCAGCCTTCATGCCCGACGGCGCACCGATGGTGACGAGCGTGAAATCGCGCTCGCGCACGTTCGGCGTCGCACCTTCCGGCAGCTTCACCGCGCTGATGTGGATCGAGCCACCGATATCGAGACCGGTGAGGTCGACTTCCACCATCTGCGGGATGTGGTCGGGCGAGCAGATGAACTCGATCTCGTGGCGGACCAGGTTCAAGACGCCACCGCGCTTGATGCCCGGAGCGGCCGCTTCGTTGCGGACCACGACCGGCACGTTGACGTGGATCTTGGTGTCCTTGCCGACGCGCTGAAAGTCGAGGTGCAGCGGTCGGTCGGTGACGACGTCGAGCTGCACGTCGCGCGGCAGGACGCGGTGCTTCTTGCCGGCCAGCTCGATGTCGAGCAGGGTGGCAAAGAAGGCCTTCTTGTGGATGAGTCTGTCGATAGCCTTCGGATCCAGCGAAATAAGCGTGGCTTCCTTCTTGTCACCATAGATGACGGCGGGGATTCGACCGGCTCGACGAGTCGCACGGGCGGCCCCCTTCCCGGCGCGGTCGCGAAGCTCCGCGGCTACGGTTTCAACTGCGGACATTTCTGTCTCCTATCAGTTCGCAGTTTCCAGGATACGGACTATTCCGGATCCCGACCGACCGGCCTCCAGGGGTGCCGGGCGGATTTCGGTCGCGTGACCCTGTTCAGTCGAACAGGGACGAGACCGATTTCTCTTCACTGATGCGCGCCATGGCTTCGGCAAGAAGCGGCGCGATCGTCAGCTGGCGCACCGTCTGCGATACGCGCACGGCTTCGGTGGCCTGAATTGAATCGGTGATGACAAGGCTCTCGAGCGGCGAGGCCGAAACGCGGGCGACGGCACCGCCGGACAGCACGCCATGGGTCACATAGGCCGCAACCGACAGGGCGCCTTTCTCCTTCAGGGCCACGGCGGCGTTGCACAGCGTGCCCGCGGAATCGACGATGTCGTCGACCAGGATGCAGCGCTTCCCCTCGACGTCGCCGATGATGTTCATGACTTCGGAAACGCCGGCGCGCTCGCGGCGCTTGTCGACGATGGCGAGATCCGCATCGAGCCGCTTGGCGAAGGCACGGGCGCGCACCACGCCGCCGACGTCGGGGCTCACTATGCACAGATTGTCACCGGTGCCGAAGCGCTCCTTGATGTCCTTGGTGAGGACCGGGGCGGCAAAGAGATTGTCGGTCGGAATATCGAAGAAGCCCTGGATCTGCCCGGCATGGAGATCGACCGTGAGAACGCGGTCGGCACCGGCCGTGGTGATGAGGTTCGCAACGAGCTTCGCCGAGATCGGCGTGCGGGGGCCGGATTTCCGGTCCTGCCGCGCATAGCCGTAATAGGGGATGACGGCGGTGATGCGGCGCGCGGAGCCGCGCTTCAACGCATCGATCGTCACCAGCAATTCCATCAGATTGTCGTTGGTCGGGAAGGAGGTCGGCTGGACGATGAAGACATCCTCGCCGCGGACGTTCTCGTTGATTTCGACGAACACTTCCATGTCCGAGAAGCGCCTGACGCTGGCATTGATCAGCGGCAGATTGAGATAGGCCGAAATCGCCTCCGCCAGTGGCCGGTTGCTGTTGCCGGTAAGGATC
>CAZUAL010000048.1:1861-15932 GCA_964618305.1 uncultured Dongia sp. | reverse complement strand
CCGAACTCGACCCGCTGTGATCTTTGCCCGCCGGTTCTTGAATGCCCGGTCGGGCCCACCCATTTTTCCTTTTCCAGGAGGCTCTTGCCCGCAGAGCGCCAAAGGGCGCGCCAAGACAAAAAACCCCCTCCCCAAAGCCGCAGATATCCCTATTGCGGGGGGTCGAAAGGCGGGCGGAATGTATCAGCGGGCCCCCACCGGAGTAAAGCGCGGCGTTGGCTTAGGTTGCCAGTCGTTATCTTATTGAAAATAATTGAAAATATGTGATCTTCCGCAGCGCAGCAACGGCGCCCGGGTCAGGTAATCACCAAAATCATGACCAGACCGATGATCAGGCCGGCTGAAATGACCAGAAAATAAGGCATGGGCGAGACCTAGCCCTGATCAGGATTTCCCGCAAGCGGGGGACCGGCGGAGACCCGGCCGGGATGGGTGCCGGGTCCCCGCCTTCCGTCAAGGCGCGGTGAGAACCGGGCCGCGACCTTGAGGCGGATGTTTTGCTGCTGTGACGTGATGGACGGCGCTGCGTCTCCTCGCCCGGGGCTGTTGAGCAATGATCCAGTGACAAATGATCTAGCCGGTAACGAAAGCGCCGGCAGTGAACGGCTTCACATCCGGCCCAGGCTTGTTCCTTGGCCTGCGCGGCAAACCCGCTGGCTACCCGTCGAGCGCGGCCCAAATCTGTTTCTTCTTCGCATCGCATCGCCATCAATGCTACGCTTTATGCGCGTGCTTAATAAGAAGAGATAAATTTATGCGAATTCCCGCCTTCTCGGCTTTTGTCATTTCCGCGCTTCTCGCTTTCCAAACCCTTCCCGTCGCCTCTCAGGAAACCAGCCCAGCCCCGGAACCAACTGCATCACCCGCACCGGCGGCGGCGATCGATGCGCTACCGGTCGAATTCCTGTTTGGCCTGATGAACAAGGGGTCGGTCGAGGAGTTCACCGCTGGCATGGTGAACAATTTTCGCAATGTCGCAGGTAGCGACGGCGTGTTGAACGCGCAAGTCATTGCTGACAGGGCGGCGATCCAAGCGGCCGAAGCACGCGCCAGTAAGATCAAGGACGTGCTGCGCGCCGACCTCGACGGCGACGGATCGGTGACCCGCGCCGAGATGGAGAAAAGCAAGGCATCGCGTCAGCGCGGCGGTACCGCTGCGGATCAGGCGATCATCGCGCAGCAGATCAACGTGGAACTCGAACGCGCGATGGCGCCAGATGCGAACACCGATGGTGTCATTACCTTCGATGAGATGCGCCAATCCGCGGCGATATCGGTCGAGGCGCGCGAAGATCGACGCGGCGACCGCGCCGCAGCGATGCTTGCCATGGATAGTGATGGCGATGGTTCGGTCACCTTGCGCGAAGTGCGGGCGGCATCGCAGAAGATCTTCGCCAGTTTCGATACCGATGGCGACGGCGAGATCGGCGACATGGAGCAGAAGATGCTGGCCGAGCAACTCCAGGCCATGACGAAGCGTCAGCACCAGCGCACGATGATCGCGGGCTGCGCTTTGCCGCCGGCGCCGAAGGACCAGCGCGTCGTCCTGCTCAGCTTCCAGCGCGGGCGCGATCTTGTCACCGCCAGCGTCGCGGGCGGGAACGAGACCACTTGGTCTGGCGAGGTCGCGGTCCAGCCTGGTGACGAGAAGCTATGGATCCTCGCCGCCGCCGATGACGCGATGATCTGGCGATTGACCGGCGCGGTCGATCGCGTTGCACGCTTCATCGTGATTCCGCACTACCGGCACGATCTGCCGGCGGCGGGTGTCGTGGGACTAGCCGCAGATCAAGTCGTTTTCGCCAAAGATCCGCAATGCGATCTAAGCGACTTTCTGCAATCGACACGCAAAGATCCGCAAGCGCGGAGCGCATTGCTGCGCGACCTGCTTGGCCGGGACCCGGACAATGTCGTGGCAGGGCAGGCTTTTCTGCGCGTCTCGGTGCCCGATGGCAAGACGCAGGTGAAGCCTGAGGTCGAGCCGGAGCGGCCAGCGGCTGTGCCGGAACAGCTTTGGCACAGCTTGCAGCGCTTCGGTTCGGGAATGCCGGTCGCCATCAACGCCGCCGACGCCATCGCCGCTGGGAAAGCCGAAACCTATGATGTTCTGCCGGAAGAAGCTGGTCTGCTGCAGCTCATTCTCGACGGCGCCATTGTGCCGCGCCCCGCGGGAACCAGCACCACGGAAATAGATATCACTGAACAGGGATTGGTCCCGCGTTCCAGCCGCGATTACATCTTCGAAATAGTGAAGCCGATTGCGCGGTTTCCCGCGGGCCTTTCTGGTGGCCACAGCGTCGTATTCCAACTGGCTCCCGGTGTGCCGTTGCCCGCCGGAGATCCGGGCCATTCCTGTGTGCGCGACGGTGCCGGCAAGATTCTGGCGGGGATCAAAAGCCTCTGCAATCGCTGACCCGAGCGAGGGAAAGAAACGCGACCGCGACCCTTCGTCAGGCCGCAAGGAGGAATGCCTGCGCCAGATCGCGGCGCGAAGGGCGTTATCTCTAAACCCGCCAGAACGGCTTCGCCACTTCCTCAGCGACGTCGCGGCGGGTGAGGCCGATATCGTTGAGCTGGTGATCGCTCAAAGTGCCGAGCGCCCGGCGCTGGCGGCTGCGTTCCAGCGCGGCCGCTATCCAGCCCAAGAGGCGGAGCGGAAGGTTCCGGGGTTCTTCCTGTCGGCAGCGCGCGTGCCGGATAGAGATCGTCATCATTTCTTCCTCCGATGCGAAGAAGCAGGATGCGGCCTTGCATCACTCCTGTCCCGTGCCGACGCTTCGCTCGCGGCCGAAGCGTCGCGCCTTGGCGGGGCGGGCTCTCCTTTCTATGATTGCCCCATGACGCTTGGTTCAAACTTGGCGGAAGTTGCGGCCCTGGTGGGCGATCCGGCGCGGGCCAACATGCTGGCGGCGCTGATGGATGGCCGTGCGCTCACGGCAACGGAACTGGCCTTCGTCGCCGGCATCGGCGCATCGACTGCCAGCGCGCATCTTAGCAAGCTTGTCGAGGCGCGGCTTCTCAGCGTCGTGGCGCAAGGGCGGCACCGCTATTACAGATTGGCGTCGCCGCTTGTGAGCCGGATGCTGGAAGGCATCATGACTTTCGCCGCCATCGACGCACCCCGCCGCTATCAGCCGCGCACGACGAAGGACGAGGCGATGCGCCTGGCGCGCACCTGTTACGATCATCTGGCGGGGCGGCTCGGCGTCGCCATCGCCGATGCGCTCATCGCGCGCGACTTTCTGATTCTTGGCGATGATGCCGGCGAGCTCACGCCGAAAGGCAAGGCGGCGCTATCGGAGCTTGGCCTCACGCTTGCACCCGGCAACCGGCCACGCAGCCGAATTTTCTGCCGCCCCTGCCTCGATTGGAGCGAAAGGCGGCCGCATCTTGCCGGGGCCTTCGGTTCGGCGCTCGCCGGGCATTGTTTTGCGCAGCATTGGATCGAGCCGGTGCGTGACAGCCGCGCCGTGCGGATCACGCCGGCGGGCGCCAAGGCCTTCCGGAGCCATTTCGGAATCGATCTCAACGCCAAATCGGGTGAACTTGTGACCCCGCGCCAACCGCGCTAGAAAGGAGCCCCATCAGCGGAGGCTACCGATGCGCCAGTTTGCGGCCTTGTTCGCGCTCTTTCTTTTCTTCCTCGCCGCCGGCCAACAGGCCTTTGCGACGGACTACCTCAGCGGTATCAGCGATCTGCCGCTGCCCAGCGGGCTTGTCGAGCAGAAGGACAAGTCGACCGTGTTCGATTCCGCCGTCGGGCGCGTCGTCACCGCCTATGCGAGCGGCCCGGGAACGGCCGCGAGCGTCCATGGGTTTTATGGCGATACCTTGCCGCAACTCGGCTGGAGCGAAACGGACGAGGGCAATTGGCGCCGCGGCAACGAGACCTTGAAGATCGACGTGCTCGGCCCCGAAGCCGGCCCGGTCACCGCAACCTTCACCCTTTCTTCAGAAAACTGATCAGGATTCCGTCATGGCCACCCTTGCGACCTTTGGCACCATCACGCTCGAAAAGAAGGGCCGGGTCGGCCTCATCCGCCTCAACCGCCCGCAGGCATTGAATGCGCTCTGTGATGAACTGGTGCGGGAGCTGGGTCAGGCCTTCGACGATCTCGAGAGCGACGCCGGCATCGGCGCCATCGTCCTCACCGGTTCGGAAAAGGCCTTCGCTGCCGGCGCCGACATCAAGGAGATGAAGGATCGCGGCTTCGTCGACGTGCTGATGTCTGACTTCATCACCAATGGCTGGGAGCGGGTGGCGCTTTGCCGCAAGCCGGTCATCGCGGCAGTGGCCGGTTTCGCCCTGGGCGGCGGGTGCGAGATCGCCATGATGTGCGACATGATCATCGCGGCCGAAAATGCGAAGTTCGGCCAGCCCGAAATCACGCTGGGGATCATTCCCGGTGCCGGCGGGACCCAGCGCCTGACCCGGGCGGTGGGCAAGGCCAAGGCGATGGATCTGGTGCTCACCGGGCGGATGATGGACGCTGCGGAGGCTGAGCGCAGCGGCCTTGCGGCGCGCGTCGTGCCGGCTGAAAAGCTCCTCGACGAGGCGCTGACGGCGGCCGAAAAGATCGCCTCTTTCTCACTTCCCGTCGTCCTGATGGCCAAGGAAAGCGTCAATCGGGCTTTCGAATCGAGCCTTGCCGAGGGCATCAAGTTCGAGCGCCGCCTGTTCCACGCGGCTTTCGCCACCGAAGACCAGAAGGAAGGCATGGCGGCCTTCGTCGAGAAGCGGAAGCCCGCTTTCAAGCACCGCTGATCCGAAGCTGGGGCCGCGCGCCTAGATTGCCTGCGCCACCCCCTGGATGGCGGCCTCAAACAGGCCTTCCGCGCGTAGCTTGAAGGGATCCCGCATGACCTTGGCGTGCCGGATCCTGTCCAGCCGGAAGAACCGCACGTCTTGGCGCAGATGGTCCCAGCCGAGCAGGTACCAGACCGGCCAGTTGAGAAAGAGATATTGCGGTTCCACGATCCGCCGCGAGCGCGCCTGCTGCCGGTCCGCATAGCGCAACTCCAGCAGCTTCATGTCGAAGAAAGCTTCCAGGATCGTGCCGGCATCGCATTTCATCTCGGGCGCGAAGCCTTCCATCACGGCGTCCGAGGCGCGCTTTCCAACCAGCACGCGCCGGCGCAGCAGGCGGATCTTGTCGCGCTGGTCGACGGCAAAGGTCGCCGCCAGCTTGGCGCGAACGGCCCGCGTCTGGCTCAGGAACAAGGTCGTACCGAGCCGCTCGGCGATGGCGAGGCCCAGCAGCAGGTCGATCGCCTCACGGTAGTTGAAATGCACGTTGCCGACGCCCCAGTGCCGGTTCAGGCGCAACCCGCCGCCGCGGCCGCGATCGGCATCGATCGGCAGGTCGCGGTCCCGCAGAAGCGCAATGTCGCGCGCCACCGTGCGGGCGCTGACGCCAAGTTCGGCCGCGAGTTCTGCACCTGTCGACAGGCGGCCCTCGCGCAACAGGGCGGTCAGCATTTCCAGGCGGTCGATGCGTGCGCTGCTGCTTGCTTTCGGCATGGCATAATTACGCCGTAAAATGTCATATTTGCAAATAGCTTCCACCGGCAACGCGGAATGGTCCGCTTGAAGATGGAGAATGTGATGAACGAACAGGCTGTCGAATGGGCCCCCTTCCGGCTGCGGGCCAATGTGGCCGAGGCCGAGCTGCTGGTGGCGTCGGACGCTATGCAGGCCGGGTTTTTGGCGGCGCAAAAGGGCTTCGTTCGGCGCGAATTGCTGCGGCGGGATGATCGCAATTTCGTCGATCTGGTCTGGTGGGAATCGCACGAAGTCGCTGCCGCAGCCATGCAGGCGGCCATGAAATCCAGCCATTGCGCGGCCTATTTCAGCCTGATGCATTTCGACGCGCCGCCGGATCAACAGGTAGGGGCCGGCGTGCTGCATCTTGCCCGTCTTGCCACCTATGGCCCGCAGCCCTGACGATGGCCGAACCGCTCAAGGAGATATTCAACAAGGCGGCTGTCGACTGGCTGGCGGCCTGCTTGGCCGCCGCCAGCCCATCCTTTCCAGCCGCTGCCTTTCGTCGCAACGTCATGGCCGATCTTCCGGCGCTTGAACTCAAGGCCGGAATCGAACGCATCGCTCAGGAGATGGTCCGGTCGCTGCCTGCCGATTTCGCCCGCGCGGTGAAAATCGTCGAGAAGGCGCTGGGGGCGCCGCCGCCGCAAGGTGACGGCACGGATTTCGGCCATTTCCGTGTACTCGCCTGCCACCGCTTCGTTTCATTGGCGGGGCTCGATCATCCGGAACGTGCCATGGCCTATTTCGAGCGCACGACGCGGCATTTCTCGGCCGAATTCGATGTGCGGCCGTTCATCGCCCGGGATCCGGCGCGCATCCTCAGCCGGATGCGCCAATGGGCAGACGATGCCGATTGGCGTGTCCGCCGCCTTGCCAGCGAAGGATCGCGGCCGCGGCTCCCCTGGGGATTGCGGCTGGTGGACCTCGTGGCTGATCCGGCGCCGCTCTTTCCCATCCTTGAAGCCTTGCGCGACGATCCGGTCGAGGCCGTGCGCCGGTCGGTCGCCAACAGCCTCAACGATATCGCCAAGGACCATCCCGACCGGCTGGTGGGCTACCTCAAGGACTGGAATAAGCGGGGGTCCGGGCGCGCCCAATTGCTGCGCCATGCCCTGCGGCACCTGGTGAAGCAGGGCCATCCCGGGGCGCTCTCAATGATGGGCGCGGGATCGGCGACACAGATCAGGCGGCGGCGTTCAAGATCGATTGCCAATCCGTGCCGATCGGTGATGCCCTCGGCTTTGCCATCGACCTTACCAATGGCGGCAAGGTGCCGGAGCGGCTGATCGTCGACTATGCCATCCATCATCTTGGGGCTCGGGGCGAGCTGCGCCCCAAGATATTCAAATGGTCGGTCCTGGATTTGGCGCCGGGCGAGACGCGCCATCTCGATCGCCGGCATTCGCTGAAGCCCGTCACCACCCGCCGCTACTACCCGGGCGCGCAGGCCGTGGATGTTCGGGTCAATGGCCGGATCGTCGCCCGATCCGCGTTCGAATTGCTGCCGGCAAAGGGGGGAGAAGCGGGAACAGAGGAGATACATGGACGGCCAAGCTTTTCCGGGCGCTATCGCTAGGGACCTATATCCATCCTGTTCAGATGGTTAGGAACAATTACGCGACCCAATGTCGCCTTTCTCCTTGCGTCTTGCTCCGGAATTTCTATCCTATGGTTGTCATTCTGTTTGTTTCTGCCGACCTGCTACGCCTTCGGGTGCCCAGATCGTGTCAATTCGAGACTCAGTCTGATGCGTCGCCCGGCAAGGGCTGCGCCACCCAACTATGCTATGGAGGACAGCGATGCCCGTCGGCACCGTGAAGTGGTTCAACAACACCAAGGGTTATGGCTTCATTCAGCCGGAATCCGGTGGTCCGGATGTGTTCGTGCACATCTCGGCCGTGCAGCGCGCCGGTCTCGGCACTCTCAACGATGGCCAGAAGGTCTCGTACGAAGTGCAGAACGATCCGAAGCGCGGCAAGAGCTCGGCCGAAAACCTGAAGGCTGTCTAAGCCTAAGGGTCAGGCGCCGCGTTCTGGCGCCAGGAGCTTGACGGGGCGCCGGATGACGGCGCCCCGTTTGCATTTGCGCCGCACCTGTTGCGGCGATCGAATGCCGCTAGTGTCAGGACAAGAGTCGCATTGCACTGCAGGAACAATAAACCATTTCCTAACCAAGTTGCGTCAGTCTGACGCCGATTGCCACCTCGGCTTTTCGCCGGGGTGCAGGAAAGGTATCTGAATGCAGGCCCACAATACCCAGGCGCTTCCCCGTCTGACCTTGAACAACATGCATGTGATGATCGATCGCAAGACGCATCCGATCGTCAACATGAACATCCAGGATGTTCTGATCGGCGGTATGCCGGATTGGATCGCTGTTGGGCAGCGCGTGGAATTCTCCTTCGTCATCACGCTGAAGGATTGGGAGCGCAGCCTGCCGACCTATGGGGTCGTCATCAAGAATGACGGTTCGGGCTGCGATGTGCGCTATACGCCGCCCACACCCAGCTGGCGGAACATCCTGATGAAGCTGGTCACGGAAGATACGCGCGCCGGCGCGAAGAAGAAGTAGTTCGGCGAAGCGAAAACTCAGCGCGACCAGCGCGCGGCGGCCGCGTCATCGCTTTCCTTGGCCTCGATCCAGGCCTGTGTCTTTCCATCATCCTCCAGCTTCCAGAACGGCGCTTTCGTCTTCAGCCAGTCGATGAGAAACGCGCAGGATTCAAGCGCTGCCTCGCGGTGGGCCGAGGCGGTCGCCACCATCACGATCTGCTCCCCGGGCAGCAGCTTGCCGAAGCGGTGAATGATGAGGCAGGCATCGAGCGGCCAGCGCCGCGCCGCTTCTTCCGCGATCGCGGAGAGCTGCTTTTCCGTCATGCCGGGATAATGCTCCAGCGTCATGCTGCCGCCGTCACCGCCCAGATCGCGCACCAGGCCGATGAAACTTGCGACGCCGCCGATCTGCGTATTGCCGGCACTCAATCCAGCGAGCTCCGCGCCGGCATTGAAATCGTCTTTCTGCACGCGGATGCGGATCATCTCAGCCACCGGTCACCGGCGGAAAGAGCGCCACTTCGTCGCCAATCTTCACCGGATGGTCCCAGCCGACATATTCCTGGTTGACGGCGACCTTCACCACGCGCCTGTCTTTGAGTGCTGCCGCGTAATTGCCGCCGCGCGCGCTCAACCAGTCGACCAGATCGCCCACGGTTGCGATGTGCCCGGGCAGAGCCACCTCTTCCTCGGGCAGGCCGATCTTGGTGCGGATCCAGGCAAAATAGAGCAGCTTCATGGCCGATGATTTAGGACGCCTCAGGGCGCGCGTCCAGTCTCTTCCGTCTCGATCCAGAATTCGTCGTAGCGTTCCGGCGCATGTGTGTGGAACTCGTAATAGGCCAGAAGCAGCAGGTGCGATACGCGCGCCTGATCGTCGGACAGGGGCAGGCCCAGGCGGCGCACCCGGCGTGAAACCCGCGGCTGGATGATCGCGGTGGCATCGAGATAATGGCCGATACCCTCGTCGGCCATGCGGTTGAGCGAATTGAAGATGCGCCCGCTATGGTTCCCCCAATCCAGGCTCTCGAGATAGGTCTTGTTGAGCGACTTGCCGTAGATGCGCTCGATCTGCGTGCCGGCTAGGCGCACGCGCAGGCACGGATCTTCAGCGCGCCGCTTGTCACTCTCGATCTCGATCAGCCACAGATTGGGCAGGAGGGCCGGAATTTCGGCCGGATCGATATTCGCGCGCGACGACCAGCGCCGGCCATTGCGGCGGGTGTCGACAAAGGCCATCAGCTTACCGAAGCGCGGATCGCGTTCCAGGTCGGCGCGGCTGCGAATATCGTTCAGGGTTTCTGGCAATGTCAGGCTCGCCCCGCTAGGTTGGTGTGCCTCGCGGCAGCCAACATTCATGAACAGCATCGAGACTGAGACATGCCCATCACCATCTACCACAACCCCAATTGCAGCACGTCGCGCAAAGTTCTGGGCTGGCTGAAGGAGAAGGGACATTCCCCCAAGGTGGTGGAGTATCTGAAAACACCACCCGATACTGCAACACTGAAAAAAATCCTCAGCGCCATGGGTGCAAAGCCCGCGGACATCCTGCGCCGCAAGGGCGATGCTTATGAGGCACTGGGTGATGTGGCGAAGCTCACCGACGCGGCACTCATCGAGAAGATGGCCCGTGAACCCGTCTTGATTGAGCGGCCGATCGTGGTAAGCGGCGCCAAGGCCGTCTTGTGCCGTCCGCCGGAACGGGTCTGGGAAATCGTCGACTAGGCCGCCTTGTCCGTGCCGCCAGCGCGGTCCGGCATCAGGAAGATGCGCCGCGCCAGCGGCGTCGCGAGGCGCTCGGGCGAATAGTGGCGCCGCAGTGGATTGCCGCTGACGAGATCGGCATTGCGCTTCAGAAATGATGGCCAATCGGCATCTTCCGGATAGTCGGCCAAGCGCTCGGCGATCAGGATCATGAAGGCGGTCGTGATCGTTTCGTGATAGAGGCTGCTCTTGCCGATCGACGCGGCGAAGGCGTTGATGGCACGGCGCATGGCGGCGAGCGCTTCCGTGAATTCAAAGCGGCGCAGGTAGAGATAGCCGGCGCGCACATGCGCCTCATGGTTGAAGTCGCTCGGTGACAGGCGGCAGGATTCAAGTGCCGCCAGGAAGGCATCATCGTTCATCCTCGTTCTCCTCTTTCAATCGGTGGCTCGCCTCGGCGGTGAGGGTGAGGCCATAGACCTTTTTCAGATCGGCGATCTGGCGCAGCGTCTCAGGGGCAAAGGGCGCCTTGCCCTCAAAGGCGTGGAGCGCCATCCCCTCAAGCAGGTCGCCCAAGGTCATGTCCAAAAGCTCCGCCAAGGCTTTCAGGACCTTGAGCAGACGCTTTTCCATCCGCACGCCGGTCTGGACCCGTTCGATTGTTTCCACGATCACCCGCCTTTCGAATGGTAGATATGTACCAAGGTATTCACCTTGTCAAGATAAACGCAAAGGTGGCGTTGAGCGATCAATTGTGTATCTTTAGGCGTGGAGAACAAAGCCGGAATTCAACGATGATGCATGCAATTACCCGCAGGATTTCGCTGCTGCTGGTCCTGGCCGCGAGCCTCTGGGCCGGCCCTGCCAAGGCCGAACCCCTGGCCAAGGAATATGTCGGGGTCTGGTTGATCCAGGCCTATTCCTATGACGGCAGCACCAAGTTCAGCCATTGCACGATGCGTGCGGAATATGACGACGGCATATCCCTGATCTTTTATCTGGATGACGAATATTATTGGGGCATTCGCCTGGTCGGGGAGGCGTGGCGCCTGAAGGAAGGCGACAAGTACGACGTCCTCATCGGCGTCGATAACGACAAACCCAAGCGCTATGTCGCCGAAGCATCAGCGGCCGATTGGGTTCATATCGAGATCGACGGCAGTAGCGGCATGTTCGACAGGCTTCGCGACGGACGAAAGCTGTACATCGACACATCCGGTCAACTCTTCACCTTCGGCCTCAACGGCACATCGAAGGGGCTTCTCGCCCTGTTCGATTGCGTGGACAAGCGCATGCGCTCGGCTTCGAAGACGAATCCATTCACGAACCCGTCTGACGGCGGAAAAGTCGGCACCGATGCCAATCCCTTCGACCCGGCCGGTGGTACATATGGTCCGGCCTCGGACGGTTACCGGATCGAAGCCCAGCATATGATGAAGAACCTGCTGCAGCGCACACAGATCACCGACTACGTGCTGGCCGACTCATCCGAGCTGACCTCGGACACGGCGCAATTCGCGGCTGCCTGGACGAATGAACGGGATCTCATCGGGGGCCTCTTCGTCATTCCGGAGGGAGAGAAGAGCGAGGCCGAGCGGATTCTCGGCGCCATGGCCAAGAGCAAGGCCGGGGATTGTGCCGGCAAATTCGTCGCCAAGACCGACATGGAGGCCCGCGCGCACGGCGCCTATATGCCGCGCGCCTATGCCGGCTGCAGCGATGGCGGCCGGTCGACCATGATGTATTTCTCGGCTTTTCAGCGGCGTCAGGGCGGCTTCTACGTTGTCTTCACCATGACGACGGAAGGCAACTCGCCCAATGCCGCCGCCGAAATGGACGACCGTCTACGCGAGGCCGCTTACGCCTTGCAGTGATGCTCGCCGCAAGATCCAGGTTGCAGGTCAAGTAGGTCAATAAATCAGCGGATCACCAGGCCACCATCGATGTGCAGGATCTGCCCGGTGATGTAGCGGGCCTGGGCCGAACAGAGGAAGGCGATGCAGTCGGCAACATCGGAAGGCGCGCCGAGGTCGCCCATCGGGATCCGGGCCTTCAGCTTCTCCCATTCATCGGCTGAGAGTGTCTGTTCGCCGGCCGATTTATCCTTGGCGATGAGGCCGGGCGCCACCGCATTCACGGTGACCCCTGTCGGCGCCAATTGCAGCGCCAGGGATTTGACCATCGTCTCCAAAGCGGCCTTGGCGGAAGCGGAGGCCGGAAAATTGAGATAGCCGGGCAAGAAGAGGTGCGCATTGTGCGTCGAGACGGCGACGATGCGCCCGCGCGGGCCGGCTTGCGTGACGCTCGGCAAGGCAGCCGTGGTCAGTTCGAAGAAGGCGCCGGCGATGACATCGTGCGCGTGGTCGAACTCGCGGCGTGACAAGGCCCCGATCCGGGGGCGCAAGGGAAAGCCGGCGTTGGAGACGAGGATGTCAATCCCGCCGAAAGCGTCGACGGCGCGCGCAACCAATCCGCTGCCGGTGGCTGCATCGGCCAGGTCACCGAGAGCGAGCACGCAGGTGCCGCCGGCAGCCTCGATTTCCGCGGCGACCGCCTCAAGGCCGGCCTTGTTGCTCTTCGTATGCAGCAGGAAGCGGTTGCCGGGTCTTGCCAACGCCCGCGCCGTGGCGGCGCCAATGCCTGACGCGGCGCCGGTCACAAGGATCGTCCTTGCCTCATTCATGCCATCTCTCTCCCCTGGTCTGGTCTGGCGACCTTGCCGGGAGGTTGGAGCGAGAGCAAGTGGTGGTCAGGAATTGGCCAGAGCGCCGGTCAAGCCGGCATGGTGACTTTCGGGATCGTCAGCGTCACGGTCGTGCCGACATTGGGCGTCGATTGGATGTCGATGCGGCCGCCGTGCAGCTTCACCAGGGATTCGACGATTGGCAGGCCGAGCCCCGTGCCGACCTGGGCATAGGGACTGTCGGTCGGCACCTGGCCGAAGGGCTGCAGGGCGACCTTGATCTGTTCGGCATTCATGCCGATGCCGGAATCGGCCACTTCGATGATGATGTTCCCCATGTCCTGATTGGCGGTCACCATCACGGTGCCACCGGCAAGGGTGAACTTTACCGCGTTGCTGATGAGATTCATCACCATCTGCCGCAAGCGCCGGCGGTCGGCAACAAGCGACAGGGGCGAGCGGCCGAGATCGACCACGAGTTGGATGCCGCGCTTTTCCGCCATTGGCGCCATCAGCTGCACCGAACTCTTGATCAGTTCCTTGAGCTCAATCGGCTCCAGGGTCAGATGCAGCTCGCCGGCCTCAACCTTCGAAAGATCGAGAATGTCGTTGATGAGCTCAAGAAGGTGCGTGCCGGCATCGTGGATGCTGCGGGCGTAATCTTCGTACCGGTCCGTGGCGTTGGCGCCGAAGACGCGATCGGCGATCACTTCGGAAAAACCGAGAATGGCATTGAGGGGCGAGCGGAGTTCATGGCTCATGCGCGCAAGAAAGTCGCTCTTGGCGCGGCTCGCGGTGATCGCCACCTGCCGCTGGCTCTTGAGTTCGCGGTTGAGCTGCGCGGTCGCCGCCGCCTGGACGCGCAGCTGCTCGGTTGCCTGCGCCAGCTGAACCTCGCGCTCCTTCTGCACCGTTATGTCGGTCACGGAGAATATCGCCGCCGGCTCACCATCGAAATTCGTTATTCGGCCGGACAGCAAGCCCCAGAAGCGTTTGCCCTTGAAGGTGATGAATTCGATCTCAAAACTGCTGATCTCACCCTGCTGCTTCAGGCGCCGGATCAGCTCTGTCCGCTGCAACGGCTCGGCATAAATTCTTTCGGCGTCCGCCGCCGGATTGAAGTCGATCGGCCGCTCGAACAAAGCGCGCGCCGCCTGGTTCGAATAGAGGATCTCCGTCGTGCCCAAATGCGTGATGACGATCGGAGTCGCCACGACCTCAAGCAGCGACACCTCTTCAGGTGTCACGGCAGCGGCATGTTGTGGGCGCTCCAAGGGCATCAGTCGATCTCTCGCGGCTCGTCACGGCTCGGTCGAAATGGGGTCCCGCATCTTAGCAAAGCGGACCCTCAGCAATCTTGAAATGATTCAAGATTACATGGAGCCAGATTGGCAAATCATGAATAACGGACCGTAAATACTTGGCGTCCGTGCGCACAATATCGTGTATCGAATTCAACTATTCTATAAACGCCGGGACGCAGACGCCGTGGGTTTTCGGTGTGGCAATACCGGCGCCGTTTCGCTAGGTTGCCCGCGACCGCAGTGAGGGAAGCCGGTCCGGGGCTCAAGAAGCCTTCAATCC
>CAZUAL010000048.1:0-1851 GCA_964618305.1 uncultured Dongia sp. | reverse complement strand
CCTATTGTTTGCATGGGGCGCTGTGGATGTCGTCGCCACTGGCCCCTTTCGGGTTGGGAAGGTTGTCCGCAGTCTTGGTCGAGCCAGGAAACCTCGGCGGTCGCGTATTTTCGACAACGACCTCGGTGGGAGGTTTCGCGCTGTCATGGCTCGATCCGGCACGTCTACAGGCACCGGCCTAACCGGTCTCATTACCCCCCTTCCAGCGATCACCCTGGTCCTGGGCGGCGCGCGCTCAGGCAAAAGCCGCTATGCCGAGGAAGTGCTCGACCGGCATACGGGCGCCCGCACCTATATCGCCACCGCCGAAGTGCGCGACGCTGAGATGGAGGAGCGGGTGAAGCTCCACCGGGCGCGGCGCGATCCAGATTGGCGCCTCGTCGAGGAGCCGCTGGCGCTGGCCCGGACAATCGTGGCGGAAACAGAGAAGGGGGCGGCGGTCCTGGTCGATTGCCTGACGCTGTGGCTCACCAATGTATTGTTGGCGGAAAAAGACGTGCCGGCGGAGATCGACGCGCTTGAAACAGCGCTCGGCCAATGCGGCGGCCCGCTGGTGCTGGTCGCCAACGAAGTGGGGCTCGGCATCGTGCCGGACAACAAACTGGCGCGCGATTTCCGCGATCATGCGGGGCGCCTCAACCAGCGTATCGCGGCCAAGGCCGACCATGTGCTGTTCGTCGCGGCAGGCCTGCCGCTGATACTGAAGTAAAGCCGATAAGGATCACGAGATGTCAGTCGCTCCCGCCAAAGCGGTCGGAAAAATCCCAGCCACCATCGTCACCGGCTTTCTCGGGGCGGGCAAGACCAGCCTCATCCAGCATCTCTTGAAGAATGCCGGCGGCAAGCGCCTAGCGCTCATCATCAACGAATTCGGCGAACTCGGCGTCGACGGCGAGATCGTGAAGGGCTGCAAGATCGAAGGCTGCCCGGACGAGAATATCGTCGAGCTGGCGAACGGCTGCATCTGCTGCACGGTGGCCGACGATTTCCTCCCCACCATGAAGGCGCTCCTCGACCGCGCGAGCCCGCCCGACCATATCGTCATCGAAACATCGGGCCTCGCCTTGCCGAAGCCGCTGGTCAAGGCCTTCAACTGGCCGGAGATCCGCACGCGCGTCACCGTGGATGGCGTCGTCGCCGTCGTCGACGGGCCCGCAGTCGCCGCCGGGCGCTTTGCCGACGATCCGGCGGCGGTCGACCAGCAGCGCAAATCGGATGACGGGCTCGATCATGAAAGCCCGCTGGCCGAGCTCTTCGAAGACCAGATAAACTGCGCCGACCTCATCATCGTCAACAAGGCCGATCAGATGACGGGCGGCCAGCATGAAGCGGCGCAGGCCCATATCATCAAGGAATTGCAGCACCCGGCGAAGATGATCACGGCGCGTTTCGGCGAGGTCGATCCGCGCGTGCTCTTAGGGCTGGATGCGGCGGCGGAAGACGATCTTCACGCGCGTCCCTCGCATCATGAGCTTGAGGGCGAGGATCACGACCATGACGATTTCGAGAGCTTCCAGGTCGAGATCGGCGAGCTGGCCAATCCGCAGGAATTGCTGGCGAAACTCGTCCCCGCGATCGAGGCGCATGACATCCTGCGCGTCAAAGGCTTCCTCGCCGTCAAGGACAAGGATATGCGCCTGGTGCTGCAAGGTGTGGGCAACCGCCTGCAGCATTATTACGACCGGCCGCTGGAGGCGCATGAGGGGCGCAAGGGCCGCCTCGTCATCATCGGCTTGAAAGGGCTCGACCGCGCGGCCATCGCGGCGGCGCTCGCCTAAATCCCATGCATCTGCTCGCCGCCAAACCGGGAACGATCAGTGACGGCGGCGAGGCCGTCGATCTCGGCCAGAC
>CAZUAL010000047.1:0-17969 GCA_964618305.1 uncultured Dongia sp. | reverse complement strand
GGGCTTCGCGGTCGTCGCGACCGAGGTCAAGAGCCTTGCCAACCAGACGACCGACGCGACCGCCGAGATCGAAGCGCAGATCGCCGACGTGCAGAAAACGGCGCAGGAAGCGGCCAACGCGATTTCCGAAATCACGGAAGTCATCAACGGCATGAACGCCTCGACCGGCGCCATCTTCGCCGCCGTCACCCAGCAATCGGCGGCAACGCAGGAAATCGTCTGCAACGTCACCGAAGCCAGCGCCAAGACGCAGGAAGTGGCCGAGGTCATCTCCGGCGTGAAGGCGGCGGCCGAGACGACGGGCGCCCGCTCCAACCATGTGCTGGAAGTGGCGGGTTCTGTCACCGGCCAGGCCGGCGAGCTCAAATCCGTGGTCGAACAATTCCTGGGCCGCCTCATCAGCACGGCCGGCCGGGGCGAGAAGCGGATCGCCTGAACCTACAAGGCGGGGCCAACTGCCTCTTTGAGCCGGGCCCTCAGAGCGAGGAGGGCGGCACGGCGGCCGAGTGCCGGCCGCCAGTGCAGGCGGTATTCGCCGAGCGACAGGGGCGCCAGATCGAAGGGCTGGACGAGGCGCCCCGCCGCAAGGTCGTCGGCGACAAAGCGCCGTTCGACCAAGGCAACCCCCAAGCCCGCCAGCGCCACCTGGATTGCCGAATCATCGAGATCGCAGCGCAGTGCCCGCCCCAGCGGCAGATCGCCGAGGCCGCGCGCCGCCGCGAGCGATTGCCAATCCCAGCCATCGGGCGTGTTGAGGATCAGCGGCAGGCGCCGCAGGGCCGAGGGCGGCAACGGCACCTTGGCGCGCCCCAGCAGGGACGGTGCCGCGACGAGGATCGATTCATCCGCGAAGATGCACTCGCTTGACGCTTCCCATGCCGGCTGCGCGCCTGGGCCGAAGGATCGGCGGTGGAAGCGGATCTCCAGATCGGCGTCGGCTTGCGCCGGCTGATTGCCGCTGGTGATGTTCCCGCTGGCGATGGTGACGTCCACCTTGGCACGCGGCAAATCGGCCAGCAGGCGCAGGTGCCGCGGCAGCAGCCAGCGCAAATAAAAGGATGCCGAAACAATGAGGGAAAGACGCCCCGGCATCGCCTGCCCGGGCAGGGCGCTTGCCAGAAGGCCGAAGGCCCGCTCGCTCGCGGCAAGCCATTTCTCCCCGGCGCGGGTCAGCGTTACGCCATGAGCATTCCGGGCGAACATGGCTTCGCCGACAGTCTCCTCGAGAATCCGCACCTGGCGGCTGATGGCTGCGGGCGAGATGCCGAGTTCCGCCGCGGCCGCCGCAAAGCTCTGTCTGCGGGCCGCGGCATTGAAAGCGCGGAGCGAATTGAGCGGCGGCAAATGGCGCGGCGCTTGCGGAGAAGGCTCAGTTTTCCTGAGCCTGGATGATTTCTTTTGCGGTTGCGGCGATATCGCTTTTCTTGGCATGTGGGACATGATGCTGAAGCAAAGAGGAAGCCGTCAATCGTGAGCAAGCCCGGCACCCTGTCGGAATATTCGATCCGCCCCGGCCTGGGGTCCGCCATGGCGATAGCCGCCGTCATGGCCGGCGTCGGCATGGATGTGCTGGCAAAGGCGGCGGCCTTTGACGCCAGCCCGGCGCAGGTCACGCTGCTGCGCTGGATCTATGGCATTGCCACGCTCGCCCCGGTGCTGCTCATCATGCGGGTGAAGCCCGGCCGCGTTTTGCAGCCGGTCTATCTTCTGCGCGCGGCGCTCAACCTCGTCGCCAGCTTCTCGCTTTATTATTCCCTGGCGCATCTGCCGCTGTCACTGACCGTCGCGATCTTCTTCCTGGAACCCCTGGTGGCGCTCACCCTGGCGGCTTTCTTCCTGAAGGAAAGGGTGAGCGCGCCTGTCATTCTCGGCATCGCGCTTGCCATCCTCGGCATCGGCGTGATGATCGCCAGCGACGGCACCGGGGTCAGCGATTGGGGGCTGGACCCGGCGGTTCTTGTCGCCCTGCTCGGCGCCACGGCCTGGGGAACGATGATGGTGACGACCCGGTCGATCGGGCGGGAGGAACCGGTCCTGTCGCTGATGTTTTGGCTGTCGGTCACCACCTCGATCGGGATGGCGCCCCTTGCCGCGCTGGATTGGCGGCCGCTGACCCTGCTATCACATCTCTACATGTTCGGCGTCGCCGTCTTCGGCACGGTCTACGGCGTTCTTGGCATCACGGTCCTGCGCCGCGCCCCGGTCCGGGTGAAGGCCGCCAGCTCCTTCCTGAGCCTGCCCCTGGCCTTCCTGGCAGGCTTCCTCTTTTTTGGCGAAGTGCCAGCCTATGGCATTGTGCTGGGCGGGCTGATGGTCCTTCTGGGGGTCTATTGGGCCCTGCGCCTGCCCCGGCCGCAGGTCGCCCTGGCACCGGAATCGCCTTGACGATTGGGGGCTTAGGCCGTAAAAACCGCCCCGAGCCGGCCGGACTTCTTTTTCCGGTCTCATTTCTTTTATTAAGTGCTTGACCTAGAAGGATTTCCGCCATGTCTCGGCGTTGCGACATCACTGGCAAGGGCGTGCAGACCGGTCACAATGTGAGCCATGCCAACAACAAGACCAAGCGCCGTTTCCTCCCCAACCTGCAGGAAACCAAGCTTCTTTCCGATACGCTGGGCATCCAGGTGCGCCTGAAGCTCACCACCCACGCCCTGCGCTCGATCGAGCACAATGGCGGTCTGGATACCTATCTGGCCAAGACGGCGGACAAGAACCTGCCGGCCGAAGCGAAGCGCCTGAAGCGCCGCATCGAGAAGGCCGCCGCCAAGGCCGCTGCCTAACCCGCACCGCTCGGCGACTGAAATGGTAAAGGGCCCGCGTTTGCGGGCCCTTTTCGTTTGGCCCCGCAATGCTTTGGGGGGAGACCCGCGCCCGGCGCGGGTTGTGGGGCAGGCGCCCCCTGGTTAGATTCGGAACAAGATCAATCCACAAGCCCCAGCCACTGAGCAGGATCATGAGCAAGCCCGGCCCCTATCGCCTTCGTGAGACTTTGCCCGCCGACGCGCCCGTCGTCGGCGTGCCGATGTGCGTCAAGTATATCGACGGCCAGAACTATCACACGGTCGGCGAGAAGTACCTGACCGCCCTCATCGAAGGATCCGGGGTCTATCCGCTCTCCTACCCGGCACTCGGCACCGCGCTGCCGACCGACGCGCTCATCGACCATGTCGACGGCCTGCTCTTCACGGGCAGCCCCAGCAATATCGCCGTCGAACATTACCAGGGCGATCCGGACCGCGACGACAGCCCGCAGGATCCGGGCCGCGATGCGGTCACCTTGCCGCTGATCCGCGCCGCCCTCCTGCGCGACATCCCGGTCTTCTGCATCTGCCGCGGCTTTCAGGAACTCAACGTGGCGCTGGGCGGGACTCTCCACACCCGCGTCCACGAACTGCCCGGCAAGCTCGACCATCGCGGCGCCGACGGCTCCTATGACGAGATCTACAAGCCCGCGCACCAGCTGCACCTGGAGCCTGGCAGTTCCTTTGCCAAGATCCTCGGCGCGCAGGAGATCACCATCAATTCCGTGCACTGGCAGGGAATCAACAGGCTCGGCAACGGCTTGGTGGTCGAAGGCCATGCCCCGGATGGGGTGATCGAGGCGGTCCGCGTCGAAGGCAAGCGTTTCGCGCTCGGCGTGCAATGGCACCCGGAATATCGCTGCATCGAGAACGAAGATTCGATGAAGCTCTTCCGCGCGTTCGGCGACGCGGTGCGTTCCTATGCCGCCGAACGGCGCGGCAGAATCAAGCGTCCGGCGGGTGCCGCGGCCTGAAGCGGCGCCGGCAGGCGCGGCAGCGCTGCCGCGAAAAGCTGATCATATCTGCGTGAGGTCTGGATTCCGGCGGCGATTCCAAAGACTTCCGAGTTATGCAGCGCTGCATGACTGAATTGCATTCTTTCTGAAGCCCACCCCTTGAATTCGGGTGTATCAGGATCATCTAAGTTCCATGCGATTGGCGCAGTCGCAATGACTGTCGCCAGCACCGGAAGCGGTCTCCCCCACCGTAACCGGACTCCGCGAAAAACGGAGTATCGAACGCCCGGTCCTCCCCTGACCGGGCGTTCACGTTTTTGGGCCTGTCTTTTTCCGAACTATGCACGCGTGCAACAGGTGTGGCCCGCCCGCACGTGCCGCATCCAGCGACATTTTTCCCGAGCCTGGACGCTGGCCGAGTCGGCATGCGATGCGAAGGGCTTCATTCCTCGAGCGGACAATTCACCCATGCGTATCGCCACCTGGAACATCAATTCGCTGCGCCTGCGGATCGATCTCCTGCGCCGCCTGGCGCAGCAGGAAGGTCCCGATGTCATCTGCCTGCAGGAAATCAAGGTCGAGGATTCGCTCTTTCCGCTCGATGACGTGAAGGCGCTGGGTTTCCCGCATGTGCACTTCCACGGCATGAAGGCCTATAACGGCGTCGCAATCCTGTCGAAGATTCCGTTCAAGGTGCAGGAGCCGACGAATTGGTGCCTCAAAGGCGATGCCCGCCACGCACATGTGGTTCTGTCGGGCGATGTGGAGCTGCACAATTTCTATATCCCGGCGGGCGGAGATATTCCTGATCCCGACAGCAACGACAAGTTCGCTCACAAGCTGCAATTCCTCGACGAGCTCAAGGCGCATTTCGAAGGCCATGCCAAGCCGGGTGCTGCGGCGAAGGGCAAGGCGATCCTGGTCGGCGACCTCAACATCGCGCCGCTGGAGGAGGATGTGTGGTCGCACAAGCAACTGCTCTCCGTCGTCAGCCACACGCCGATCGAGGTCGAGAAACTCAATGCCGTGCAGAAGGCGGGGCAATGGGTCGATGCCGTGCGCCAGGTGACGCCGCCGCCGACCAAGCTCTTTTCCTGGTGGAGCTATCGATCGCCCGACTGGACCAAGAATGATCGCGGCCGCCGGCTCGACCATATCTGGGTGACGCCCGCCATCTCCAAGCGCCTGCGCCACACCACGATCCTCAAGGACATGCGCGGCTGGACGCAGCCATCCGACCATGTCGCCGTCATCGCCGATATCGACTGATCCAAAAGAATCGGCGAAAAAAAGGGACGGCGTTGAGGCCGTCCCTATCGAAGGGTCACAGGGTTACAATCGACCGTAAGGCACGTCTTCAGATCAGGCGCAATTCCTCGTCAATACGCTCAAGGAGATGGAGGGCGACTGAAAGCCCGCCGGGCTCGGCAAGCTTTTGGGATGCGAGATCGACGAGACCGACGAGGCGCCGGCGGCCATCGCCGGTCGCACAGATGTAGCTCATCGCATCGTCGCCAGCGGCGATGAATCCGCGCAGCAGCTGTTCGCGCCCGCCGACCCATTCGAGATGCCGGCTGATGGCGCGGGCCGCACGCAGGTCACGAGGCGTGTCATAGATGCGCTCGAACAGGCGCTCCGCCGTTTGCGCATAGAGCGCAGCCAGCTTGCGCAGCGCAAGCTGAGCCGATGGCTCCGCCGGCGCCGGAACATTGCGCACGATGGGCGCGGCACGCCCGCCCGGCATCATCGATGCAATGACGCCCTTGCTCACCGGCTTGCGCGGAAACTGCCTTAATTGCTCGCCCATTATCGTATCCCCATCATTTGCAGGTAATCAGTCGCAACGCGTACAGCATGGTATGCGGTAAGGAATAACTGAAGCGTCGGCAGTCATGCTTTTTCGTCAATCTCTACCTGAATCACGACAGAATCCGTGTTGACCACCCAGCAGCAGCGCTAGCTGTACACGTGCACGATTATCTGGGCGCCGATATGGCATTTTCGCGCCAGACATAGAGCAGCAATGTGACAAAGATGAGGCTGCCACCTAGAAGCGTCGCAGCTCCCGGTCTTTCGCCGAAAATGAGCCAAACCCAAAGCGGCCCGAGGGGCGTCTCGACGGCGCCGAGGAGGGCCGCCTCGCTCGCGGCAAGGCGCTGCGCGCCCTTGGCGTAGAGGACGAAGCCGATCCCGGATGTGATCGGGCCGAAGAGCGCCAGCCAGAACATGTCATGCGCGCTGACCGCGGCCGGTGTCGCGAAGGGAAGCGCCATCAGCGCCGTCAGCAGACAGGCGCAAGCGCCGACCGCAACCATCGGCAGGCCGGGCCAGCGGCGCACATGCACGGTGACCAGCGCCATGAGAAAGGTCATGAGGAGCGCCAGCGCATCGCCGGTGAGATTGCTGTCGAAATGACCGGCGGAGCCGGCGCTGAGGCTGGGCGCCACCATGATCGCGATACCGAGTGCTGCCAGCAGGCTGGCGACGATCGCTGAAAGCTTCGGCCGTTCACCGAGCATGAGGAAAGCGAGCACGGCGGCCGCGAACGGCACCGAGGCATAGATCAGCGATACCTTTGCCACCGTCGTCGTGTTGAGTGCCGCGATGAAGACGAGCATAGCAAGCGCGCTGAGGATGGCGGCGATCCAGAAAGGCGCCCGCGCCGCGCGCAGGGTTTGCCAGGCGTCGCTGCCGCCGCGCAGCCAAAGCAGGGCGAAAAGGACGAGCGCGCCGAGCCCGCCGCGCCAGACCAGCATCGTCCAGAGATCGGTGTGAACGACGCGGGTGAAGAATCCGGCTGAGCTCCAAGCCAATGCCGCGCCGAGCACCAGCATGAGCCCGAGCTGCCGTTCAGCCCTGGCCGCGGCAATTTTCATCTCGCTCTTTGCCAGCGGCAGCGACAATGGCGTCTCCAGCACTTGCACCGGACCAGCGCGGCACGGCTGCACTGTGACATGCGGGCATCGGGCGGGCGCCATTCCTTCGGTCGTGCAAAGACGACAAAGAGTAACGGTATCGGGTCAGCGCAATTCCTATCTGGCCCCATCCGCCGCCGGACAAGCGTGCCGCGAGAGGCAAACCGGCTGCGCATCGCCGGTGGCACCGAGTGCCACCACCCATTCCGCGCCACGGCGGATGGCGGGCAAGGCGCGGCGCTGCAAGACTTCAACCTTCTGTGCATTGCCGTGCCAGGGACAGCGCCAGGCCTTGGCGCGGCAATCATATTGGCCGAGCGCCAGCGGACCGCCGCGATGCGGACAAGCGCCGGAGACGATCCTGGCCGGCTGCCCCGGTGGTGCCAGCAGAAAAGCGCGCATCTCGCCGCACCAGATTTCCCGCATGCCCGGTGGCAAGATGACGAACCGATAGGCGAGATCCTCGCGCGCGGCTCCGCCCGCCATCACCCGGTTCGCCATCACCCTGTCATTCATCATCGGGCCCTCTCGGCAACCAGGATGTCCTCATAGAGCCGGTCGGGTGTCGGCAGCCGGCGGACATTGCTGAAGCCGGCTTCGCCGAGGAAGGCGGCAAGTTCGGCAAGATCGAAGAGATAGGATTGCCGTGTCTGTTCGAAGCGCCGCTCGCCCAGCTCGATCACGTTGACCCAGGTCTTGATGCGGTTCTCCCAATCGTAGCTCATATCCCAATGCGCCATCGCCTCGCCTTCCGTCAGCCGCATCTTGCCGACGAACATCGGATAGAAGTTGTTGCCCTTGTGATTGTTCTTCTGAAGGCCGATGAAGAAACTCCCGCCGGGCCGGGTCACTGCATGAAAGTTGCGCAGCACCTCGACGACGCGGGCGAAGATGGCCGCCCGGCCCTGGCGCATGTCGCCCGGAATCCAGCTGTCCATGAAACCGATCGCGGCATCGACATTCATGACGACATCGAACGCGCCTTTGATCCGGCGCGGCAGTTCCTGCCACTTCGCCACGATGAGATCGGGCTGCCAGCCAGCCAGATCGGCGCGCGCGCGGATGCTGGCGCGGAACTTTTCCAGCAGATCGGCATCGGCATCCGCCCCGGTCAGATCGCGGAATCCCCGTTCATGAAGCTCGATGAGCGGAAAGCCGGTGCCGCAAGCGGCATCGAGAATGGACAGCGACCGATCGCCGATTTCCGCCGCCAGCAGGTCAGCGAGCCTTTGCCGGTAATCGGCCGTGTGCAGCAACTGGCCGCTGATGTTCCACATTTCGGCAAGACCGGGATGTGGATGCAGGTTGAGATCACCTTGCGGCATGATCATGCTCCTTCCCTGTTTCGATGAGGTTGCGCGCTTCCCGCCGCAGCAGCGGCAGCAATTTTCCGAGCGAGGCTTCGCTCACATTCTGGCTCATGAACTGGGCTCTCAGCCAATAGGTGCCGTGCGCTTCGCAGCCGGTGAGATAGGCGTCATGCCCGCTAGCGATGCGCTGCCGGAGAGCCTGGTTGAATTGATCTAGTGCCGATGGGGCGATCTGCGCCGGGTGATGGCGGAAGCAGACCATGTTGAAGGCTGGCCTTGCCAGAAGATCGAAATCCGCGGCCGCGTCGATCGCGTCGGCAAGGAAGCTGGCGAGATCGCAAGCCCGATCGACACGCGCGCCCAATCCGGCCGTGCCGTAGGTGCAGAGGGCTGCATAGAGGCGGAAGGCCGAGAAGAAGCGCGTGCAGGCCAGTGTCCAGCGCAGCGGCTCGTCACCGTCATCGAGATGCTTGAGCGAAGCACCGTCGGGGATGACGTAGCGCGCGGTTTCGAGCCCGACATCGAGGCTTGCCGCGAAGTCGGCGCGGTGGCGGCAAAGGAGGATGGCGCAAGGCGATGAGACGAAGAAAAGCTTGTGCGGATTGATGACGAGTGAATCCGCGCGCTCCGCGCCCTTGAGCTTGGGCCGATGCCGGTCGCTGAGACAGGCCGCCCCGCCATGGGCCGCATCGACATGGAACCAGGCGCCACAAGCCGCGGCCAAACTGGCGGCGGCGTCCAAGTCATCGAAAGCGCCGTTGGCGGTGGCGCCCGCCGCCGCGACGATCGCCATCGCCACGCCGCCATCACGCTTTTGGGCGGCGATGGCGTCGGCAAGAGCGGCGACGTCCATCGAAAGATCCGGGTTGCTCGGCACGGCGATGAGTGCGTCGGGTGCGAGACCCAGCACATGCGCGGCGCGGCGCAGCGTATAATGGGCGTGCTCCCCGACGATGACACGAAGGCTCTCCAGCGCATGGCCCCGCGCCAACATCCGGTCGCGAGCGACGAGAAGTGCTGTCAAGTGTGCCTCGGCCCCGCCATTTACCAGCGTGGCGATGGCGGCCGGGGGAAAGCCGGCCAGCGCTTTCATCCAGGCCAGCACACGCTGTTCGACGGCGACGGCATAGGGTCCACCTTCGAACATGGTGACGCTGGGGTTGAAGGCGGCAGCGGCGAGATCGGCATAGAGGCTCGCAAAACTCGGCGCCGGCCTTTGGTGGCCGAGATGAAGGGGATGGCGGTAGTCACGGGTGAAGGGCAGGAATTCGCCGACAAGAATCTCTCGCAAGCGCCGGGCACCGCCACCGTCGCGGGGCGGTGCGGATGGCAGAATCCGCTCGATCCGTTCCCGTGCCAGCGTTGCCACGGTGCGCCGTGTCGGCGACGCCATCCGATCGACCATCAGGTCGGCTGCTTCCGCCAGGAGTTCCCGCATCAATCCGGGCGGAAGCTCGAACCCGCCCGGTGACGATGTGCCGCCGGGGCAGGTCATGGCGCGCGGCCTTCACCGGCAGCACCTTTCCAGAGTGTCGCGGCAAGGTCCGCCGCCAGGATCGGCTGGTGATAGAGGCATTCCGGCGCGGTGACGATGGAGCCATGAAGGCGCCCACCCGGGATGAAGAGGGAATCGCCGGCCTTGAGTTTCAGTTCGCAGCCGACGAGCGGGAAGAAGGTCATGGCACCCGTTTCAAGATGCAGCAGGCGATCGTCTGGATGGATGTGGGTCGTCGAGCGTTCATCAAGGCTTTCGCTGAACGTCTCGCTCTGCAACTTACCTTGCCGCCAGGCGTCAACATACGGCTGCAGCGCTTCATCGTTCGGCCGCAGCGCGCCCGCCCAGATGAGTTGCTGGCAGAGATCCTGATCGGCGAGGTGCTGCAGCAGGCGGAATTCCTCGAAGCCGCGCAGGATGCCGTCGATTGCACGCTGGCCATAGGCGTCGATGGCGGGCGCGATGAGGCGATGGAGCACCATCTGACGGTGATGCCGGTCGATGTGATGATGTTCGTCGAAATAGCGTGTGTCGACGAGATTGCCGAAGATGCGTCGCAGCACGCGGCTCTGCCGACCGGTGACGTTGACCAGGGCGGCTTCGGTATAGAAGAGGGCGCCCAGATAGCGGAAGACATGGCGCTTGTTGGCGGCGACATAGTGGAAGTAGTTGGTGAGCGCCAGGGCGCCCGGCTGGTAGAATTGCCAATAGGCGTGCGGCCCGGGATCGAGGCCGAGACTGGTGAGTGTGGCGGCGAATAGGCTGGAATGCTTGGCCGGATGGACGCCCGCGCCATATTCATCGATCAGCACGTTGAAGAGCGCCGATTGCAGTGGCCCATAGGCCCCCGGCGCCAGCCGCGCCATGGCCGAGGCTTCGGAAAGAAAGTCCGGCGCCATCTGTACCAGATAATGCCGCGCCGCCGCCTGCGGATCCGTTGCGCGCAGCAAGGCCGCGATGACGGGATCCGCATGGTCATCGGCAATGACCGCCTTTTCCTCGCCCGCGAGGAAATCCCGCAGGTAGGCAAGCGCGCAGGCCGGTTGCCAGCGGCCGGTGACGTCGATCTCCTTCTCAAGCGCCGAGAAGGCGAGCGATTCCAGATGCTGGCGCGCGGCTGCCGCACGGGCGCTGCTTTCCGGTTCATAGAATTCGTCGAAGCGCTGCCAGGAATCACCGGCCCTGTCCGGCAGGAACAAGAGCTCCGCCTCGTAAGCGTTGAGCAGCAGCCGGTGAACGACGAGCGCCGAGTTGGTGGCAAGGCGCGAAAGCGCGATCGGCCGGTCAGGCACGAAGGGCAAATCCTTGGCGCGGGTCGGCCGGCGATAGGGATCACCCACGATGACCAGCTCATCGGCCGCGGCCTCGTCCTGCCAGCGCAGCGCTGCAAAGGACGCAATGGACGGGTTGGCGGCAAGCGTATCCCGCAGCATGATTGACCTCCCTCGATTGCGACTGTTAAGTGTTTATTTCTCGTATTGTACGAGCATATTTTGAACGAACCACAACCTCAGCGTGTAAAATGCAGCCGGACGGCGAATTTGTTCCGAACCCCAAGCCATTTTTCCGCTATGCGATGAGAGTGGCGGCGACATAATCGCTTTCGGCCACCAGGATGGGCTGAAGGACCAGCAGCGAGAGCGACCGGCTTCCGATGAACAGCAGTGCGGCAAAGGATTTTCCCGCCGACATACGCGCCGCGATCGACGCGCAATGGTTCGATGTCGATGCCGTGCCGGTCCCGGTCCTGGTCGTGCCGATCGATTATCCGACCGACTGGCACATCGAGACGCACGCCCATGAGAAGGCGCAGCTCATCTATTGCTGCTCAGGCGTCATGACGGTGGAGACGAAGAGCGAGCATTGGGTGGCGCCACCCAACCGCTGCATCTGGGTCCCGGGCGGCCTCGCGCATGAAATCCATATCAACCAGGCGGCGAAGATGCGCACGGTCTATGTCGCCCCCGGCGCCAGGACGGACCTGCCGGCGCTTCCCTGCACGCTCGGCGTTTCACCGCTGCTGCGTGAACTGATATTGGCGGCGGTCATTTCGACCAAGGAGCCCGATCCCGCGGATTATGCGCCGGGTACCCGCAACGCGCATTTGGCCGAGATCATTCTCGACCAGATCGCGGCGATGCCGACATCGGATTTGCATATTCCGATGCCGACGGACCGGCGCCTTTTGCCGATCTGCGCGGCGCTCACGGCCAATCCCGGCGACCGCCGCAGCCTTAAGGATTGGGCGGCCCAGGTCGGCACATCCGACCGCACGGTGGAGCGGCTCTTTGTGCAGGAGACGGGGCTCACCTTCCACCGCTGGCGCGAACAGATGCGCGTCCTGAAGAGCCTGTCGCTGCTGGGGAGCGGCCGCGCGGTGAAGAACGTGGCCCTGGAACTGGGCTTTGCCAATCCAAGCACCTTCATCGCCATGTTCCGCAAGATCATGGGCGAAACACCAGGCGCCTACCTCAAGGACGAGGAATAGGCGCCGGTCAGGCAGCTTCTTCGCGTGACCGTGGCTCCGGCGCGATTTCCTGCGGCGGGCGCTGTGCCTCGGCCGGGGCCGGCGCGGCGGGCTTTGGCGCCTTGCGCTTCTCGCCTACCGGTACGTCGCTGATCACGTCGAAATCGAAACTGGTCATGGTCGGTCTCCTTATCGGAAAAGACCGCCTTTCCAAAGCGACACCCGGATTTCCAAGGATCAGAAAACACGAAGGTCGCCGGTGGAAGGCGGCCCTGGTTCATCAAGCTGGGATCAAAGCAATCCCGTCAGGCCGCCGGTATGTACCAGCGGTACCAAAATCACCCACCGAGCGAAGCGGCGGCGGACAGTATCTGACGATTGCTCATGGCGGGAACCCTAGCGGGTACCGGCGCGCCTGGCAAGCCCGGGCTCAGGACCGCCAATCCAAGTCGCTGGGGCGACAGAGCATCCGGCACCAAGGGCGCCAAGCTCGACTAGGCTGAAAAATGAGGGAGAGGACGCATGGGCGTTCAGCAAGAAGATAGCCACCAAGGACAATCCCATCAGGGACAATGCCACCAGGGACAGTGCCTGTGCGGCGCCGTGCGCTATCGGGTCGCAGGGCCGATGCGGCCCGTCATCGCCTGCCATTGCTCGCAATGCCGCCGCACCAGCGGCAATTTCGTCACCGCGACCGCCGCCCCGCGCGAGGCCGTCAGCATCGATGGCGCCGAGAACCTCACTTGGTTCACCTCGTCCGATACGGCCCGGCGCGGCTTCTGCCGGCTGTGCGGATCGAACCTCTTTTGGGACCCAAAGGACCGTCCATATCTCTGCATCATGGCCGGATCGATCGACGGGCCGACGCGCCTCAGCCTCGAGCGGCACATCTTCGTTGCCGACAAGGGCGATTACTACCGCATCGCCGACGGCGCCGCCCAGTCGCAGGCCTACGAAGACTTTGATCCGAGGCCGCCCGCCCGCTGATAGCGACAAGCGGGGCGATTTCGGCTAAAGGGTCGCCATGCCCGATCCCGTGCTCGAAACATTGCTGCTGCCGTTCGGAAGCGGCGCGCTCGCCTGGCCCGCCGCCGGCAATATCCTGTTCCTGCGCGCCCGCGCGGGAGCAGCGCTCACCTCACTGGATGTCCCAAGAACGCGCCTTCTGTGCCGGCAAAGCTTCAGGCCCTTCGCCGACGATCTGGCGCGGGCGGGCTTCGCGTGCGACACGGGGGACGAGGCATCGGCCAATCATTTCCCCCTCATCCTCGCCCTGCCACCACGCCAGCGCGACGAGGCGCGCTTCATCCTGGCCGAAGCCGTCGCACAGGCAATGGATGGCGGGTTCGTCCTCGCCGCAGCCGCCAACAATGAAGGGGCCAAATCGATCGAGAGCGATCTTGCCTTGCTGGCCGGTCCGGTCGCGACATTGTCGAAGCACAAGTGCCGTGCCTTCTGGGTGCGCATCGAGGCAGGCCGCCTTGACCGCAAGCTGCTCGGCGATTGGCTGGCGTTGGGTCAACCGCGGACGCTTGCCGAGGACGCACGTTTCCTGACGCGGCCCGGCCTTTTCGCCTGGGACCGGATCGATGCCGGTTCAAGCCTTCTCGCGCGGCATCTGCCACCGGATCTCGCCGGAGCGGGCGCCGATCTCGGCTGCGGCTTCGGCTATCTGAGCGCGGAGGCGCTGACGCGCTGCGCCGGCATCACGTCGCTCGATCTCTATGAGGCGGAAAGAAACGCGCTCGATCTCGCCCGACTCAACCTGGCGCCCTTCGCCAAGACGGCGGCGCTGCGCTTCTTCTGGCATGACGTGACGCAGGGGTTGCAGGGCGTCTACGACTTCATCGTCAGCAACCCGCCCTTCCACACCTCGCGCGCCGACCGCATCGATCTGGGCCAGGCCTTCATCACCGCCGGAGCCAAGGCGCTGAAGCCGGGTGGGCGGATGGTGATTGTCGCCAACCGGCATCTTCCGTATGAAGGCACGTTCGCCGCACACTTCGCCCGGCACGAAATGCTGATGGAAGCTGACGGCTACAAGATCATCGCAGCGGTGAAATAGATGAAGCTGGTCAGGCACCTTGCCAATCTGGGTTACGGCAGCCGCAAGGAAGTAACGGCGATGCTGCGCAACGGCCGCTTCACCGATGCCGCCGGCAATGAGATCGACGAGGATGCCGACATCGCCCATGGCGACATCCGCTTCGACGGCGCGCCTCTCGACCCGGATGCGGAAGCAATCATCATGCTCAACAAGCCGGTGGGCTTCACCTGCTCGACCAAGGATCCGGGGCGGATCGTCTACGATATCCTGCCGATGCGCTGGCGCTTCCGGAAGCCGCCCGTCTCGCCCATCGGCCGGCTCGACCGCGATACGTCGGGGCTGCTTCTGTTCACCGCCGACGGCGCCTTCCTGCACCGTGTCATCTCGCCCAAGTCGAACGTCCCGAAGGTCTATGAGGTGACGCTTGCGCGGCCGATGAAAGGCGACGAGGCCGCGTTGTTTGCAAGCGGCACCTTGATGCTGGAATCGGAAACGAAGCCGCTACTGCCCGCCGAACTCACCATGACGGGTGAAAAGACGGCGCGCCTCATCCTGCATGAAGGCCGCTACCATCAGGTGCGCCGCATGTTCGCCGCGACCGGCAATCATGTCGAGACGCTGCATCGCTCGGCAATCGGCGGTCTTACGCTGGGCGATCTGGCCGAGGGTCAGTGGCGTGAGCTCAGCCGCGCCGAGATCGACAGCGTGATCCTGCCGCCCGCGAGTTAAGCGAAGAGGGCGCCTTAAGCGAAGGCGATGTAATCCAGCAGATAATGCGCAAAGCCGATCGGCCAGAGCGAGCCGGTGCGGCGATAGCAGATCATCGCGAGCACGCCATAGGTCGCAGCCCCGATCATGCCGGAGGGGGCGCGCCACCAATGGAAGAGACCGAAGAGAAGCGCGCTCACCAGCACGATGCGCCAGGGACCCCAGCCGAGCGCCTGCATCGCCTGGCCGGCGAGCTTGCGGAAGATCAGCTCCTCGTGGAGAGAGACCAGCGCCAGGCCCAGCGTGATGTCGATGGCATAGAGCAGGCCCTTTGGAGCCGAATACGCGCCCAACGGCTGCTGCGGAAAGGTCAAGACGACGAGCTGATCGATCCCGGAAAACTGGAAGAAGGCGACGATGCCGATGACCCAGACGACCGCCTCAAGGGTCCCGACCTTGAGTTCGTCCCGCTGCTTCAAGCACCAGCGGCCGGCCGGCAGCACGAAGAGAACGCCGATCGCCATCAGGCGCCCGGCATAGTCGGCCAAGATCCAGGGAAGCGCCTCGTCCTGCGCCAGACGATAGAATTGCGTCGGCAGCATGGCCAGCACGGCCAGCGTGAAACAGAGAAGCAGCCTTGCGGACCGGGGAACCGGATCGGCCCGCAAGTGCTGCCCGGCGACAATCGCCTCGAAATCGGTCATCTCTGCCCTCGCCGGACACATGCAGCCTTCTATCCCCGAAGGCGAGCATGCCGCAGAGCGGATGATAGGACTGTGACCGCCGTCACAAACGCGGTGATTCAGGAGCTAGGCGGCGAGAAACCGGGGAATAAACGGCGGCCCGCAATCCGGGCCGCAGCGGCCTAGCTGTAGAAATAGGGATCGAGGACCCGCACCTCCGAAATCTTGTCGACTGGCAGGTTCGTCTTGGACGCCACGCGGCGGATCGCCTCGGGATTGGGGCCGTCATAGACGCAATAGCTCTTCTTCTTGTCGACGCTGACGTAAGAATGGATCCAGGTCACCCCGTCCGCCAGGTTCGTTTCGACGACCTTGAGACAGGCCTTGGCACCGTCTTCGTTGATCGGCACGACAAGGCCGGCGGCGAAATCGCGTTCGACGATATAGCGGGGCATCTCGATCTTCCTCTCTCGCTCCGGAAAGTGCCTGCCGGTCATGCCGGCATGTCAGGAAGTAGAGGAATTGCCGGCCCGCGGCATCGGGAGGATTCCCCAATTTTCGCCGTGCTGGCTCTGCCCTAGCTTTGCCAGGGCCGCCGGCGGCTCTCCCATTCCGCATCGACGCGGCTGATGCCGATATCCTTCAGCATGTGGTCGCTGAGCCGGGCCAGTTGCCGGCGCTCGCGGGCGCGGGCGATCCAGATGAGGATCTGATCCAGGAAAGTGGGGCTGAATCCGGCAACCTGCGCCGGACCGGCCGTGGGGCCGGGGCCACGTTTCGGCACGCCTGCCTTGCCGCAATCCGAGGCGGACATCATGCCAGCTCCCGCTCGAAGAAGACGAGCCAGTCGGCAAGAGCCGGCGGCACGGCGTAATAGGGCTCGATCCGCTGGAACCCTAGGCTTTCATAGAGGCCGATCGCCTCCGCCTGGCGGTGGCTGGTATCAAGGCGCATGGCCCGATAGCCGATGCGCACGGCCTCGCTCATCATGCGCTCGGCCAGGGCCCGGCCGATGCTGAGGCCGCGATAAGCGTCCGCCACGAACATGCGCTTCATTTCAGCAATACCGACACCGAGGTTGCGGAGGGCAACACAGCCCGCCGGCTCGCCGCGATGATAGGCGAGCAGCAGCGCGCCGTGCGGTGCCCCGTACTTGCCGGGGAGGCCGGCAAGCTCCGCCTCGAAGGCGGCGGCATCGAAGTAGCGCTCGACAAGCGCCAAATCGGCGGCGTGCCGGCCCTTATGCCAGGCAACGAAGCCGCGCATCAGATCGCGCACATGGTCAAGCTCGGTACTGGTCGTCGCCCGGACGATGTCGAGCGTCATTTCAGGCACCTCAGGGTTTCTGGTCTGGAGCCTGGAACCTAGGGTACCACCACCTCACGCCGCATCGGGAGGATTCCCCATTTTTGCCGTCCCGGCACCCGGGATTGCCGACACTCCCGCATCTGTACCGATAAGCCCCAGGCGGGCGGCCATGGCGGCCGCTTCGCCTCGCGAACGGACGTCGAGCTTGGCAAGAATGGCCGAGACATGATGGTCGATCGTCTTTTCCGAAACGAACAGGCGGCTGGCGATCTCGGCATTGCGCCTTCCTTCGGCAAGATGTGCAAGCACGCCGAGTTCACGTGTGGTGAGGCCGAAGGGGTTCTGCCGGTGCCGCGCCTGGGCGCCGCGCTTGACGGCCCGCGCGCCGCCGGCCCGCAGCTTTCGCCGCAGCATGCCGGCAAGCGGCGCCGCCCCGAGTTCATCCGCGATGGCAAGAGCGCGGCGCAGATCCGCCTCATTGTCGCTGTCGAAAAGAGCCGCCGCTTCGAGATAATGGCAGCCGCGCGCGACCCATCCTTCCGCCGCCGCGACGCATTTACCGACCTTCTGCAGCAGAAAGAGGCCGGCACTGCTGGAACAATCGTCGCAGCCCGGGTCGATGCGCCGACGCCACATGGAGAGGGCGCCATTCATCCAGGGTTCCGGTTGTGCGACCGCCAACTGCCAGGTTTCCGCGAGTTCCGCCGCCATGTCGAGAAGACGCCCTTGCAGCCAAGCCGCTTCGGCACGAGCCAAGGTAACGAAGCCGATGCGCTGCATCTCGCCGGTGGGCAGCGCCAGTTGGCGAGCGTCTTCGAGATATTCATCGGCATCTGCCTCACCCCGTCTTGCCCGCAAGAGGCCCAGAACGGTGAGAGCCGGTATCTTGCTGATCGGTGCTGTCAGCGGGTGACGGACGACCGCCTCGGCATCCTCGGCCGCCAAGGCCCATTGCCCGCGTTCCAGATTCCTGATGGCGCGGACCGTCTTCATGTAGCGGCCCCAGGCATCGAGGTCATATGTCTCGCAGAAGCTTATTCCGTCGGCGAGATAATCATCGACCGCCTCGAACGCATAGACTCGCATGGCCGTGGTCGCGAGATTAGTATAGGCGCGCGCCGCCTGTTCCTTGTAACCGAGGTCGAGTGCTATCTGCAGGCTGCGTTCAAGATCGGCGCGCCCCCCTTCGTCCAGCATTGTCAGGCGGGCTGTGCCGACATTGTTGAGGGCGTGGCTAAGGATTTCCATTTCACCCAGAATCTCAGCCAGAGCGATGGCC
>CAZUAL010000046.1:1241-17983 GCA_964618305.1 uncultured Dongia sp. | reverse complement strand
ACTTGTGGTGACGCCCGCCATCGCCCCGGCCTTGGCCGACAATACCGTTCCGACCTACCAGCCGTGGGCCGGCACCACGCAGGGGAAGGCGGTACAGAAGCTGATCAACGACCTCAAGGCGAAGATCGCCCAAGGCGAGAAGGACCAGGCCGCCTCGCCGGACTTCCTCTCCGACCTCAAGAAATCGATTGCCGAGTATGAGGCGTCGATCGCCGTTTCGCAGGCACAGCCCTTCCTCGACAATTTCAGCGACGGCGAGTTCGCGACCAACCCCACCTGGAAGGTGACGGCCGGGCAGTGGCAGGTCGACAAGTCGGGCAGCAACCGCGGGCTGGTCAGCAAGATCCGCCAGCAGGCCAATCTCAACAACCTGCTCGGCAACCTCCTCAACCCGCAAGGCACGCAGCAGCAGAGCAGCAACCCGCAATATGCGGCGATTTATACCAAGGCGAAGCTGCCGGGCTTCTTTGCCGCCAGCACGAAATTCACCTCGAAGGACCGGTATGGCGGCCTGCAGATGAGCCTCTATCAGGGTGCCTCGGCGCAGAACCAGTACCGCGTCGCCTATCAGCCCGGCAACAATCAGGGCCTGCTGCTGCAGAAGGTGAGTGCGAACGGCGCCACGACGCTCGGCGCCTATAACGGGATCGTCAACCTGGAGGACGGCAACGCGCACGAACTGTCCTGGAGCCGCGATTCCACGGGCAAGATGAAGGTGATGGTCGACGGACAGGTCGCCATCGAGGCCGCGGATACCAGCCTCAGCGGCGATCTCGACGGCATCCTCCTCACCAATGTCGGCGGCAGCTATTGGCTGCGTGAAGTTGCCGTGAAGCCCCTGCAATAGGCAGCGGCTTGCGCTAGGCCTTTTCCAGCCACAGCGATGTGGCGAGATTGTTGAAACCCGGCAGCGTCGCCACAAGAGACGCTGCCGTTTCTTCCTGCATCCGCGTCTGCACATAGCGGCTGGCAAAGAGCGGCCGATAGGCGCCGCCGGTCATCAGCGGCAGGATGGCTAGTTGCTCGTTATAGCCGCGCCACGCCCAGTCGGCCGGATAATCGTCCGGCAGGAAGATGTCGTGCACATGCACCAGCACGCCGGAAGGAAGGCGCGGCAGCACATCGTTGACGAGCCGATCGACATCCGTCCCCGGCATCAGGATATGGCTGGAATCGATGAAAAGAATGTCGCCGGGCACCAGCTCGGCGAAGATTGCCTTGTCGCAATCGTCGAGCAGCATTCGGCGCCAGTCGACGCGAAGTTCATCCAGCGGCGCGCGCGGTGCCGGGTCGATCGCTATGTGCCTTGTGGCAAGACCGCCATCGGCGATGGCGCGCGCGGCAAATCGTGTCGAATGACCGGATCCGATTTCAATGAGGCGCCTGGGGCATCGGCGCCGGATGATCGCGTAGAGAATGGCGGCATCAAGTGTTGCGAACCAATCCTGGTTCCAGCGCGGCTGCGGTGCGGGCGCATCGGCGCCGATCGCCAGGAGCTCGGCGCGGTAATCCTCGATATCGGCAAGGTGCAGCCGGAAGGCCGCGTGCAGCGGCGTGAAAAGCGCATCAGCGGTGGCGTAGCTTGCCATAGGCCTCACGCTCGCGGCATAGCGGTAGGGGATGAAGTACCCACGCCGCGCGATCCGCAAGAGTGTGGGAAGGCCGAGCCTGATGTTGCGCCAGAAGCCCATTGCCATGTCGGCTGCTTTTCTTTGCCCGCTGCTGCCAGGATTTGCGGCGGCGAACATGCCGCCTGATGCCGCTGCTGGCAAGCCGGGCGATGAGCGGAGTGCCCTATCAGTCGCGCGTCACGCCGGCCATGTCGCGGGTCCAGGCGGAATTGATCATGGCAGGCGTCAGTTCGGCGACCTGCACCGGCCCCGTTTCTGCGGCAGGTGCCGCCGACGCCGCCTGATCGTTGGCATCCATCGCGAGCTTCAGATTGGCCTCTTCCGGTTCGCGCCGGTCGATGCCGAGCACCTGGGCCGCCAGATCCGTCCCGGCATCGCGTCCGGTCTGGCCCCGGATCACCGTGTCGACGACCGCATTGGCGACCGATAGCGGCCCGAAGGGCGCGGCACCGATGAAATTCGAAAGTGCATAGGCCTCGTCACCGGTCACGGCGCGGTAGACCTGGGCCACGACCGGGATGTGCTGCAGCGGGTTGATGATGTCGATGAAATCATCCCAGCCGAATTTGCCGTCGGGACCCAGAAACAGTTCCCGCGCGCCGGGCGTCTCCTTCAGGCGCCAGGTCTTGCCCTGGGCCGCGATCTGCTTCTGCTCCTCGCGGTCGGGGTAGGATGTGAGCCAGACGATCCTGCCGTCCGTTTCCTCGGCTGCACCGGTGTCAGCAGGGTCGCCGCTTTCGGCCGTGGCGGTGTCGGTTGCGGCGGTATTTTCCGGCAGCGTGCCGGAAGCGTCATCCACAAGCGCCGGGTCGACAGCCGGCACGCCATCGGCGCTTTCAGACGGGACACCGGCTATGCCCGCTTCGCTTGGCCCGAACGTGTCCGATGTCAGGGGAATGCCGCCAGCAGATGCGTCACCAAGTGCGCTGTCTGAAGCGGGGGCGGAAAGGTCGGTCGGCTGCGGTTGGACTGCCTCGGTGGCTCCGGCCGACGGCAGGGGCTGGCCGGTCAGCACGGCAAATTGTTCCGGGGTCAGGGTTGGAATGCCGTCGGATGGCGCTGCAGGCGGTGAAGCAGAGAGCTGGGCCTGGGCCTGCACCTGAACCGCTCTGCCCGTCTCGATCCCTGCGAGCTTGCGATAATCGGCGAGTGTCATGCCCTGACCAGGCTGCCCGCCAGCGCTGGCAACTTGCCTGTTGTTGGAAGACCGCCCTGGCGGCAGCTGATTGTATTGGGCCTGCAGGAGCTTCTGGAATTCGCTCTGGTCGATGGCGCCCGGCCGCAGATCACCCCCGGCAATACCGCCGGCCACGCTGGCACCGGCCGCCGCCGGCAGGCTGCGCCCGAAATAGGCCGCCTGGTTCGGCGTCTGGCTCGCCGCGATGTTCGGATAATCGGCCACGCTGAAACATCCCTGGTTCCGTCCACCCGAGGAAGTGCAAGCGGCGTGCCAGGAAAGGCTGGCGAAAGGTGGGTGACGGCGGTCGGGCGCGCGCCCCTAAGTCTTGGGGCTGGCTACCAAATTCCTAGAACATATGGCCGAAGCGCATTGCCTTGGTCGACAGGTACCGTTCGTTGTGATCGTTCGACGGGAACACGTGGGGAACCCGCTCCGTCACATTGATCCCGCACTGGGCAAGCCCGGTCACTTTTTCCGGGTTGTTGGTGAGAAGCCGCACCGCGCCGATGCCGAGTTGGCGCAGCATTTCCGCCGCCGGCTGATAGAGCCGCTCGTCAGCGCCGAAGCCCAACTGCAGATTGGCGTCGAGCGTGTCAGCGCCGGCATCCTGCAGCCGATAGGCGCGGAGCTTGTTAACGAGGCCGATGCCGCGCCCTTCCTGGGCGAGGTAAAGCAGCACGCCGCTTCCCGCACCATTCGGGGCTGAATTGGCGATGGCGGCGATGGCACCGCGCAGCTGTTCGCCGCAATCGCAGCGGAGCGAGCCTAGGAGATCGCCGGTGAAGCATTCTGAATGCAGGCGCGTCAGCACCGGCTTTGCCGTATCGAGCTTGCCGATGATGATGGCGAGATGTTCCTTGCCACCGTCATGCGGGCGGAAGGCGATGATCTCGGCATCCTCGGCGCCTTCGAGCGGCACGCGCGCCGAGCTGACGCGGCGCAGATTGGCCGACGCATTGCGCCGCCAGTGCGCCAGATCGCGCGCTTCCAGGCGGAAAGCGGGGTCAACCCAATGATCGAGGCCGGCCCGCGCCACCGGAACCAGAATGGCGGCGGGAAGCAGGCGCGCGGCCTTGTTGAGTTCGATCGCCCCCTGGCAGAAAACAGGCGCGATATCCGTCGCGGCGGCAACGCCCAGCGCCTGCGCATCAAGCGCGGCGACGGTCGGATCGGCCAGCTGCCGGATTGCCTCGGCGGCGAGCGCCGCGGTGACGCTGAGCAAGCGGTATTCATCGGCGGGCAGATTGGCCGGCAAGGAAAGGCCCCGCTTCTGCAGGGCCTGCGCCCGCTCGGCGGTAAGGACCAAGCGCACGTCACCCTTCCGGCCCGGCATGCTGCTGGCGGTCTGCAGGGCGGCAAGCGCCGGCTGCTCGACGGTTTCGGCAGCGAGCACCAAGGCCGCCTGATCGCCGTCCAGCAATGCGATGACGCCGCCGCGGCGCAGTTCCGCCACGGCGCGTTCCACTTGTGCAAGGCAGGTGGCCGTCCAGACCTGGGGGTCAAGGGCGGCCGGGTCGATCGGCGTCATGATCCGTCCGAATTCCGGTTATTAAGCGCATATGGGGACCAATTGCTGATCCGGTCAAGACCGGGAGGCCCAAAGCGCCATGCGTCGCAGGCAGGTCTGCCCGGCCCCTAAGTATCCGGGATCATGTACCTTTTTCCGGGAATGCGGCGCGGGCCCGCAACTTGCCAGCGACAGCGGGCAATGATATTCCACAAGCATTCACCGGGAGAATATCCAAAGCCATGTCCCTTTCGCACCAGCGCCGCATCCTGCTCGTCGACGATGACGAGGCCTTGCGCAAGACCCTGGCCGAGCAGCTGGCCCTGGAGGGCGAGTTCACCTGCGTCGAAGCAGGCTCGGCCGCCAGTGCGCTGACGACCGCGCAGAAGGAAAAGCCGGATGCGATCCTGCTTGATGTCGGCCTGCCGGACGGCGACGGCCGGCAGGTGTGCGAGGCGCTGCGCAAGGCCGGCGTCACCGTGCCGATCATCATGGTGACGGCGTCGTCGGGCGAGGCGGATACGATCCGCGGTCTCGACATGGGTGCCAACGATTACATCTCGAAGCCCTTTCGCCTGGGCGAGCTGCTGGCGCGGCTCAGGGCGCATTTGCGGCAGCACGAGCATAGCGAAGACGCGCTCATTCCCATCGGCCCCTACGTCTTCAAGCCCAATGTAAAGATGCTGGTCGACGAGAAGGCAAACAAGAAAATCCGCCTCACTGAGAAGGAAACGGCGATCCTCAAATATCTCTACCGCGCGGGCGAGCGTGCGGTTGGGCGCGAGACGCTGCTGGGCGAGGTCTGGGGCTACAATGCCGGCGTCACCACGCATACGCTGGAAACACATGTCTATCGCCTGCGCCAGAAGATCGAAAAGGATCCGGCCAAGGCGCAGATCCTGGTCACGGATGCCGGCGGCTATAAGCTGATCCCTTAAGGCTTGGAGCTCCCGCCCCGCCTGAAACGACTCACACCATCAGGTATGAGAGATGGCGTGACCGCGTCGGGTGCCGTCGCCATAATCAGCGGCGATTCAAGAGGTTGATGCCTGGGGAACAGGGTTCCTTGGTCGCTTTGGCTTCTCGGGCGGTTTGTGACGCCCGTCATTTTGGTATTGGTAAACGATGGCTTTATCATGCGGGATGTCGCAGCGCCCCGCTTTTGGTGCCCTTGCTGACAGTCCAGGTCTGGGACGAGGACTATCGATGTACGCGCGTTTCTGCCGGCTGATGGCCGGACTTGTGCTTCTGATCGTGATCGCTTCGCCGCTGCCCGCCGTCGCGGATACGGGCCGCGTCGCTCTTGTCATCGGCAACGGGGATTACGGGGCCGAGATCGGCAAACTGCGCAACCCGACGAACGACGCGAAGCTCATGGCGCGCACGTTGAAGCAGCTTGGTTTCAAGGTGATCCTGGCGCTCAATGTCGACCAGAAGGGCATGAAGCGCAGCATCCGCGATTTCGGCGCGGCGCTGAAAACGGCCGGAGCGCAGGGTGTTGGCCTCTTCTACTATGCCGGACATGGCGTGCAGGTCGACGGAACGAACTACCTGCTCCCCATCGGCGCGCAGATTCAATCCGAGGGTGATGTTGAGCTTGAAGCCGTCTCGGCCAGCACTGTCCTGGCGCAGATGCAATATTCGAATGTGAGCGGCGTCAATCTCGTCTTTCTCGATGCCTGCCGCAACAATCCGCTGACGCGCGGCTTCCGCGATTCGACGCGGGGCCTCGCTCGGCTCGACGCGCCACGCGGCAGCTTCATCGGCTATTCGACGGCGCCGGGCGAAGTCTCCGCCGACGGGGCCGGTGATAACAGCCCCTATTCGCTAGCGCTGGCAGATGAACTGCAGAAGCCTGGCGAAGCGATCGAGACCGTGCATCGCAATGTGCGCCTCCGGGTGCTCGATGCGACGCAGCAGCAGCAGACGCCATGGGATTCGTCATCCCTCACCGCCACGGTGACCCTTGCGGCGGGGCAGGTTGCCGCGGCGCCGAAGCCCGTCGCGCAGCCGGCAGCACAGCCGGCACCGGCCGGACAGGACACGATGCAGGCAGAGCAGCTCTATTGGGAATCCGCCAAGGACAGCACCGACCCGAAAGTCTTCCAATTCTACCTGCAGCGATTTCCCAACGGCATCTACGCGCCACTGGCGCAGGACAAGCTTCAGCAGCTCGGTGCCGGCGCCACGCCGGCGACTCAGCAACTTGCATCCGTGGCGGCGGAGAACGAGATTCTGCCTTTGCGCGGCGTCTATGTGGCGACCAAGAGTGCCAACATCCGCTCGGCGCCGGACAGCAAGGCGAATGTACTCGGCAAGCTCAAGGCCAATGAGAGCATCACGGTGACGGGTCAGTCGGCCGATGCGAAATGGCTGCAGGTGACAAGCAGCGCCGGGACCGGCTATGTCAGTGCGCCGCTATTGAAGCAGGATGCAGCGCTGACGGCCCGCGCCGCGGTTCCCGAACCCGCGCCGGCCCCTGCACCGGCACCGGTGGCACTCGAGCCGGCGACACCGGCGAATGCTCTGCAGGTTTCGGAATCGCTGCGGCCTGCCATCGAAAAATATCTTTCCAATTCGCAGAAGCAGACCGGCAACTTCCGCTTCCTCGCCCTGAGCCAGGACGGGACGCGGATCGGCCAGTCAGTCAGCTGCAAGATGAAGGTGAGCGGCTATGGCGGTTACGGTGTCGACGGCTGCGCCGATGCAAACGCCGCGCAGAAGAAGGCACTGGGGGATTGCGGCGGGGATTGCCGCGTCATTTTCGATCAGGCCAAGAAGCTGGGCGATTTCGACATCGTCTGGGTGAAATCCGACGGCAGTACCGAGACGGCCGAGCTGGCTGCCAGCGAGCCGGCACCCGCACCTGTACCGGCCGCGACCGAAACGGCCAGCGCCGCGCCGATCGAAACGGCGAGTGCCGACAGCGGCATCGTGCGCATCTCGAGCGGCCTGCGGGCGGATGTCGAGAAGTACCTCGCCAACTCGCAATCGCAGACGGGCAATTTCCGCTTCCTCGCCGTGAGCGGCGACGGGTCGCGCATCGGCCTATCCACCAGTTGCAAGATGAAAGTGAGCGGCTATGGCGGATTCGGCGTCGATGGCTGCGCTGATGAAGAGGCTGCGCGCAAGAAAGCGGTCGATGCGTGCGGCAGCGATTGCCGCATCATCTTCGAGGCGGCGAAGAAGGTCGGCGAGTTCGAGATCGAGTGGTACTGACGCCGCTCAGGCCGCCCTCAAGCGCGGGGCGAGCATCAGGGCCAGCAACGCGGATAGCACCGAAATGCCGGCGATGACGAAAGCGGCGCCGTGCCACCCCAAGGCCCCCTGGAAGAGCCACGCCATCAGGATCGGGCCCAGGAAGACGCCGCTGTTGCGGCCCGTCATCAAGACGCCATAGGCCTTCGGCCCCGCTTCGACACCGGCCAGGCTGTGCGGCAGGTGGAAGAAGCAGGCCGGCGCCACGCCGGCACCGATGCCGAAGAGGACCAGCATCGCAATGCCGGCAAGACCGTCGAGGGACGGCGCGCTGACCCACACCAAGGCCTGCAGGAGCAGCGCCGTGACCAGCGCCGGCAGCAGCTTCAAGCCCCGCGCCAGCGCCCAGCCGGTCAGGATGTTGCAGCTCATCACCACGACAACCGGCGTCAGATAGGCCAGGATCGCCGCCGTCGCCGAAAGATGCAGCTCGCCGGTGAGATATTTGGTGAGCCAGGTCATGAAGGCGAAGAATTGCAGCGACCAGAGGAGGAAGATGCCGGCGCCGATGACGAGGCCTGGATGCGTCTTGCCGATATGGACACCGGCGGATGGTCGCCGCACATGTCCGAGCCAGCCGCGATAGACGAAAGCGGTGGCGGCGAGCGGCACCATGAGTGCCAGATTGATCCACCAGAGCGCCCGCCAATCGGCCCCACCCAGCGCCAGGAGCCCGGCCAGTAGCTGACCGATCGGGATCCAGGCGGCAATGAGTCCCGTAACGAGGCCGAGATCGCACCGTGATGCCGCCGAATTGGCGATGACCGGGCCGATTACCGCGAAGATCGCGAAGGTGAGGCCCTCAAGCCCGCGCCCCAGCAGCATCAGCGGACCGGATTGAGGGGCGAGCAGGCCGATGACGATGCCCGCGGCTGCAATGGCAAGGCCCAGTGCGAGGGCACGGGCAAGGACATGCCGCTCCACCAAGCGGCCGAGCGGGGCGGACGCGAGAAGGCCCACCAGCGCGAAGACCGACATGAACCAGGCGGCTGTGGTGGGACTGTGCGGATAGGCGGCGAGGAAGGCCGGCAGGACCGGCGGCAATTTGAATTGCAGGAAGGCGCCGAAAGAGCTGATCCCGACCCCCAGAAGGGCCACCGGCCAGCAGGTCCGCTCGGACTTACCGCTGCCGGTATCATGCGAGGCCGTCAATAACCGTACTCCGGATGGTAAAATTAGCGATTTTGCAAACGCTTAACCGCTCACTTTGCAAGCGGCTTAAACAATGCCATCATTCGCTCGCGCCGGATAGCGGGGTGATCCGGCGTAGAGAGTTTAAGACCACTGGGTTGAGATTGCTGGCCTGGGATGGCGGCTGACGTTTCGGGGACGCCGAAAAAGGATAGAGTGTTTTGTCGCAATCGGTTGGTGCCTCGACGGGTGATTTGTCCGTTCGATTCTGGGGAGTGCGCGGCTCCCTCTCATGTTCCGGTCCTGAATATGTGCGCTATGGCGGCAATACATCCTGCCTTGAAGTGCGCGCGGGTTCCCATGTCTTGGTTTTCGATGCCGGTACCGGCATCCGCCAGCTCGGCAAGCAGCTGGTCGCCAAAGGTCCGGTCGAAGCCGACCTCTTCTTCACCCACACGCATATCGACCATGTGGTTGGCCTGCCCTTCTTCGCGCCGCTTTATGTGCCTGGCGCCAAAATCCGCATCTGGGCGGGTCACCTGAAGCCCGAGCGGGGCTTGAAGGAAGCCCTGTCCGCGCTGATGGCGGAACCGATCTTCCCGGTGCCGCTCGAGATCTTCTCGGCCGAGCCGGTCTATCATGATTTCATCGCCGGCGAGGTCTTGGAGCCGCATCCGGGATTGAAAGTCCAGACCTGCCCGCTCAACCATCCCAACGGCGCCACCGGTTACCGTGTCGATTGGAACGGCAAGTCGGTCTGCTACATCACGGATTGCGAGCACGACCCCAAGAGGCTCGACGACGTTGTTCTTGCCCTCATCGAGGGAGCCGACATCGTCGTCTATGACAGCACCTATACGGACGAGGAATTCACGCGCTTCAAGGGCTGGGGTCATTCCACCTGGCAGGAAGCGGTGCGCCTAGCCGATGCCGCCAAGGTCAAGACGATGGTGCTCTTCCACCACGATCCCTCTCATGACGACGAATTCATGGACCGCATCGCCGCCGAGGCCGACAAGATGCGCAAGGGCACGATCGTCGCGCGCGAAGGCGTGGTGCTGACACCGTGAGCGACCTCATCGTCGCGGCAGAGGGGCCGGGCGCAACGCAGGGCATTGCTGAAATCGAGGGCCGCAGGTTCCGTTGCGCGTTGGGGCGCGGTGGCATCATTGCCGCGAAGCGCGAAGGCGACGGCGGCACGCCGGTTGGGGTCTTTCCGCTGCGCCGGCTGCTCTACCGGCCCGACAAGGGTGGGGCACCCCGGACCCTGCTTGCGACGAGCCCCATTCGCGCCGAGGACGGCTGGTGCGACCAGCCGGAACATCCCGCCTATAACCGGCCGGTCACCCTGCCTTTCGCCGCGAGCCACGAGAAGATGTGGCGCGACGATCACCTCTACGATCTGGTGCTGGTCATCGGCCACAATGACGATCCCGTCCTGCCCTTCATGGGCAGCGCCGTCTTCGTCCACCTCGCCCACGCGGATTACCGGCCGACCGAAGGCTGCATCGCCTTTGCGCGCGACGATCTGGAGGCGATCCTTGGCGCGCTGACGCCGGACGCCCGCATGGTTGTGCGGGAGCCTTAGGCGACTTTCACCGCGCGGTTTGCCGATTTCGCCTGTTCGATGAAGCGCGTCAGGGCCTGAAGCTCGTCGGTGGTGACTTCGAACTGACCGCGCAGAAACTCATCGGTCTGCTGTTTCACCGTGACCCGCATGCGCGGCAGGCCGGGCGCCAGCTGGACAGCGACATTCTTCACCGCCGGCTGGTTTTCCGGCCAGGCGAAGCGCACGCCACCCTGGGAAATATCGATCAGACGCGTGCGCAAGCGCTGTCCGCCCGCCTCCACTTCGATATCCGTCGTGAGATTGTAGCGCTCGCTCTTGCGGCGGTTGACCGAATCATCGACATGGCGCACGGCGCGGACGACAGCGGCGCGGAGATCGTGGATCGAGCTGTCCACATCGCCGGCGAGCGAATGAACCGATTCGGCCTGGCCGCCGGTCTTTTCCGCCTGGGTCGCGACGAGGGAAATGCGCTCGGCCACTTCTTTGGCGGCTTCGGTCGCCTGGCCGACATTGCGGGCGATCTCGGTCGTCGCCGCCGATTGCTGCTCGACCGCCGAAGCAATGGCGGTGGCAAAGGTATCGACTTCGCGGATCTTGTCGACAATCACGTTGACCGAGGCGACCGAGGCATTGGTCGCAGCGCGCACCTCGCCGACAGTGCGTTCGATTTCGGCCGTGCTGTTGGCCGTCTGCGCCGCCAGATTCTTCACTTCGTTGGCGACGACCGCAAAGCCTTTGCCGGCCTCGCCCGCGCGCGCCGCTTCGATCGTGGCGTTGAGCGCCAGCAGGTTGGTCTGTGCCGCCACGTCGCGGATGACGCCGGTGATGACCGAAATCTGATCGACCACCTGCGACAGCTTCTGGATGTCCTGCATCGTTGATTCGGACGAGGACATGGTGGCGCGGCTCACTGTCACGGTCTGGTCGAGCTGGCTTGCGATCTCGCGAATCGAGGCCGCCAGCTGGTCCGTGGCGCTGTTGACCGTCTGCGTGTTAGCAAGCATCTGGGTCGCAGCCGCGGAAACGGCCTGCGAGTTCTCACTCACCATCTTCGCTGCGCCCGCCATTTCGCGCGCATTGCCCGACATGTTCTGAGTATAGCCCGCGACAGTGCCGACGGCGCCGGCGACCTGCGCCTCGACCGTGTCCGCCATTTCGCGCAGCACCTTGTTGCGTTGCTCGACGGATTTGCGGTTGAGCTCGGTATTCTCCTCCGTCGCGAAGGATAGCAGTGCCTTCATGGCGCGCACGATGTTGCTGATGTCGCGGAACTCGACGATGACATCGTCGGGCACCGGTCGGCCGAGTTCGCCATGAGCAATGGCGGTCAATTGCCTGTGCAGGCGTCCGATCGGCGCCTTGATGCTGGCATAGAGCCACAGGCACATGGCGCTGGCGAAGGCGAAACCGAACGAGGCCGCGATCCACATGGTCGTCAGCGCCGTCTCGGCGGAAGCGCCAAGACCGATCACCGTCATGGCGATGAGGCAGAGCACCAGAACGCCGATCGTGGCACCGACGCGCACCGCGATGCTGCAGCTGAGTTCGGCAAGCTTGGCCCGAAAGCCGGTGCGCTTGATGCGGCCGCCTGCGAGGGTCATGTTCCCTTGCTGGCCCTTTCGGATCGCCTCATAGAGCGAGGAAGCAGCCGCCACTTCCTCGCGGCTTGGCTTGGCGCGGACCGAGATGTAGCCGGTCACCTTGCCGTTCTCGACGATCGGTGTCGCGTTGGCGCGCACCCAATAATAATCGCCGTTCTTGGTCCGGTTCTTCACCGGCGCTTCCCAGGCATGGCCCGCCTTGATGGTGGCCCAGAGGTCGGCGAAGCCTTCCTTGGGCATGGAAGGATGCCGCACAAGATTGTGCGGCTGGCCGATCAGCTCTTCTTCCGTAAAGCCGGAAATGTCCTTAAATGCCTGATTGACAAAGGTTATGCGGCCACCGGTATCGGTCTTGCTGACCAGTACCGTGCCGTCCTGCATGACGATCTCGCGATCCGTCACGGGTTCGTTGATGCGCACCTAATCCCCCACCGCTTGTCCGGAAATTAGGAGACTATCTGCCTAGATACCCTGAATAATCCGTTAACAAATCGGATAATATTCCGTGACAGTCGGAATCGCCTACTCGGCGGCCCTCACCGCTGCCGATACCCCATCCCTGGCAGGCGCTTCCGGCCGATCGAGTGAGTTCACGAATTCGTTGAGCGCCGGCTTCGCGCTTTCGGGGAGGTCCCACCGGCCGCGCACCATGCCCGGCTTGGTCTCCTTGACCTGCAGGGTGAGTTCCGGAATGCCGTGGCCGATCGCGACGCGGATTGACGTTGCACTGCTCGTCATGCCGTCGGGCAATTCCAGCCGGATGCCCCCCAACGATATGTCGACCATCTTGGCGCTGATATGCTGGCCGCCATCGCGCACATCCACCGGCATCGGCAAGGCAGGGGCCACGCGCTTGTTGCGGCGGCGATCGACATCCTTGTCGACCCGGCGCACGACCCGCACGATGGTGCCGCGCAGTTCCTGCACGCTCTCATCGACATGCGTCGCGATATCGGCGACCGAGTCCGCCTGCTTGCCAGTGATCTCGGCCTGTGTCGCCACCGCGTTGATGCGCTGCGCCACTTCCTTGGCGGCCTCCGCCGCCTGGCCGACGCTGCGCGCGATTTCGCCCGTCGCCGCTGATTGCTCCTCCACCGCCGAGGCAATGCTGGAAGCATAGGAATCGACTTCGCGGATCTTCGAAACGATATCGCTCACCGAGGTCACTGTCGTTCCCGTCGCCTGGCGGATTTCCTCGACGATCGTCTCGATCTCGGCCGTGCTGTTGGCCGACTGCGCCGCCAGGTTCTTCACCTCGTTGGCGACGACGGCAAAGCCCTTGCCCGCATCGCCCGCGCGCGCCGCCTCAATCGTGGCATTGAGCGCCAGCAAGTTGGTCTGCGCCGCCACCTCGCGGATGACGCCGGTGACGCTGGAAATGCGCTCGACCACGACCGAAAGGCGCTGCATGTCGCCCATCGTCCTTTCCGAGGCCGACATCGTCTGGCGGCTGATCTGCACCGTGCTGTCGAGCTGCGTGCTGATCTCGCGGATTGACGCCGTCAGCTCCTCGGTCGCCGTGCTCACCGTTTGGGTGTTGCTCAGCATCTCTGTCGCGGCTGCGGAGACAGCCTGCGAATTTTCACTCACCTGATGAGCGGCCGAGAGCATCTGACCGGCACTCTCCGACATCTCGGTCGTGTATTGGGCGACCGAGCCGACGGCGCTGCTGGTTTCCTTCTCGACCGCTTCGGCCATGTCGAGGAGTGCGGCCTTGCGCTTCTCGGCGACCTGCCGGTCGAGCTCGCGACGCTCCAGCACGCCATAGGCCAGTTGCGCGCGCATGGCGCGGACGATGGCGCTGATCGGCTGATATTCGATGATGGGATCGTCCTCGACCGCCAGCGTGTACTCGCCGCGCGCGATCGCTGACAATTGCCTGTCGAGGCGCATGACCGGCCCCCTGAGCGTGCGGTAGACGATGATGCACATGGCGATGGCGATGAGAACACCCAACGCCGTCAGGATGGCCGCCGCCATCGCATGAAGCCCGAAATCGTCGTTGATCTCCTCGAGCAGGCTTTCGGCGACCTTCGGCTGCAATTCCGTCAGCTCCGATATCTTTGCCGAAATCGGGTCGATATGCTGATAGAGCTGGTCCTTGACGAAGGCATCGAGCTTGGCCTGGTCCTGCGCCTTGAAGATGGCCTCCAGCTCTGTGATGGAAGCATCCGCCTCGGCTATCAAGGGAATGGCTTCATCCTTGAGCTTGGTTTCGTCGGGCACCAGGTAGGTCGCGATATAGGCCTTCCAGTTGACGTCAATCGCTTGCCGCGCGGCGGCGAGCGAGGCAATCCCCTGCTCCCACGTCATGCCGCTGCCGCCCCCGTTCCGCACCTTGTGCACGGCACCGATAATGTTGACGGCATAGGCATCGGCCACCGCCTTCAGCTGGCGCAGCGGCACGACCCGATCGGCATACATGGAATTGGCCGAATCATGCGCATCGCTCATGCCCTTGAGCCCAACCCCCGCGACACCCGCGACCATGACGGCGAGGAACGCCAGGGTGACGGCGACACGCGCCACCACGCTCTGCTTCCAGCGCGTAAGACGCGCAGCAAGCCCGGTCCTGACGACACGACCGTCCTTGATGATCTGGTTGCCCTGACGGCCGGCGCGGAATTTTTCATAGAGCTGCTCAGCGGCCGCGACATCTTCCCGCGACGGCTTCGAGCGGACCGACATGAAGCCGACAATGTTGCCGTCTTCGACCAGCGGCGTCGCATTCGCGCGCACCCAGTAGAAATCGCCGCTCTTCGTACGGTTCTTGACGAGTCCCTCCCAGGCCTTGCCGGACTTGATGGTGGCCCAGAGATCAGCGAATGCCTCCTTCGGCATGTGTGGATGGCGCACCAGATTGTGCGGCTGCCCGATGAGTTCCGCTTCGGTAAAACCGCTGATATCGATGAAGGCGCGATTGACGAAAGTGATGCGGCCGCCAGTATCGGTCTTCGACACCAGCGTTTCGCCATCCTTCATCAGGACTTCACGATTGGTGATGGGTTCATTGACGCGCACGGCAACCCTCCTGGGGAGCGGTGGAGAGAAAAAGCCTGCACCTAGAAGTGTAATATGACGTTAATACCAATACGGGTATTCTGTGATGCTTTTCCTGTCATCACGCAATTCACGCCATACGCTTAAGCAAATGCTGCCATTCAAGGATCAAGCGCCTATTAGGTGCATATTTTCCCGGCACAGCTGGTCCATAAAAGTCGAGCTTCGCCGGCGGCGGGTTGCGCTCATTCTTCGCGCATGAGGTGTGGCACTTCAATTGCGCCGTGGCGACTGACCGGCGTGTTGCTGGGACTGTGATCACTGATCTGCAGGGATCGACTTAAGGACGATGGCGACTCGTCATCCTTCACACGCAGCATCGTCAAACTGACAGCTGATCGATGGGACCCCAATACCGTCGGCAACGGATTGAGGCTCGCGCTCAACCATATCCGCCAGCGCCCAATGCAGTCACGATGACCTGAAGGGATTCCTTCAACGGCAGAGTTCCAGCAGGCGCTTGGGCAGATGGCGATAGCCCGAGGATCATGAACCCAAGCTAGGCTGGCTGGCCTATCTGTTGCAGGAAGCATGTCGGCAATTGATGGATCGCAAGGTATTGCTAGGAAGCGGCGCAAAACCGCGCTTGTAAAATGGATATCAATACTTGAACATTGCAGCGCTCCTGATCGATTGTCAGTCCTTGAGACCTTCGCGATGCAGTTGCCAGTTGCGCTTCACACCGCAGTCTATCATTCGCTCGATGAACAGATCGCGGTGATCGATGCAGCGGGCACGATTGTCGACGTCAATCTCGCGTGGGAGAAGTTTGGCGCCGAAAACGGAATGCCCGGATCGTACGATTGCAGGGGCAAGAATTATCTCGAAACGCTGGCCTGCTCAGCTGATGCAGGTGACAGCTTCACCGAGGGGGCGATGCAGGGCATCGCAGATGTTCTCGCAGGGAGGCGCGATTCCTTCTACTGCGAATATCCCTGCCATAGCGCGCATGAGAAGCGTTGGTTCACGATGCGCGTTAGCGCGTTGCATGGCATCGAGCACAAGGCACTGTTCGTCATCTCCCATCACAACATCACCCAGCGCAAGTTGGCTGAGGAGCTGGCGGAAGAACTGGCCATGCGTGACCCGCTTACTGGGCTCAGCAACCGGCGGGCATACAAGCTGTTCCTGGACCGGGAGATCCGCCGCAATGTGCGCGCCGGAAGGGCGATTGGCCTGGCTCTTGTCGATGTCGACAATTTCAAGAGCTTCAACGATCTATATGGTCATGCGGCAGGCGATCAGCTCCTCAACGCAATTGGGCAGATTCTGCTGGCCCATGCGCGCCGACCGGGCGATCTGGCTGTTCGCTTGGGCGGCGATGAGTTCGCACTCATTCTCGATCTGGGCGACAGCGGGCTCAAATCGGTGCACGGAATCGCAGAATCGATCCTCAGTGCTGCTCGAGACATCAGGATATGTGCCGAGCAATCGGCCGAGATCGGCGTGAGCATCGGCTTTCTGTCCGTCGTTCCCGAGGAACAGCATACGGAGGACTGCTTGTTCAAAGAAGCCGACAAGGCGCTGTACCGCGCGAAATCCGCGGGACGGAATCAAGCCGCCTATGTTGACCTCAATTCAGACGGTCAAGCCGATTCCGGCCGGGTGGATAGCAGTCGGGTGAATTCCGGTCAGGCCAGAGTCCGCACGTCGGCCAGATGACCTGTAATGGCGGCGGCGGCGGCCATGGCTGGGCTCACCAGATGCGTGCGCCCACCGCGTCCCTGGCGGCCTTCGAAATTGCGGTTCGAGGTTGAGGCGCAACGCTCACCGGGCGAGAGGCGATCCGGGTTCATGGCAAGGC
>CAZUAL010000046.1:0-1231 GCA_964618305.1 uncultured Dongia sp. | reverse complement strand
CGCCAGTCGAAGCCGGCCTCGACGAGAATCTTGTCGAGGCCTTCCTCTTCCGCCTGCGCTTTGACGAGGCCGGAACCGGGCACCACCATGGCGTTCACATGAGCCGCCACCTTGCGGCCCTTGGCGAGCTTCGCCACTTCGCGGATATCCTCGATGCGGCCATTGGTGCAGGAGCCGATGAAGACGCGGTCGACCTTAATCTCGGAAAGCGGCGTGCCGGGGGTGAGGCCCATATAATCGAGCGCGCGCTGCATGGCGCGGCGCTTGTCCTCATCCGCGACCTCGGCCGGGTTCGGCACTTTCGCAGTGATCGGCAGCACATCCTCGGGGCTGGTGCCCCAGGTGACCTGCGGCACGATATCCTCGGCCTTCAGCAGGATTTCGGTATCGTACTTGGCATCCGGGTCGGAGGGCAGCGACTTCCAGAAGGCGAGCGCCTGTTCCCAAGCGGCACCCTTGGGCGCCATCGGCCGGCCCTTGATGTATTCGAAGGTTGTCTCGTCGGGTGCGATGAGACCGGCGCGGGCGCCGGCTTCGATGGTCATGTTGCAGACCGTCATGCGCCCTTCCATCGAGAGGCCGCGGATGGCGGAGCCAGCGAATTCGATGACATAGCCGGTGCCGCCCGCCGTGCCGATGCGGCCGATGATGGCCAGCACGATGTCTTTGGCGGTGACGCCAGCACCCAATTTACCTTCGACCGAGATGCGCATGTTCTTGGCGGGCTTCTGGATCAGCGTCTGGGTCGCCAGCACATGTTCGACTTCCGAGGTGCCGATGCCGAACGCGAGCGCGCCGAAAGCGCCATGGGTCGAGGTGTGCGAATCACCGCAGACGATGGTCATGCCGGGCTGGGTGAAACCCTGTTCCGGGCCGATGATGTGCACGATGCCCTGGCGGATATCGTCCATCGAGAAATAGGGCACGCCGAAATCGCGGCAATTCTGTTCCAGCGTTTCGACCTGGATGCGGCTTTCTTCTTCCGTGATGCCTTTGGAACGGTCCGAGGTCGGCACGTTATGATCGGCCACGGCCAATGTCGCCTGCGGCCGGTGCACCTTGCGCCCGGCATTGCGCAGGCCTTCGAAGGCCTGCGGGCTGGTCACTTCATGAACGAGGTGGCGGTCGATGTAGATGAGGCAGGTGCCGTCGTCCTGACGGTGAACCAGATGATTTTCCCAGATCTTGTCGAACAGCGTCTTCGCCATGATGCGTCCTCAGCAACCCGCGG
>CAZUAL010000045.1:17523-17991 GCA_964618305.1 uncultured Dongia sp. | reverse complement strand
TGCCGTAAGACATCACCCCATGCTCAGTCCAGAAGAAGCTGTAGGCGAGAAACGCCGCCAGCGGAAAGAGGATGAAGGCTACGGGATAGAAGAAGACGCCTACCAGCAGCGGGACTTGCCGCACCGGTTGCCCACCCGATTTGGCGGCGATACGCATCCTAAACCAGCACCAGGCGGCAATCAGCCGCCCGCCAATGCAGATTGGCCGTCTCGCCCACGCTAAGAGGTACACCTTCGACCTTGCTCGGCAGGCGCAGACGCAGGCTCATGGGTTCAGTCCCGCCGACGCGAAAATTGGCCAGCGTATGGGCACCGGCGAAATTGAGGCTGGAAACGATGCCGTGGGCACTGTTGTCGTAACCGGACCCAACGGGATTGAGCGCCAGTGCTTCGGGGCGGAAAACGGCAAGGGCGCGGGCTCCATTGGGCGCCGACACCATTTCCGGCTGGCCGTCCACGGCGCAGAGA
>CAZUAL010000045.1:14248-17513 GCA_964618305.1 uncultured Dongia sp. | reverse complement strand
TCGGCCGGGAGCGCCTGGTCAACCGGGCCGGTACGACCTGGCGCCGGCTGGACGTCCACGGCGCTGAGATGTGGCCCTAGCGATGTTTGGATCCAGAGCAGTTCGCCTTTCTCTTCACCCAGTCGGCCGTCGATAAGGTTGTTGTCGCCAAAGAAGCGGGCGACAAATTCGCTGGCCGGCCTGTAATAGACCTCATGGGAACTGCCCAATTGCTGGATGCGGCCTCCATTCATGACGCAGATGCGGTCGGCCATGGCGATCGCCTCCTCCTGATCGTGGGTGACGAACAGGAAGGTCGTCTTGATTTCGCGCTGGATATCCTTGAGGAAGAGCTGCATCTGTCGCCGCAGTTCAACCTCGAGTGCAGCCAGGGGTTCGTCGAGCAGAATGAGCCGCGGACGGCAGATGATGGCGCGCGCCAGAGCAACACGCTGGCGCTGGCCGCCGGACAGCTGCGCCGGATAGCGGTGCGCCAGGTCGCGCAACTGAACGAGCTGCAGCACCTCGCCCACCCGGGCATCGATTTCAGCCTGTTTCTCGCCGCGCACCTTGAGACCGTAGCCGACATTGGCGGCAACACTCATATGCGGGAACAGCGCATAATCCTGGAAGACCGTGTTGAAAGGCCGCTTGTTGATGGGCAGACCGCTGATATCGGCACCATCGAGCAGGATCTGCCCGCTGCTCGGATGCTCGAACCCGCCGATCATGCGCAGGATCGTCGTCTTGCCGGAACCGGACGGGCCCAGAAGCGTGATGAACTCGCCGTCCCTGATGCCAAGGTCGATCCGCTGCAGAACTTCGGTCTGCCCAAAGCTCTTAGAGACGGCCTTCAGTTCCAGCAGCAATCTGTCGGTGGTCATGGATCGATCTGAGTGATGTTACAAATATCGCGCCCCTCCCCCCAACCCTGTACCCCGGAGACAGAGGGGAAAGAGTCGGAGTGAGGGGCAGTTCGACGCGACAACCGTTCTTACTGCGCGGCCTTGATCTCGTTCCAGAGATCGGCCCGCTTGGTCGGATCTTCGACCGCTTCGAGATAGATCAGCTTGTCATCCGGCGCCGCGGCACCGGACGGCGCCACGGTGTTGCCGAAGCCGGTCCGCTGCGAAAGCTGCTCGCCGATCTTCTTCTGGAGCAGGAAGTTGATCCATTGCTCCGCCAGTTCCTTGTCCTCGACACCGCTGGTCAGCGCCCAGGTATCGAGCCAGGCAAGCGCGCCTTCCTTGGGGTTGACGTAGGCGATCGGTGCGCCCGCATCCTTCATGGCCTTCACCTGCTGCTGGCCGTAATTGGCCCAGATGAGCGCCACATCGTTGCTCTGATAGATCTGCAGGGCTTCGTCGGCCGTGCTGTAGAAGCTCAGCACATTGCCTTTGAGATCGATGAGCTTCTTCTTGATCTGATCCATCTGCTCGGGCGTCAGATGGAACGGGTCCTGGATACCCATGGTGAGGGCAGTAAAGGAGAAGTTGTGCTCGCCATTGTCATAGGCCAGCACCTTGCCCTTGTATTGCGGATCCCAAAGGATATCCATCGAGGTCGGCGGCGTCTTCACCTTGTTGGTGTCGTAGATGAGGCCGATCGAGTCAAAGCAAAAGGGAATGGCGTGCAGCTTGCCGTCACGCATCACGCCCTTCACTTTGGTGAGGTCGTTGAAGATCGGCAGCTGGTCTTTCTGGTTCGGGATCTTGTCGAGATCGATCGGCGTCGTGAGGCCGACATCGATATAGCGCTGCAGCTGCGCGGTATTGACGGCGAAAAGATCGAAATCCTTGCCTTCGGACCCTTTGATCTTGGCCCAGATCTCGTCATCGGTGCCGATGAACACGACGCTGACATCGGCGCCGGTCTGCTGTTCGAATTCCTTCACCCAATCGTCGTCGGCATAGCCTTGCCACGCGAGGACGCGCAGTTCCTTGGCGTCGGCCGCGGAGACAACACCCATCAGGACGCACAGCCCGGCCATCACCGGCAATCCGCCCTTCACCAGCTTCCCAAACATTTTCAACCTCCTCGTTTGTCGTCTGACTGTATTATTTCAGCATTATTGCAGTCACAGGGCTTTTACTGTCACCAGACCTTCGTCCGGCACGGCGACCATTTCATTGCGCAGGGGCTTGCCGAAGGCCTCCGCCTGGATTTCGAACACGTCACCCACCTGGGTCTTCACGCCGGAAGCATAGCTCATGACCGCCGCGCCGAAGAAGTAGGCGTGCAGATCGCCGGGCCGCCGGAACATCGGGTAGCGGAAATGATAATGCTCAAGATTGGCGACGGAATGCGACATGTTCTTTTCGCCGGACAGGAAATCCTCCTCCCACAGCACCTTGCCGCCGCGCAGAATCCGCGACTTGCCGCGCACGTCGTCGGGCAGATCGCCGACCAGCAGTTCCGGCCCCATCGAGCAGGCCCGCAGCTTCGAATGCTGCGTATAGAGGTAGTTCTGCGCCTCGGTCACGTGATCGGAGAACTCGTTCCCCAGCGTATAGCCGATCCGGTAGGGCGTTCCGTCCGGGCCGACGATATAGATGCCGACCACTTCCGCCTCTTCCGCGCCAGCTAGCGCGAAGGCTGGCAAGGGAATGGGCTCACCCGGTGCCAGGACGCAGGTGCCGACGCCCTTGTAGAACCATTCGGGCTGGATGACGATCTTGCCCTTCTACGGCTTGCCACCGGAAAGGCCCATGCGGAAGATCTTCATGGAATCGGATTCCGGCGCGCCATCGCCATGTGTGTCGACATGCATCTTGTTGCGGGCCGAGGCACTGCCGATATGGGTAAGGCCGGTGCCGGTGATGAAGTAGCGGGCCGGCTCGGGATGTTCGACCGGCGCCAAAACCTGTCCCTTGGCGAGCAGGTCGGCATAGTCGACGATCTTGTCCGTCGCCATTTCCTTCACGAGATCGGCGATCTGCTTCTTGCGGGAAATCGCCAGATTGGCGAGTTCGAAGACGCTCGAAACCTGCCCGACCTCACGCGCGTGGTCGCCGTCGGGCTGAACCCAGCCCACATGGCGCTGGCCGTCCTTGAAATATTGGATGAGTCGCATCTTCGATACCTCGCTTGTTAGCCAGTTCAGATCCAGCCGCCGTCGACGATGAAATTCTGCGATGAGCACATGCGGCTATCATCTGCCGCCAGGAACAGGACCATGCGGGCGATGTCGGCTGGATAAAGCTTGTCCTTGAGGCACTGGCGTTCGTCGATCTGGCGTTCGCCGGCTTCGTCGAGCCACAGCTTCACTTGGCGCTCGGTCATCACC
>CAZUAL010000045.1:0-14238 GCA_964618305.1 uncultured Dongia sp. | reverse complement strand
ACCCAGCCGGGCATGACGCAATTGACGCGGATCCGATCGGGCCCGAATTCGCGCGCCAGGGCCCGGGTCATGCCGGTGATGGCGGCCTTCGACGTGACATAGCCCGGGCAATCGCCATCGCCCACCACCCAGGTGATCGAGCCAAAATTGATGATCGAACCGCCGCCGGCATCGCGCATCATCGGGCGCACAGCCTGGGCGGCGAAGAATTGGTGGCGCACATTGACCGCCATGCGGTCATCCCAATATTCGGGCGTCACATCCTCGCTGCGATGCCGGTCATCATTGCCGGCATTGTTGACGAGTGCCCGAATGGGCCCATGTTTCTTGGCCGTGGCGGCGATGGCGGCGCGCAGGGCTTCGATATCGCGAAGGTCGCACTTGATGTAATCCGGCCGTGGGTTCCCCTCCGCCGCGAGGCGGTCGCAGAGAGCCTGCGAGGGGCCGTCGGCGATGTCGACAAAGGTGACCTTGGCCTTCTGCCGGCAAAGATGCGTGACGATGCCTTCACCGATGCCGCTGCCGCCGCCGGTAACGAAGACGACCTTGTTTTCAAGGCTGGGATAGATGGCGGGCTGGTCGATAAAGCCATTCATGCGCTGTCATTCCTCAATGCGATTGGCGGGGAACGGCCGCACCGCGCTGGCCCACCAGGAAGTCGAAATCGCAGCCCTTGTCGGCCTGCAGGACATGCTCGACGAAAAGCTTGGCATAGCCGCTGCCGGCGGCCGTGCCGGTCGGCACCGGCGGCCGCCAGGCGGCCTTGCGCGCGGCGAGTTCTTCCGCCGGCACATCGAGATGGAGGCGCCGCCCGGCAACATCGAGCTCGATCATGTCACCGTCGCGGACCAGCGCCAGCGGTCCGCCGAGCGCCGCCTCGGGCGCGGTATGGAGCACCACGGTGCCGAAGGCGGTACCGCTCATGCGCGCATCGGAAATGCGCACCATGTCGGTGATGCCTTTCTTCAAAAGCTTGGCCGGGAGCGGCATATTGCCGACTTCCGCCATGCCGGGATAGCCGCGGGGCCCGCAATTCTTCAGGACCATGACGCAGGTCTCGTCAATGTCGAGCGCCGGATCGTCGATGCGGGAATGGTAATGTTCGATCGTCTCGAAGACCACGGCGCGACCCTTGTGCTGCATCAAGGCCGGCGTCGCCGCCGACGGCTTGATGACGGCGCCGTTCGGCGCCAGATTGCCGCGCAGCACTGCAATGCCGCCTTCCGGCGTCAGCGGATTGGCGAGATCGCGGATCACTTCCTTGTTGTAATTGGGCGCATCCTTCACGATGTCGGCGATGGTGCCGCCGGCGACGCTCGTTGCATTGAGATGCAGCATGCCGGCTTCGGCCAGCGCCTTCATCACCGCCTTGAGGCCGCCCGCATAATAGAATTCCTCCATCAGGAAACGACCGGAGGGAAGCAAGTCGACGATGGTGGGAACACCACGCCCGAGCCGGTCCCAATCGTCGAGCGAGAGATCAATCCCGAGACGGTTTGCCACGGCAATAAGATGAATGACGGCATTGGTCGAGCCGCCGATGGCGCCGTTGACGCGGATCGCGTTCTCGAACGCCTGCTTGGTGAGGATCTGCGACATCGGCACATCCTCCTTCACCAGATCGACGATGCGGCGGCCGGCGAGGTGCGCCAGCACGTTGCGGCGTGCATCAACCGCCGGAATGGCGGCATTGTCGGGAAGACCGATGCCCAGCGCCTCGACCATGCTGGCCATGGTGGAGGCCGTGCCCATGGTCATGCAGGAACCGGCCGAGCGGCTTTGCCCCTGTTCGGCAGCGAGGAAATCCTCGATCGAAAGCCGGCCGGCTTTTACATCTTCGAACACTTTCCAGACATGGGTGCCGGAGCCGATGGCTTGGCCCCGGAAATTGCCGTTGAGCATCGGCCCGCCGGAAACGGCGATGGTGGGAAGGTCGCAGGAGGCGGCGCCCATGAGTAGCGCCGGTGTGGTCTTGTCGCAGCCGACCAGCAGAATGACGCCGTCCATCGGATTGCCGCGGATCGATTCCTCGACATCCATCGAGGCCAAGTTGCGGAACATCATCGCGGTCGGGCGCAGGTTGGATTCGCCCAGCGACATGACCGGGAATTCCAGCGGCAGGCCGCCCGCCTCGTAGACGCCGCGCTTCACATGGTCGGCCAGATTGCGCAGATGCGCGTTGCAAGGGGTGAGTTCGGAATAGGTGTTGCAGATGCCGATCACGGGCCGGCCATCGAACACGTCCGCCGGCAGCCCCTCATTCTTCATCCACGAACGGTGCATGAAGGCGTTCTTGCCCTGGCCGCCAAACCATTCCGCCGATCGCAGCTTACGCGGCCACTTGGCCATCTCGATCTCCCGCCCGCCTGCTGGTACTTTTTCTGGATCGTCACTTGCGATCCGATTTTTTGTTTGGTATCACAAAACTTTATTTTGCATGGCACGACTCTAAGGCGCGAAGATGCGGGAAGTCAATCGGGCGGGCGCGATGCCCACGGAAATCAATGAGACCAACGGCGAAAAGCCGGCCAAGGAGCGGAGTCTCGCCGACGAGCGCTACCGCGTGCAGAGTCTCGGCCGGGCGCTGGACCTGCTGGAATTGCTAGCCCGGGCCGGGCGCGATGGCGGCCGCCTGACCGACCTTGCCGTGGGTCTTGGCCTTTCCAAGGCGGCGACCTATGCGATCCTGCAGACCTTCCAGTCACGCGGCTTTATCTCGGCGATCGGCGAGGGCCCGACCAAGCGCTATCGGCTCGGCATGTCGTTGGCACGGATGGGTGACCTTGCTATCGCCAATATCGCGCTGGCGGATATTGCGATGCCAGTGCTGCGCGCCCTGACGCGCGAGGTGGGCCTCACCAGCCGCGTCGCCGTCATGGATGACGGCTTTGCGGTGGTGATCGGCCGCGCCGACGCGCCGGGCGCGGTGCGCTTCGATGCGGCGCTCGGCCGGCGCGAACTGCCACATTCCTCCGCCGTCGGCAAGGCGATGCTGGCGGCGCTGCCGCGCAACCAGGCGAAGGCCATCATCGCCGAGGTGGGAATGCCGCGCCGGACCGCGCACACGATCACCACGCAGGAAGCGCTGCGCGCCGACCTCGACCGCGTCGTCACCCGCGGCTATGCGGTCGATGATGAGGAGGATACGGACGGCGTCGTCTGCATCGGCACCTGTGTCTTCGACCGCACGGGCAACGCGGTCGGCGCCATCAGCATTACCGGCCTCAAGCAGAATTCCAGCGACGAGCGGCAGGCGCAGCTGGCCGAGACGCTCATCCGCTATGCCGACCAGCTTTCCCGCCATATGGGCGGTCTCAGTTCCAGCGACGCCTGGGCGCTGCGGCGCGTCGCCTGATGCCCTGCGTCCGTCTCGCGGCCGGCGCCTACGAACTGGAACTGGCCCCGGAAACCGGCGGCAGCATTGCGCGCTTCACCTGGCAGCATCCCACGGGCGGGCGCGTGGATCTGATGCGCCCGATGCCGGATGCCGCCATTGCCGCGCGCCGCAGCGAGGATGCCGGCTGCTTTCCCCTCTTCCCCTATTCCAACCGGATCCGCGCCGGCCGCTTCAGCTTCAACGGTGAGACGTTCCAACTGCCGCTCAACACCAGCGAGCAGCATCCGCAGCACGGCCATGGCTGGCAGCGCCCCTGGGACGTGCTGGAGGCGACGGCAACGCGGGCGACGATCGGCTTCACGCACGACCCGGCGCAGGACCCTTCCTGGCCTTTCGCCTATGAGGCGCGGCAAACATTCGCGCTCTCGGCAGATGGGCTCGTCGTCACCCTGGCCGCCCGCAATCTCGATACGCGCCCCATGCCGTTCGGCTTCGGGCTGCACCCCTATTTCCCGCGGACGGCGGGATGCACCCTTCAGGCCGACGTCGGCGGATATTGGGAGGCGGATCAGGAAGTGATGCCGACGCGCCACGTCCCCGTGCCGTCCCGCTTCGACCTGCGACGAGGACTCCCCATGCAGGATATCGTCATCGACAATGTCTTCACCGGTTTCGGTGGCGCCGCCTCGATCGCCTGGCCCGCCTCGGCAACACGGCTTGAGATGCGGGCCGGCCGCGCGCTGGCGCAGCTCGTCGTCTATGTGCCGGATCTGGCGACGCAAGGAGCGGAGACGGCTGCCGGCATACCGCCCTATTTCTGCGCCGAACCGGTGAGCAACATCACCGACGCCGTCAATCTCCGGGCAAGCCCCGGGAACGGCCTCATCCTGCTCGAACCGGGCGCGGAGACGCGGGCGGAGATTACCTTCGCCGCGGCACCTCTCTAGCTGCGCACGAAGTTCATGAAATCGCCGAGCGCCAGCGGCTTGGCGATGAGATAGCCCTGGGCGATGTCGCAGCCCATGTTTTTCAACATCTCGAACTGCTCTTCTGTCTCGACGCCTTCGGCCACCGTGGTGAGGCCGATGGCCCGCGCGAGGCCGATAACGCTTTCGACGATCTGCCGGTCGACATCATTGACCGTGATGCCGCGCACGAAGGTCTGGTCGATCTTGACGCCGTCGAGCGGGAAGGTGCGCAGGTAGGAGAGCGATGAATAGCCGGTGCCGAAATCGTCGACCACGACCTTGACGCCCTTGCCGCGCAATTCCTTTGTGATGGCGGTCGCGAAATCCATGTCGAGAATGACCGATGTCTCGGTGATCTCAATTTCAAGGCTCGCCTCATCCATCCCTTCCGCCTGCAGGGCGGCATCGACCCGCTTCACGAAATTGCTGTGGAGCTCGGCGCCGGACGCATTGACCGCGATATTGGTCGGCAATCCGGCGTCCCTGAGCAGACGAGCGCTCTTGGCCGCGTGGCGCAGCACCCAATCGCTCACCTGGCCGACGAAGCCGGTCTTCTCGACGATCGGGATGAAGAGGCCGGGCGAGATCAGCCCGCGCTCGGGGCTTTGCCAGCGGATGAGTGCCTCGGCACCGACCACCTGCCGGTCCGACATCCTCACCTTCGGCTGGAAGGCAAGGAAGAGCTCGTCATTGGCGATGGCGTTGCCGATATTCTCCTCGATGAAGTGCATGATGCGCAGGTGATCGCGGATCGGATCGTCGACATGTACAACCGTATGGCCACCGTCGCGGCGCGCGAAGCGGAGGGCTAGGAGCGCGTCATCGAGCATATTGACTGGCGAGCGCGCATCGCCTGCACGGTACTCGGCAACCACCACCGTCGAGGTGATGGGAAGGCGCATCTCGGTGGTCTCCAGGCTCGTCTCGACCAGCTCCCGGACCTTGCCGATGATGCGCTCGCGGTTGAGGTCCCCTTCCACCAGCAGCGCGAAGACATCGCCTTCGAGCTGATAGAGGTGTGAGGGACTATCCCCGGCGCTGGCTCCAAAGACGGCAATATACTGTTCGATGAGCTTCCGCGTTGCCTGCGTGCCGAATTGCGGCGCCAGTCGGTGATAGGCGTCGATGCTGGCCAGCACGAGCAGGCAATCCTGGGCTTGCGCCGTGCTGAGAACGCTGCGCAGTTCTTCAGCCGACGGCAGACTGGTCGACGTCGTACCGCTCACGAGAAAATCGGAGAGATCGCGCTCCAGCTGCTGCGCGCGGCTCGTGACGCGCCGCTTGGCACGGGTGACCGAGTCCAGCCGCGCCGATACGGTGGCGAGGAGCACGTCGAAATCGATCGGCTTGATCAGATAATCATCAGCGCCAAGCTGCCGCCCCTTGATGAGATCGCTCTTCTCGCCATAGGCGGTGAGGAAAATGAAGGGAACGTCTGAAATCTCCGTTTCGCTCGCGCGCACGCGCTCCAGCACCTCGAGCCCGGTCATGCGCGGCATGTTGATGTCGCACAGAACGATGTCGGGCGTGAAGGTGTCGATCGCCATCAGCGCGTCTTCGCCGTTGATCGCCTCGATCACCTCGTAGCCGGCATCCTTCAGTTCGCCGACGATATCCTCGCGCAGCTCCGGTTCGTCCTCGGCGCACAAGATCGTCACCCCGTTGCTCATGATACCCATGATCGTCACCTATCCATGTTACTCGGCCGCTGCAGCGCTGGTTCCTTTGCTGCCCGGCAGATGAATTGTAAAAGTCGAACCGAAGCCAACCCTCGACGCGATCGCCACCGACCCACCGTGCAACTCCACGAACTTCTTCACGAGATTGAGACCGACGCCGGTGCCGGGAATCCCCGCCGATGTCGATGCGCGGAAGAAGGTTTCGCCGATATGCTCGATCTCCTGCGCCGGAATACCGACACCCTGATCGGTGACGGAGATGTCGACCCCGTCCGGTTTGCCCACGGCGCGCAACAGAACCTCGCTGCCCTTGGGTGAATATTTGACGGCATTGGCGAGAAGATTGATCAGGACATGCTCGATGAGGCGCGCATCACCCCAGAAATTCGCTGGCAGATCTTGAAGTTCCGCGCGAATGACGTGACCCGCCGCCAGATCCTGCTGCCGCTTGACCGTCTGCTGGATGGCGGCGCCAAGATCCATCGGCGCGGGCTTGAACTCGGTCCGCCCCTCCTCCGATCGGCCGGCCTCCAGCATGGTTTCAATGAGTTCACCCATGCGCGCCACGGTCTGCCGTATGCGGCCGACACGATCGCCGATTTCCTCCTGGCTCAAACGTTCCAGCTTTCGCAACAGACGCTGCGCCGTGCTGTCGATGATGGCAAGCGGCGTGCGGAATTCGTGCGAGGCCATCGAGACGAAACGGCGCTGCAGGCGGCTGTGACGCTGCTCCTCAGCCAGCGCACGCTGCAGGGCGGCGCGCTTGGCCTCGGCTTCGACATCAGCCAGCGTTCGGGCGCGGCGCAGTTCATCGGCGATGGCGACGAGGCGCTGCTTCTGGCGATCCAGGCGATAGAGCCCATAGAAGGCAAGGCCGGCAAAGGCGATGAGGATGACCAACTGGAACAGCAGGTTGACTTGCTCGAAGGATTCCTGGCTCAGCAGCATGTTGCGCATCGATCCGAGCCGCTCGGAATCGACTTCGACCGCCTTTGCCGTCAAGGTATCGATGGAGGGGGCGATGCTCTGGCTCTCGCTGAGATAGAGCGTGACGGCTTCGAGATTGTAACCCTGTGATGTTCCGAGGGCCTTGTCCATTCTGGCCACCAGGTCGTGAAGCTGGGGCATCGTCGCCGCATAAACCTCGGTCTGGCGCATGTTGTCGCGGTAGGTGCCCGCCGAGACGATATTGACCCGGCTGACAAATATTTCGTAGCGCTTGCGCAGCGGCCCTTCCCAATCCTTGCCACTGAGAGAGTCGCGCCGATCATCGACGCCTTCCGAGAGCGCCTGCAGCCGGTAGAACTCGACACGCAATTGATTGAAGGCCCAGGTGAAATTCTCGCTGCCGGATTCGGTGATCGACTGGACGAGTTCCTTGCGCTTCTCGAAAAGCAGGCCAGACGTCACGATACAGCCGATCAGGCCTGCCAGCATCACGACCAGTGTGACGCTGAGCGGACTGAAGGAACGGTGATTACGCAAGAAGTTCAGCATTCCGGTCGGGCGACCATAACCGCCTATTTGAGCGTCAGCTTGTCGACCTGCCAGACTGACCGCGTATAGTAGACGTCATGCTGCAGAACCGGGTCGCTGTCATAGGGGTAGATGACGAAGATCGGCCCCTTATCGCGTACGGGCAAGAGTTCGCCGTCCATGCGTGTCGCCAGAATGACGCCATACTTGTCGGCATCTTCCGCCGGAAGGTCAGCGGCATAATCGTTGAGAGCGTGCGCGGTGATCGTCGTGCCGGTGGCGCTCACGGTATCGAGGACAAGGCGCAGCTTCGGGCCGCTGAAGGTATGCGCGCCGTCATGCCAAGGGGTCTTCGTCTTAATGTCCGTTTGCGGCATCGCATCGAGTTGCGCCATCGTGAAGGTCACACTCTGTCCCTTCCCGATCGCACCGTCGACAGTCAGTACGACTTCTTCCTGCGCGAATGCTGCGCCGCCCAGACACAGCAACGCTGTGATGAACGCAAACGCCTGTGCGAAAAGTGCTACGCGGCGGATCATCTCCGGCTCCATCGAATGCGTGAATCGATAGCGTCGAAGATAGTGGCCAAACATTACTAAATGCTTGGCGCATATAGGCTAATGGGCAAGCAGGACGGGAATCTTTGCCTCTGCCAGCATGTCGCGTGTGAGGCTTCCAAGAATCATTTCCCTTAGCCGGTAATGACCATAGCCGCCCATCACGACGAAATCGAAGCTGCCATCGTTGACGACACCGAGCAGCGCCGTAGGAGCCAACTCCTGTTCGAGGCTCACCCGACGCGTTCGCGCTTCGATGCCGCGCAGGACGAGCCGCTCGACAAGATCCGTCGGATCGGCGCCGTCGCTGGCACCCGCGGTCACAACGACGACATCAGCGCACCGATTGAGTAGCGGGATAGCGCAGCCGACCGCGCGCGCCGCTTCGAGGCTGCCGTTCCACAAGATGGCAGCGGACCGTGCCTTGAGGGAACGATAGCCGGGGGGCACGCAAAGCACGGGCCTGCCGGCACCAAAGATCGCGGCTTTCACCACCGCATCCTGCGCACCCGCAACACCCGGTGGACGCGCGGTGACGACAAAGTCGGCCAACCGGCCGAACTGGGTCATGGAATCCTCATAGGTGCCTTCATGCAGGCGCCAGGAGGTTGTCGGGGCTGCGTCCGAGCCTGCGGCCGAGGCCGCGCCGAGGCCGACGCGCAACCCATGCGCAGCGGTCCAGGCGTTGAATCCGACCTGCGCCAGGTGCTGACGGCGGTCGATCTCGTGCCGGATGCCGGCGATGATTTCGGACGTCCCGAGGCTGTTGATCCCATCGACGAAGCCAGCGAGGAGCCGATATGGATCAAGGCGCGGGTGCAGCACTTCGATATGGCTGTCATGGATGCCGGCCAAGGCGAGGGCGGTGTCGAGCACGTCCGTATCCGACGCACTCCCGGTCACGATTGCCAGTATGACGCCCTTGTTCATGCCCGCTCCAACTCGCCCGCCGTCGCGATGGACGATGTGCGGGAGCGATTCTATCGACCACGTTTTGGACCGATCTTGATTTATGTCAGGAGTAGCACCACCGGACGGCGGGCAAGGGCAGGCAATGCCGGCTTATCTGGGTTCACCAGGTTTGCCGGGTTCGTCGTCGAACAGAATTCGCTGCGCTGCACCATCGAGATCATCGAACTGGCCGGAGCGCATGCACCAAAGGAAGCCGGCCAAGCCCAGGCCACCCAGGAAGAGCGCCATTGGAATGAGATAGAGAAGGATCGTCATACCCTCTTCGCCTCGGCCGTCAAACCTTGTGCTCGGGAGCGCCCGGCCCGCAACGCATTGAGGACCACAATAATCGAGGAACTGGACATGGCAACGGCCGCGATCAAGGGGGTCACGAAGCCGAGGATGGCCAAAGGAACGGCCGACAGATTGTAGAGCAGTGAGATTGCCAGATTCTGACGCACCAGCCGGTCAGCCGTCTTGGACGTCCGCAACGCCACGAGAACAGGTGCCAGACGTTCGCCCTGAAAGACCAGATCGGCCGCGTTCTGGGCGATCTCAGCGCCGCTGGCAGGCGCCATGGATACCGCAGCGGCGCGGAGGGCCGGTGCGTCGTTGATGCCGTCGCCGATCATCAGGACATGCTTGCCGGCCGCACGCAGTTCCTCCAGGCGCCGGACCTTGTCGGCCGGCATCTGCTGGGCATGCCAATCGCGGATGCCCACGGCGGCAGCGCATTCCGCGACCGTCGCCATGCGGTCGCCCGACCAGATTTCGACCGGACCGATGCTTTCGAGTGCGGAAACCACCGCGGCCGCATCGGGGCGCAACGGATCGACGAATTCGAAACTCGTCGCCGTGCCATTGGGATCGACCAGATAGAGGATCATCGCGGCCGAACCGCTGTCCGGCTGGCCGGTGAAACGCGCGCTGCCCAGGCGCCAGAGGCCGTCAGGGCCCTGCCATTCGAGCCCCAGACCGGGCACCTCGCGCACCCCATCCAGCGTCATGACGAGGCCGGCCGCGCGGCGCAGGGCCGCTGCCAGCGGATGACGGCTGGAACTGGCGATCGCCGCAGCTTTGCCGAGACGCGCCGGCTCCGAACAGGCTTTCAGCGTCGGCCGCCCGAGGGTGAGCGTCCCGGTCTTGTCGAGGAGAATGTGATCAACCTGGCGCAGACGTTCCAGCGCATCGGCGGATTTCAGAAGGACGCCACCCTTCAGCAGACTTTGACTGGCCACGATCTGAACCGCCGGCACCGCCAGCGCCAGTGCGCAAGGGCAGGTGATGATGAGGACGGCGACGCTGATGAGCAGCGCGTCCTGCCACGGCATGCCGCCAAGAAAGACCCAGCAGAGAAAGGTCGTGAGCGCCGTCAGGTGAACGACGGGCGAGTAATAGCGCGCGACCTTCTCGGCAATCCGGACGAAGCGGCCACGGCGCGCCTCGGCCGCCTCCATGAGGCGGATGATGTCTGCGAGCAGGGTGGATTCCCCAACCTTCTCGACCAGCACGGTGAGCGGCGCGTCGATATTGAGCGTCCCGGCGAAGACCTCGGTGCCGAGAGTGGCGTCGACTGGTTGGGATTCGCCGGAGATGACCTGCAGATCCATGCGGCTGGTGCCGGACAGAACTTTGCCGTCGGCCGGAATCCGCGCCCCCGCCACGACGAGGACGCGCTGCCCCACCAGCAGCTGGCGCGGCTGCACGTCGCGTAAGGAACCGTCCGCCTCGATGATTGTCGCCGCCTCGGCATTGAGTGCCAGAAGCTGTTCCGCCGTGGCCCGCGCCGCGCGCCGCGCCCGTGAATCGAGGAAGCGGCCGATGAGCAGGAAGAAGAGGAGCGTCACGGCGGAATCGAAATAGGCGTGTTGCCCGCCGGTGAAGGTTTCGAACAGCGACAGGGACGGCGCCAGGATCACGGCGAGCGAGATCGGCACATCCATGTTGGTGCGCCCCATGCGCAAGGCCGACCAGGCGGAGGCGAAGAAAGGCCGGCCCGCATAGGCGACGGCCGGGATCGCGATGAGGGCCGAAACCCAATGCAGCAGATCGCGCGTCCAGGCATCGGCGCCAAGCCAGACGGACACGGAGAGGAGCATGATGTTGCCGGCGGCAAAGCCTGCGACGGCAAGACAGCGCAACAGGCGCTTGACCTCCGCCTCGTCCTTGGCGACCAGGCAACTGGGGTCAAGCGGCACCAAGCGGTAGCCGAGCGCCTGTACACCGGCGACCAACTCTTCCGGCCGGCAGGCCACCTTTTCCCAGCGCACCGTGAGACGATGCGTGGTGAGAGAGACACGGGCACTGACGACGCCTTCATGCTGCAGCAGGTATTGCTCGATAAGCCAGACGCAGGCGCCGCAATGCAGCCCGTCAACCATCAGGGTGAGTTCATCCACCCTGTCGTCGACCGGCCTTACCCAGGCGCCAAGATCGCCTGTGTGCTGCGCATCCTCTGGACGCGGCTTACGCTGCTGCGCATCAAGGATGCGCCGCTGATAATAGGCGCCAAGGCCCATCTTGCCGATAAGCTGGTGCGCCGCCTCGCAGCCGTTACAGCAATAGGCGGAAGCGCCCAGGACATCACCGCCGCAATGCCGGCACTTGCCGACGCCCGTCTTCGCGGCGTCCGTCTTACCGGCGGCCGGCGCATCGGCGGCCGATTGGGTCATTGCACGTAGATCCGCTGTACCTGCTGCCAGGTCACATCACCCCGGCTTGCCAGGAGACGGAGCTCCCAATTGCCGAGCGCCTTCGGCGCGAAGTCGGCGCCGTAGCGGCCATTGCCGAGATCGGTGAGCGGCATTTCCTCATCCATGCCGGCATTGGTCGGCCGCACGAAATAGGCTTCAACCTTCAAATCCGTCACCGGCGAACCGCCTTGATCGGTAATGACGATCTCGAGCCGGCGATTGCCACCCTGATCGGCCAAGACATGTGGTTCGGCGCGCCAGCCGGTCTCGGCGTTCGCCGCCGCAGCTGCCAGGGCCTGATTGTATTTGATGCCCTTTTCATAAGCGCCCTCGGTCTCAAGGCCGCTGAAGCTGCTGACCGACGTGTAGATCAGCACACCGTTGACGGCGACGACGACCAGCATCCCGAGCACGAAGATGCTCGGAATCCACAAGGAGCGGCGCGTTTCCGGCTTACTTCGCGGGGCCGCGGAAGATGGCGTCATGGTTGCTTGTCTCATGTGTTGTCTGATCCTCGATCATGACATTGATCGGAGTTGAACTGTCCTTCAAGCTCTTTGCCGAGGTGTGCAGCAGCAGGCGGAATGTCCCCACCGAATCTCCGGGAACGGTGACGACATCATCATCCTCGCCGATGATCTTCATGCCGAGCCCGTCGATGCCCGTGACCTTGATGCTGTAGTCGCCCGGTTGGCGCACCATGTTGAGGATCTTGATCGTATAGCCGTTCTGAATGTCTCCATTGGAAAGGCGGACAAAGAGCGGCGACCGGTCCGCTTGGAGCGACACGTCGAGGCGCGTGCGCAGGCTGAGCGACAGGACCATCGCCACGCCGATGATGCAGATGACCAAGGCGTAGAAGATCGTGCGGGCGCGGACGAATTGGTGCTTCGTCGATTGGCCGGCAGAACGCTGCACCTGATTGTAGATAGAATCATAAGTGATGAGTTCGAGCGGCCGGCCGACCTTGGCCATGATACCGTTGCAGGCGTCGATGCACAGGCCACACCCGATGCAGGCCAGTTGCTGGCCGAGGCGGATATCGACGCCGGTTGGGCAGACATGTTGGCAGAGCCCGCAATCGACGCAATCGCCGAGCTTCTTGCCGTCGGCCGATATTGCCTTGGCCTTGCCGCGCGGCTCGCCCCGCCATTCCTCGTAGGTGACGAGCATGGTTCGTTCGTCGAACATGGCGGACTGAAAGCGGGGCCAGGGGCACATGTAGATGCACACCTGCTCGCGGGCCCAGCCGGCAAGGAGATAGGTCGTGGCCGTGAAGAGCGCAATGAAGCCGTATTGCGTCGGCGTCGCCTTGAGCGTCACGAAATCTTTGACGAGGGTCGGCGCGTCGTTGAAATACATCGCCCAGGCACCGCCCGTCAGCACGGCGATCACGAGCCAGATCGCATGCTTGGTGAGTTTCAGCCCGAGCTTGCGCAGGCTGAAGGGCTCCTTGTCGAGTTTCATGCGCTTGTTCCGGTCGCCCTCGATCCAGCGCTCGACAAAGAGAAAGAGATCGGTCCAGACCGTCTGCGGGCAGGTGAAGCCGCACCAGACGCGACCGAGAAGCGAGGTCGCCAGGAACAAGCCGAAGGCGCCCAGCATCAGCAAACCGGCGAGGTAGTAAACCTCCTGCGGCCAGATCTCGATCCAAAAGAAATAAGCCCGGCGGCCGGGCAGATCGACAAGGAGAGCCTGATCCGGCGCGTTCGGCCCGCGGTCCCAGCGTAACCAAGGGGCAAGATAGTAGAGACCGAGCAGGACACCCAGAGCCACCCATTTGATTACCCGGAAGCGGCCGAAGACTCGCTGTGGGTAAACCTTCTCATGCGCTGCATAGAGAGATTTGGGTTTGAGCTCCTTTGGGGCGTCCTGCACGGTCATAATCAAACAATCCAGTCTATCCGAGAGGCGGCCTACTGGCCGCCGCCCAGACTATGCACATACACTGTTACCATCTTGATAAGATCGTCGGAGAGACGGCCCTGCCAAGCCGGCATGACACCATGCCGCGGGTTGGTGATCTGAGCGACGAAGGTCTCCTTCGTGCCGGTGAACTGCCAGATGCCATTGGTGAGCGACGGCGCACCCAGCTCCTTGTTGCCGCCGGCATTCTCGCCGTGGCACGCAACGCAGTTCTCGGCGAAGACCTTTGCGCCCCGCTCCTTGGCCGCCGCATCGACCTCGCCGCCCGTCAAGGAGGCGACATAGTCAGCCACGTCATTGATAGCGGCGGCATCGAGAATGCCATCGGCACCGAAACGCGACATCTGCGACTGCCTGGCTTCCGGATCTTCCGAGCGGATGCCGTGGCGAACGGTCTGCTCGATATCGGTGAGCGTGCCGCCCCACAGCCAGTTGTCGTCCGCCAGCACGGGGAAGCCCTTCTGCCCCTGGCCGCCAACGCCATGGCATTGGGCGCAGTTCTCGTTGAAGACGGCCTTGCCGCCAGCGAGCGAGAATTCCAGGAGCTGCGGATCCTTCTCGATTTCGTCGACGGTTTTCGCCGCGATCTGATCGGTGAACTGCTTCTTCGCCTCGGCCGCCGCGGCGAAGAAGCAGTTCACCGATCAGATC
>CAZUAL010000044.1:17757-18078 GCA_964618305.1 uncultured Dongia sp. | reverse complement strand
CCTCTGCCATCAGCGGGATGATGTCGTCGACATGCGGATAGGGATAGACGTAATGGAGGCGGACCCAGGCGCCGAGCGAGCCGAGTTCGCGCGCAAGGTCCAGGAACTTCGCCTTGACCATCCGGCCGTTATACTTGCTCTCGGCATATTTGATATCGACGCCATAGGCGCTCGTGTCCTGGCTGATGACGAGGAGTTCCTTGACGCCAGACTTTACCAGGTTCTCGGCTTCGATCATGACCTCACGCGCCGGGCGCGAGACGAGGCGTCGCGCTCGAGGTCTACGAAGCTGAGATCGTCGCCTTGGTTGGAAGTAATGGA
>CAZUAL010000044.1:234-17747 GCA_964618305.1 uncultured Dongia sp. | reverse complement strand
GCCTCGTAGAGCACGGAGGCGAGGGGGCGCGAGGCGAGATCGCCGCGGATCTGCGGGATGATGCAGAATGAGCAGCGATTGTTGCACCCCTCCGAAATCTTCAGATAGGCATAGTGGCGCGGCGTCAGCTTGAGACCCGCCGGCGGCACCAGATCCTGGAACGGGTCATGCTTCGGTGGCACCACTTCATGCACGGCGCCGACCACGGTTTCGTATTGCTGCGGCCCGCTGATGGACAGCACCTTGGGATGCTGCGCGCGGATGAGATCTGGTGTCGCACCCAGGCAACCGGTGACGATGACCTTGCCGTTCTCGTTGAGCGCCTCGCCGATCGCATCGAGGCTTTCGGCGCGGGCCGAATCCAGGAACCCGCAGGTATTGACGATGACGACATCGGCGCCGGCATAGGTATCGGAGATCTGATACCCCTCGGCGCGCAACTGGGTGAGGATGCGCTCGGAATCGACCAGCGCCTTGGGGCAGCCCAGGCTGACGATGCCGACGCGCGGCTGGCTCTTGCTCATCTGGTCTCGGAATCCTGAAAAACCGGTTCGGCCTTGCACCCGCGCGGCATCCAGGCCGGGCAGGTGCCGGAACCCGATGGGTTCCCGCTCGTTTCGGACCGTCACCTAGCCGGAAATGGGCGGTCCGACAAGGCGCGTCATAAATCATTGAAAAATATGTATTTTTATGACGCATCACAGCGATATAACCGGCTCGACCAGCTAGATCACTGGCAAGAAGGGCACCGGACGCCGATTTCTCTGTTCGGACCTGGGAAGCCGGATTGCAGGCTTTTCATGGAAATCCACCATCAACTGCCAACAGGAGACAAGGATGCGTACCCTACCGACCAGCGAAACCAAGGCCCGCCATCGTGCCGATCTTCGCGGTGGCCGGATGCTGCTTCTGGCCGCGTTTTTGGCGACGAGCCGTGGTGCGTGTTCCAACATGTCGAAGAGCCAGCAGATGACCCTGTCGGGTGGTGCCATCGGCGCTGCCGGCGGTGCCGCGATCGGCGCCCTGAGTGGCGGATCGGCCGGCCTTGGTGCCCTGATCGGTGGCGCCGCCGGTGCCGGATCGGGCTATCTCCTGTCGCAGTGAGATAGCGCGAGAGGATGGGGCGGCGGGACAAGCGACAACTCCCGCCCCGTCTTTCAGCCTCGTTCCCAAAAATTTGCCGCAAAATGGAAATTGCCATCACAGCCTTGTCACGTCTGTCACCGGCTTGTCCGACGCGGCTCGTTTCAGGGGCAGTTTAGACTTGCTGCCAAGTGATGTGGCTCCAAGGGACCCGGCTTGGTATGGCAATTCTCCGGGAGGATGACCGGACATGATTGAAACATTGGTGATGATATCGCTGGGCTGCTGGGTAATGGCACTGGGCATGGCAATGGCGTGGCTGATGCCGGATTTCCGCCGCATGTGCCGCGCACCGCTTTCGATCGGCCGGCGCCTGGTCTCGGGGCCGCATCTATCCCTGTTGGCGTAAGGCGTGTCTGCAGAGGTCCAAAGGAGAATGCTCGAGTATCGATTGCCCTCTCGATTGTTTTGTTCAGGAACCTACCGAGTCTGACGTTGCAAAGACTGGTCGGCAGATCCCGGTGACCCCAGCCGGACCTACCCCCCGAAAGGGACCCCCCGCCGGGATCCACCTCCGCGCCCAACCGCTTCCTCTTTGCGGTTGGGCATTTTTTTGCCGTGCATTTTAGGTATTCCAGCCAGCCGCATGAATCATCCCTCGCGTTATTTTGCTGCACTGCATCGTTTTCGAGTGGATAGCGGCATCAAGGCTTGATTAATCTGGGTCCCCAAATCGGCTTGCAAAAACAAACTTTCCGGACTCATTTCATCATGCCCAACCGACCGATCCGCTTCTACGAGCTTGCCAAGATGGATGATGCCGCGCGTGCGCGGCTGCTGGTGCGTTCGGAAGAGAATCTCGACACATTCATCGAGGCGGTGAAGCCGATCGTCGCCGCGGTCGCCGAAGAAGGCGATGCGGCCCTCATCCGCTGTGCCAAGCGTTTCGACGGTGCCCCGGCCGGCTTCGCCGCCATCCGCACGCCGGAGGAGGATTTCGCCTGGGCGCGCCGGACGGTCGCCAGGGACGTGATCGAGGCGCTCGAATTCGCCGCCGACAATATCCGCCGCTATCACCAGGCGCAGATGCCGGAAGATATGTGGCTGAAGGAAATGCGCCCCGGTGTCTTTGCCGGCGAACGCTGGTCACCCTTGGATTCTGTTGCCTGCTATGTGCCGCGCGGCAAGGGCTCGTTCCCGTCCGTGGCGCTGATGACCGCGATCCCGGCCATCGTCGCCGGCGCCAAGCGCGTGGTGATCCTGACGCCGCCGGGTGCCGATGGCCGTGCCGATGCGGCGACGCTCATCGCCGCGGAACTATCGGGCGTCAAGGAAGTCTACCGCGTCGGCGGTGCGCAGGCCGTGGCTGCCGCCGCTTACGGGACGGAAAGCGTGCCGCGCTGCCTCAAGATCGTTGGGCCCGGCTCGCCCTATCTCATCGCCGCGAAGAAGCTGCTTGCCGACCGGATCGATCCCGGCATGCTGGCCGGTCCCTCGGAGGCCCTGGTGCTGGCCGATAACACCGCAGATGGCCGGCTCGCAGCCCTCGATCTCCTGGTCGAGGTCGAGCATGGCCCAGATTCATCGGGGTTCCTGGTAACACCGTCGCGGCAGGTTGCCGAGGATGCGCTGCAGGCCATTCCTGGCTTCTTCGGGAACATGAGCGAGACGCGCATCGATTATACGATGACGGTTCTCTCATCCGATCGCGGTGGCATCGTTCTCACCTCGGACATCGAGAGCGCCTACGATTTCGTCAATGATTACGCGCCAGAACATCTGATGATCCATGCCAAGGAACCTTATGCCCATCTCGACCATATCCGTAATGCGGGCGAGATCCTGCTCGGCGAGATGAGTTCCAATACGCTCGCCAATTTCGTCATCGGCCCCAACAACGTGCTGCCCACCAGCGGTTGGGCCAAGACGATGTCGCCTTTGTCGGTCTTCGACTACATGAAGCGGGCCACGGTCGCGCAGGTGACGCCGGCGGGCTATGCGGGTCTTGCCAAGGCGGCAGAGACATTGGCGCGCTATGAAGGGTTCGACGCCCACGCCAATGCCGTCTCGGCGACGCGCGACAGGATTCTCGCCGAGCGGAAAAGGTGAGCGGAATGAGTGCCGAAATCGTACGGGTCGCTTGTCCCGCCTTCACCGATCAGCGGCCCGGGACGTCGGGCCTGCGCAAGAAGGTGCAGCGCTTTGCCGAGCCGCATTATCTCGCCATGTTCGTGCAGGCAATCTTCGAAGGTGTTGGCGATCTCAAAGGCGCCACCATCGCGCTGGGCGGCGACGGTCGCTATTTCAACCGGGAAGCCAGCGCCATCATCCTGCGCATGGCGGCGGCGCACGGGATTGCCCGGATCGTGGTGGGGAAGGGCGGCATTCTTTCGACGCCGGCGGTCAGCAACATCATCCGCGCGCGGGGACGCAAGGGCGGCATCATCCTTTCCGCCAGCCACAATCCTGGCGGGCCGGATGGCGATTTCGGCATCAAGTACAATGTCGCCAATGGCGGTCCGGCACCGGAAGCCGTCACGGAAGCGATCTTCGCTCTTTCGCAGCGTCTTTCCGGCTATGACATTCTGAGCGAGAAGGCAGGATCGATCGATCTCGACCGGCCCGGCACGCAGCAACTCGGGCCGCTCACGGTCGAGGTGGTGGACCCGGTTGCCGATTATGCCGTCCTTATGGAAAGGCTGTTCGATTTCGAGCGCATGCGCCGCTGGCTGAAATCGAACCGGATTCTCTTTGACGCGATGCATGCCGTGACCGGCCCCTATGCGCAGGAGATCCTGATCAAGCGCCTGGGGGCACCAGCTGCTTCCGCCATCAATTGCGTGCCGAAGCCGGATTTCGGCAACCATCATCCCGATCCCAATCCGGCCCATGCCGAGGAATTGATGGCGCGCCTGTGGGCAGCCGATGCGCCGGTACTGGGTGCCGCATCGGATGGCGACGGCGACCGCAACATGATCCTGGGGCCGAAGCTTGCCGTGACGCCGAGCGACAGCCTCGCCGTGCTCGCTGCCAACGCCCATCTCATCCCGGGCTATGCAAAGGGCATCAAGGGCGTGGCACGCTCCATGCCGACCAGCCGTGCGGCCGACGTGGTGGCGCAGGAGCTCGGCATCGAGAGCTTCGAAACGCCGACCGGCTGGAAGTTCTTCGGCAACCTTCTGGATGCTGGCCGCGTGACACTCTGCGGCGAGGAAAGCTACGGCACCGGCTCCGATCATGTGCGCGAGAAGGACGGGCTTTGGGCGGTACTCTTCTGGCTCGATCTTCTGGCGGCCACGGGCAAGACGGTGCCGGAGATCATGGCGGCGCATTGGCGCCGTTTCGGCCGTCACTATTATTCGCGTCACGATTACGAGGCGCTCGATGCCGCCCGGGCCAACGACATCATGAACGGCCTGCGCCAGCGTCTTCCTGATTTGCCGGGGCGCGGCGGCATCGAGCTTGCCGACGATTTCCGCTACCAGGACCCGATCGACCATTCGGTGAGCGAGAAGCAGGGCGTGCGGCTGGTCTTCGCCAATGGCGGCCGGCTGGTCCTGCGCCTTTCCGGCACCGGCACGGAAGGGGCGACCTTGCGCCTCTATATCGAGCGGTTCGAGCCGCGCTCGGGTGATCTCGGTCTGGAGGCGCAAGCGGCGCTTGCCGATCTCATCGCGGAGGCGGAATCTATCATCGGCATCCGCAGACTATCCGGCCGCCCCCGACCCGATGTGGTGACATGAAAAAACCGACCGACCTACCCGCCTGGAAAGCTCTCGCCGACCATCACGCGAAGCTCGGCGACGCCACGCTTCAATCACTGTTCGCCGCGGACGGGGCGCGCTTTGCCAATTTCTCCGCCCGGCTGGGCGATATCACGCTCGATTATTCCAAGAACCGGGTGACGGATGTAACGCTGGGCCTGCTCTTCGATCTCGCCCGCGAGTCCGGGCTCGACGCCGCGCGGGCCGAACTCTTCGGCGGCGCGCGCATCAACAACACGGAGAAGCGGCCCGCTTTGCACATGGCGTTGCGGGCGCCGGCCGCCCATGGCGGCAAGGGGCTCGCCTTCGCCATCGACGGCAAGGATGTAGCGCCGCTAGTGGCGCGCGAACTCGACGCCCTCTGCGATTTTGCCGATGAGGTCCGCAGCGGCGCCTTCAAGGGTGCCACAGGCAAGCGCATCCGCCATATCGTCAATATCGGCATCGGCGGGTCCGACCTTGGGCCGGCACTTATCGTTGATGGCCTGCGGCACGATATCGGCGGCAAGATGCAGCTCGATTTCGTCTCCAATGTCGATGGCGCGCATCTCGTTTCCGTGCTGGAGCGGTCCGATCCCGAGAAGACGCTCTTCATCGTCGCCTCGAAGACCTTCACAACCGCCGAGACCATGGCCAACGCCAAGGCGGCGCGCCGCTGGCTTGCCGAAAAGCTCGGCGAGGGCGCGGTCGATCGGCACTTCGTTGCGGTCTCGACCAATATCGACGCGGTGAAGGCTTTCGGCATTCATCCCGATCGCATGTTCCGATTCTGGGACTGGGTCGGCGGGCGCTATTCCTTGTGGTCGGCGATCGGGCTTTCCATCATCCTCGCCGTCGGGCCGCACAAGTTCCGCGACCTGCTGGCCGGTGCCGCCGCGATTGACCGGCATTTCCTCGAAGCGCCTTTGACGCAGAACCTGCCTGTCATCATGGGATTGCTGCAGGTCTGGCACCGGAATTTCTGCGGGCTCGCGTCGCAGGCGATTCTCCCCTACGCGCAGGATCTCTGGCGCTTGCCTGCCTATCTCCAGCAGCTGGAGATGGAGAGCAACGGCAAGCGCGTGACGCGCGACGGGAACGCGGTTGCTTGGCAGACGTCACCCGTCATCTGGGGCCAGGCCGGCACCAACGGCCAACACGCCTTCCATCAAATGCTGCACCAGGGATCCGAACCGGTGCCCTGCGACTTCATCCTGGTGGCGCGTGACCGGTCGGGACTTCCCGAGCAGCACGAGATGCTCTTTGCCAACGGGCTGGCGCAGTCCGCGGCCTTGGCCTTTGGGAAATCGGCCGAGGCGGTGAGTGCCGAGATGAAGGCTGCCGGCAAGCCGGCGGAGGAAGTCTCGTTCCTGACGCTGCATCGCACCTTTCCCGGCAATCGGCCGTCGACGACATTGCTCCTGCCCGTTCTCGATCCATACCATCTTGGCGCGCTCATCGCGCTCTACGAGCACAAGGTCTTCGTCGCCGCCACCATCTGGGGCATCAACCCGTTCGATCAATGGGGTGTCGAGCTCGGCAAGGAAATGGCGAACGCGCTTCTTGCCGGAAAAGGCGGACCAGCCGATTCCTCGACAGCCGGCCTGATGGCCCTATATAGTAATTATACGCACCGATAATAGGGTAGCGGTACGGCGCGGCTTTTGCGCCGGTCGAACGGGGGTGAATCCATGTTGAAGATCGATCCGGCGAGCGCCGAAAGTGCGGCGCTTGCGAAGCAATTCAAGGCGGCGCCCTTCGGGCCCTACAGTGCCGATTTGCAGAAGATGCTGCAATTGCTGCGCTGGGGCTTTGCGCGCGGGCGCACCATCATCGTCTGCACGGTGCCCTACAAGGAATGGCGGCTGGGCCGCATGGGACCCAAGCGCGGCATGAAGGTGCAGCTCGACGACAGCCAAGTCTTCACCGACTACACCGCCGCCGTCTGGGCCTGCTTCCGCGCGCGCTTTGAGGAAGTGACCGGACATTCCTGTCCGGTTCAATAGACCCTGCCCGTTTCAGCAAAGAGCAGTTTCATCATGAACGAACGTATTCTCGGTTACACCGATCGCCTGAGCGCCGTTCCCGGCGACGTGATCGCATTCAAGGTGAGCGCGCCGCACAAGGGCAAGTTCAAGGCGCGTCTCATCCGCCTCATTTGCGGCGACGATTCACCGGAAGGTCCCGGCTTCAAGGCGGAGAAGATCGACAGCGCGATGGACGGAACCTACCCGGCGCGCCACCAGAAGATCATGGCCGGCTCCTATGTCTGGGTGACGGCCAAGGCGCCCTTCGATCTGGCGAATTTCACGCTGCAGGCGATGATCTGGCCGACCCTGCCGGGCAACGGTGCGCCGCAGGTGATCCTTGGCAATTACGACGCGGCGAGCGGCTCCGGCTACGCGCTCTATATCGACGAGGCGGGCTGCCTTGCCTTCCGTGCCGGCAAGAACGCCCCGGTCTCGACCGGCATCAAACTCCTCTCCCGCCATTGGTACGAGGTCTATGCGACGTTCGATTCCGGCACGGGCCGGGTGACCATCGGCCACAACATGATGCTGGCCTATCACGGCATGGCGCAATCGGTCAGCGCGACCTTCACGCTGGCCGAGCCGGTAGGCGAGGGTGGCCGGTTTCTGATCGCCGCCTGGAACGACGGAAAGTTCGCCGCCGCCTATTTCAATGGCAAGATCGACAGCCCGCGCGTATCGGCGCGCGCCTTGAAGACCACCGAGATCGAGCGGCTGCGCAATCTGCCGCTCGACGTCGAACTGGCGCAGCATGTGGTGGCGGCCTGGGATTTCTCGCGCGGCATCGCGACGGTGAAGGTCTCCGACGTTTCCGGCAACCGCCATCACGGCCGCACGGTGAATCTGCCGACCCGCGCCATGACCGGCTGGAACTGGGACTCGTCCGATTTCGATTTCCGCTCGAAGCCGGATCATTACGGCGCCATCCATTTCCATGATGACGATCTCTACGATTGCGGCTGGCGTACCGATTTCAGTTTCGAGGTACCGGATGGTTTGAAGTCCGGCATCTACTGCGCCCATGTTTGGCAGAAGGACAAGGATGGCAACAAGACTGAGGATTTCATCCCCTTCTTTGTGCGGCCGCCACGGGGGCAGGCGACGGCGCCGCTGGCGCTCCTCATTCCGACCGCCAGCTACCTCGCCTACGCCAATCACCAGATGATCTCCTCCTGGTGGTTCGAGGAGCTTTCCTCCTGCAAGTTCGGCTCGATGAGCGAAGTCGACCGCTATCTCGAGGAACACGAGACCTTCGGCCTCTCCGTCTACGACGAACATAATGACGGCAGCGGCGTGTGCCATTCCTCGTTCCTGCGGCCGATCCTCAACATGCGGCCGAAGACGGATCTCTGGCAGTTCAATGCCGACACGCATCTCACCGACTGGCTCGAGAAGCTGCAGATTCCCTATGACGTCATCACCGATGACGATCTCCATGCCGAGGGTGTCGATTGCCTGAAGCCCTATCGCTGCGTCATGACCGGCACGCATCCGGAATATTACACCAAGGCCATGCTCGACGCGCTGCAGGCCTACACCAATGGCGGCGGACGGCTCATGTATATGGGCGCCAACGGCTTCTACTGGCGCATCGCCTATCACCCGGGCTTGCCCGGCGTCATCGAGCACCGCCGCGCCGAGGACGGCATGCGCGCCTGGTTCTCGGAGGCGGGCGAGTCATTCATGAGCTTCACGGGCGAGATGTCGGGCCTCTGGGTCCGCAACGGCCGGCCGCCCAACATGCTGGTCGGCAACGCCTTCGCCGCGCAGGGCTTCGTCAACGCCGTTCCCTATCACCGCACGGAGGCCAGTCACGATCCACGTGTCGCCTTCATGTTCGACGGCGTGGGCAGCGAGCCCATCGGCGATTTCGGCACGGTGGGTGGCGGTGCCGCCGGCTGGGAGATTGACCAGGCTGATGAGCGTCTCGGCACGCCGCCGCACGCGCTCATCGTCGCGGCGGCAACCGATTTCCCCGACAGCTACCATTGGGTCAATGAGGAGATGAATCACACCCATTCGGCCGTCAACGGCGACACCAATCCGCGCGTCCGCTGCGACATGATGTTCTTCGAGACGCCCAATGGCGGCGCCGTCTTCTCGACCGGCTCCATCTCATACGGCGGCGCACTGGCGCATAACGGCTACGATAATAATGTCAGCCGCCTCACTGAAAACGTGGTGAAGCGTTTCGTCGATCCGACGCCGTTCTAAAGAAAAAGGCCCCTCCCGAAAGAGAGGGGCCTTTTCTTATCAGCCGCGCTGCTTCTTGCCCCAATCTTCGACGCCGTTGGGGCCGTTGTGGAGGTCGGTCAGCACATGTTCCTGGTGACGCAAGCGCCAGGAGAGCATCTTCTGCGCCATTTCCAGCATCACGCCGGCATACTTCGGGTCCTTCGAAAGATCGTTCATTTCATCCGGATCGTTCTCGAGATCGAAAAGGACCGACGGCAGGGCGGCGAAGTGCACATATTTCCACTTTTTGCCGCGCAGGATCGCCACCTGGCAATCATGCGTGTCGATGCCGAAGGCACGCTCGGCATCCATGCCGCCATAGGGTCCGGAGCGGAAATCAAGCTCGAGATGCACTTCCTCGCGCCACGTCGTCGGCGCTTCGCCGATGAGGAAGCCCATCAGTGAGCGGCCGTCGACCTGGGCCGGAATCTCGGCGCCGAGCCAGTCGAGGATCGTCGGCATGACGTCGACCGATTCGGTGAAGGCGTCGACGATCTTGCCGCGCGTCGCATCCGCCAGGTGCCGCGGATCGCGGATGATGAGCGGAATGGCGAAGCTCTGGTCGAAATAGGTTTCCTTGCCCCAGGTATAATGGTCGCCGCCCATCTCGCCATGATCGCAGGTGAAGATGATGAGCGTGTGCTCATACTCGCCGGTGGCTTTGAGATGCGCGATGATACGCCCCACCGCATCGTCGACCTCGTTCATCATGCCGTAATAGCAGGCACGCATCTGCCGCAGTTCGAGATCCGACATGGTGACAAGATTGTTCGGATTGTGCTCGTCATAGGAATTCGGCTTGGCGAGCTTCTCGATCATGGTCTTCAGGTGCGCGTGCTGCTTGCCCTCTTCCTCCGGCGTCGCCTTGCGCTTCGGGAAGGGCACGTCCTTCGGGTCGTACATCGCGTTGTAGGGCTCCGGCGTGATTACCGGCGGGTGCGGGCGCAGGAAGACGCAGTGCAGGAACCAATCCTCATGGCGGCGGTCGCCGAGCCAGTCGATGACCCGGTTCGCCATAAAGCTGGTGTCGCTGTCCTCGGCCTTGAAGAAGGTCGGGATGTAGCGGTGGCCGCGCCCCTCCGGCACCTTGATTCCGGGCTTGGGCTGATAGACGTCGTGCCGCCCTTCGAATGCGTATCCCTTGGCGCGGAGATCGGCCATCCACTGGTTCATATAATCCTGGAAGATCAGTGTCGGCCGATAGCCGGGCAGCGGTCCCTCATAGGTCCGCAAGGCGGGGTCGTTGGGGTGCCGGCCGCGCGGGTCGGCGCTGGTGTCGGTGTAGCCGAGTAGGGTCGGGTCGAGGCCGAGCTTCCGCGCTTCGAGGGCGACGTTGGTATGGCGCGCATCGAGCGGGGTGCCGTTGCGGCCCGAGCGGTGGTTCATCAGATACATGCCGGTATTGAGGCTGGTGCGCGCTGGTCCGCAGGGCGCCGTGACCGTGAAATGGCGCTTAAAGAGGACCGAATCGGCCGCCAGCGCATCAATGTGCGGCGTCTTCACCGTTGGGTGGCCAAGGGCTGAGAAGCATTCGGCGCGCCACTGGTCGGCCGAGATGAACAGGATCTTGCGCGGTGCGGACATGGTTGATTTCCCGAAGATGACCATTGAGAGACGAAGTCGGGCCGCATCCTAGACGTTTCGCCGACCGCTCGCCAAGCACCCTGCGAAGCGCTTCTGATAGTGAACCTGGATCGCCAAGATGACACGCCGCCTTCACGAAAGCGTCATGACCGGCATGGTTTAAGCCGCCCCGCAGTTCCTGGACTGCATCCGGGCCACCGTCAGTTCGCAGGAATTGGTGCTGGTCCCATTTTGATTGCGGGAGAAACCTATGAAATTCGTTACGCGTTCCGTGTCCTTGTCGCTGGCGGCCCTGCTGTCGACGACCGCGCTGATGAGCGGCCAAGCCGCCGCCGGCTCGATGGAAGACCTGGTGGCCGCCGCCAAGCAGGAAGGCGAGCTCACGGTCATCGCCCTGCCGCACGACTGGTGCGGTTACGGCGAGCTCATCGAGAACTTCAAGGCCAAGTACGGCCTCAAGATCAACGAGCTCAACCCCGACGGCGGTTCTGGCGATGAGATCGAGGCCATCAAGGCGAACAAGGGCAACAAGGGCCCGCAGGCGCCGGACGTGATCGACGTCGGCCTCGGCTTTGGCCCGTCATCCAAGGCCGAAGGCCTGGTGCAGCCCTACAAGGTCGCCACCTGGGACTCGATCCCCGATACCGCGAAGGATGCCGAAGGCTATTGGGTCGGCGATTATTACGGCGTGCTCTCGTTCGAAGTGAACACCGATATGGTGCCGAACGCGCCGAAATCCTGGACCGACCTCATGAAGCCGGAATTTGCCAATCTGGTCGCTCTCTCGGGCGATCCGCGCACCGGCAACGAATCGATCATGTCGGTCTATGCGGCGGGTCTTGCCAGTGGCGCGAAGCCGGGCAAGGAAGCCGGTGAAGCGGGTCTCAAGTTCTTTGCCGATCTCAACAAGGCCGGCAATTTCGTGCCGGTCGGCGGCAAGGCCAACAGCCTCGCGCAAGGCTCAACGCCGATCATCATGCGCTGGGATTATCTGGCGCTTGCCGACCGCGACACGCTGAAGGGCAACCCGCCGGTCGACGTTGTCGTTCCGGAAGGTCCGGTGGTGGCCGGTGTCTACGTGCAGGCGATCAGCGCCTACGCACCGCACCCGAACGCCGCCAAGCTCTGGATGGAATACCTCTATTCCGACGAAGGTCAGCTGGGCTGGCTGAAGGGCTATTGCCACCCGATCCGCTTCAACGATCTGGTGAAGAACGGCAAGGTCCCGCAAGACATGCTCGACAAGCTGCCGCCGGCGGGTGACTACGCCCGCGCTGTCTTCCCCTCAATCGAGGAACAGAAGGCCGCCAAGGAAGTGATCACCAAGCAGTGGGACGCCGTCGTCGGCGCCAACGTGCAGTAAACAACCTGTCCAACGATGTGCGCCGGCACCCGGTTCCAACCGGGTGCCGGTGTCATGTCGAGGATGGGTAACCGCGTTCAAAGAAGAACCATGTCGCTCGCCACTGAAGCCACACGCGCACCGCGCAGAATGTTGGGACCTGCCGCCATGCAGAACTTCTGGGCGTGGGTGGGGGTGGCACCCTTCTTCCTGTTCGCCGCCATGTTCCTCATTGTGCCGACGCTCTATCTGATCGTCGGTGGTTTCCAGGATGCGGACGGCAATTTCACGCTGCGGAATCTCATCGACCTTTTCCAGCCGTCGATCCTCAGTGCCTATTGGATCACGATCAAGGTTAGCGGCGCCTCGGCCATTGGCGGTGCCATCATCGGCTTTGCGCTGGCGGTTGCTGTCATCATCGGTGGATTGCCCGGCTGGGTGCGGCCGACCATCATGACCTTTTCCGGCGTCGCTTCCAACTTCGCGGGCCTGCCGCTCGCCTTTGCCTTCATGGCAACGTTGGGGCGCACCGGCCTCGTCACGTTTCTTTTCGTCAAGTATCTCGGCATCAACATCTATGCCGCCGGCTTCAACTTGCTGAATTTCTGGGGCCTGACGCTGGTCTATCTCTATTTCCAGATCCCGCTGATGATCCTCATTCTGGCGCCGGCGCTGGATGGATTGCGGCGCGAATGGCGCGAGGCGTCGGCAAGCCTCGGTGCGAGCCGGCTTCAATATTGGCTCTATGTGGCGCTGCCCGTGCTATGGCCCAGCATCCTCGGCTGCACACTGCTACTCTTCTCCAATGCCTTCGGTGCGATCGCCACCGCCTATGCGCTCACCGCCGGCAATATCAACATCATCACCATCCTGCTCTATTCGCAGATCCGCGGTGACGTGCTGCACAATCCCAATCTCGGCTACGCCCTGGCACTCGGCATGATCTTCATCACCGGGCTCACCAATGGCGGCTATATCTGGCTGCGCGGCCGCAGCGAAAGGTGGCTGCGATGAAGCGCTCGCGCATCGGCGCCTGGGTGACGCTTCTTCTGGGCGCAGCCTATTTCATCGTGCCGCTTCTCGCCACGTTCGAATTTTCGCTGCGCATGCGGCGGGGCGAATACAGTTTCGACGCCTACCACTCGGTCTTTGCCGATCCGGGATTCCAGGAATCGTTCCTGTTCTCCAGCGCGCTCGCGGCAGCAACTATCATCGTCGGCGTCGCCATCGTGGTGCCGATGGCTTATCTCGTGCAGCTGCGCCTGCGCAAGCTGCGGCCGCTTGTCGAGTTCATCACGCTGCTGCCGCTGGTCATTCCGGCGATCGTCGTCGTCTTCGGGTATTTGCGCCTCTACAACAGCTCGTCCTGGCTGCCGCTCACTGGCAACACCTTCACGACCGATATTCTGCTGACCGCCGCCTATGTGACCCTGGCGCTGCCCTATCTCTACCGGGCGATCGATACGGGGCTCAGCGCCATCGACATCCGGTCATTGACGGAAGCGGCCGAAAGCCTCGGCGCCGGCCGCCTCACCATCCTGGTCCAGGTGATTCTGCCCAACGTGCGCACCGCGATCCTTTCCGGCGCGTTCCTGACCTTCGCCATCGTCATCGGCGAGTTCACCATGGCGAGCCTGCTCAACCGGCCGGGCTTCGGTCCCTACCTTCAGCTGATCGGCGCCAACCGGGCCTATGAGCCGTCGGCGCTCGCCATCATCTCCTTCCTGCTCACTTGGGCTTGCATGGGCCTCATCAACATTGTCGGCCGCGCCAAGCAGACCAAGCACGCGCCCTGAGCCGGCGCGACGCATATCGAGGTATCAACATGGCTTTCCTGGAACTCAACGACGTCCGCAAGGAATTCAACAAGAATGTCGTCGTGCAGAATTTCGACCTCGCAATCAGACGTGGTGAGTTCGTCTCTTTCCTGGGCCCGTCGGGCTGCGGCAAGACGACAACGCTGCGCATGGTGGCGGGCTTCGAGGTGCCCAGCGCCGGCGCGATCTCGATCGATGGCGCCGACGTTACCTATTTGAAGCCGAACCAGCGCAATGTCGGCATGGTGTTCCAATCCTATGCGCTGTTTCCGAACATGAATGTGGCGGAAAACGTCGCTTTCGGCCTCAAGGTCGCGAAATGGAAGAGCGCCGACATAGCCAAGCGCGTCGATGAGATGCTCAACATCATCAAGCTGCCTCAGCTGAGCGAACGCTATCCCTATCAGTTGTCCGGCGACCAGCAGCAGCGCGTCGCCCTGGCACGCGCCTTGGCGGTGAAACCGCAGGTCCTGCTGCTCGACGAGCCGCTATCGGCGCTCGATGCCAAGATCCGCGTCTCCCTGCGCGAGGAAATCCGCGCGCTGCAACGCGCGCTTGGCATCACCACGATTTATGTGACGCACGACCAGGAAGAAGCGCTCTCCATGTCGGACCGCATCGTCGTCATGAACGAGGGGCGCGTCGACCAGGTGGGGACGCCGTTCGAAATCTATAACCGGCCCAAGACGCGCTTCGTCGCCAATTTCGTCGGCACCTTGAGCGTGCTCGATGGGACAGTCGCCGATGCGGCGGGCGGCGTGCTGGATGTGGCCGGGCAGAAGATCCGCGTGCCGCACGGCCTGGGTGCCGCCAAGATCGGCGATCGCTGTGCGGTGGCCTTGCGTCCGGAAGTGGCCAAGCTCGAAGGACATGGTGCCGAGGCGCCGGCTGACAATGGGACGCGCAACCGTCTCGCCGGAACGATCGAGGAAGTGGCCTTCTTGGGCTCCGTCATCCGCACCAAGGTGCGGGTGGGCGACAGCCTGTTGTCGCTGGATACGTTCAACAATCCCGGCCTGACCCCGCCCGAGCGCGGCAGCGCTGCGACCGTCGCCTTCTCCGGCGCCGACATCCTGGTGCTGGATGGCAGGTAACGGCTTGCGCTAGAGGCTTTCCGGATCGATCCGGAGCAGGCTCTCGCCGCCACCGTTGATCTGGGCGAGATAGCCGGCGCTTTCCGCCAGGATGTTGTCGGCGTAATACCGCGCCATGGCGATAACGTTCTTGAAGAAGGCCGCATCGCCCCCGCCGGCGGCAAGGCGCTTGCTGGCGGCCAGTGCCTTCTTGGCGAGGAGCCAGCCGCCGATCACCGTTCCGCAGAGATTGAGGTAGGGCTGCGCCACCGCGAGCGGCAGGTTGGGATCCTTCTTGCCGGCCGCGAGGATATGGTCGGTGCCGGCACCCAATTGCTGGATGGCGGGCAGGAGCCGGTCGCGCAGGGCCGGCAGATCATCGCCCCCGGCGCCGAAGCCCGCCGTGTCGGCTTTCATCTGCTCAAGTAGCACGCGCATGGCGCGCCCTTCGTCGCGCTGGATCTTGCGGCCGACCAGATCGATCGCCTGGATGCCATTGGTGCCTTCGTAGATCGCGAAGATGCGGGCGTCGCGGTAATGCTGTGCGGCACCCGTCTCTTCGATATAGCCGGCGCCACCATGGACCTGCACGCCGATGGAGGCGACGCGGATACCCTGGTCGGTGCTCCAGGCCTTGACGATGGGGATCATCAAATCGACCAGCGCCTGCGCTCTCTCCGCCTCGGCCTTGTCGGGGTGCCGCTTGGCGCGGTCGAGCGCGCCGGCGGTGAAATAGGCGAGGGCTCGGGATGCTTGCGTCAGCGCGCGCATGGTGGCGAGGTTCCGCCGCACATCCGCATGATGGAGGATCGGGAGATTGCTGCCTGCCGGCGCGCCGACCACGGCCGATTGCACGCGCGCCCGCGCATAGGCGGCGGCATGCTGTGTCGCGCGCTCGGCGATGCCAAGACCCTGGACGCCGACGGTGAGGCGCGCATTGTTCATCATGGTGAACATGTGCGGCAGGCCCTGGAGCGGCTCGCCCACCAGTTCAGCCTGCGCGCCGCCTGTCTCGCCATATGCCATGACGCAGGTCGGCGAGCCATGGAGACCCAGCTTGTGCTCGATCGAGACGCAGGCGAGGTCATTGCGGGCGCCAAGCGAACCGTCATCATTGACCAGGAACTTCGGCGCCACGAACAGCGACAGGCCCTTGTGTCCGGCCGGTCCGCCGGGATGGCGCGCCAGCACCATGTGCACGATGTTGGGCACGAAATCATGCTCGCCATGGGTGATGAAGATCTTCTGACCCTTGAGCAGATAGTTTCCCTTGCCATCATCCTCCGCCCGCGTCCGGATGGCGCCGAGATCGGTGCCAGCCTGAGGTTCGGTGAGGTTCATGGTGCCGGTCCATTCGCCGCTCACCAGCTTCGGCAGGTACTTCTTCTTCTGCGCCTCGGTGCCGTGATGATAGAGCGCCTCGACGGCGGCCTGCGTGAGCATTGGGCAGGCGGCGAAGGCGACGCTGCCGCTGTTCCAGATCTCCTGCAGCGCCGTGACGATGGCCCAGGGCATGCCTTGCCCGCCATATTCGGGATCGAAGGCGACCGCATTCCAGCCGTCGGCGACGAAGCGCTGATAGGCGTCGCGATAGCCTTTCGGTGTGGTGACGTTGCCGTCCTTGAACGTGCAGCCCTTGTCGCCGTTGACGTTGATCGGCGCCAAGACCTCTGACGAGAAAACCCCGGCCGCCTCGAAAATGGCGGCGACCGTCTCGGCATTCGCCTCCTCATAGCCGGGCAGGCCGGCGATCCCCGAGAGACCCGCGATCTCTTCCAGCGTGAACAGGATCTCCTGCAACGGTGCGTCATAGGCACTCATGAGCATTCCCCTGATCGGTCGTTTGCGGCCAAGGCTACAGCAAAGATGGTTAAAGAACCTTACCCGGATTGAACCGGTTTTCCGGGTCGAGAGCGGCTTTGACCTGGCTCATGAGGGAGAGGGCGACCGGCGATTTGAGGCGCCGGAGTTCGGACCGGCGCAGCTGGCCGATCCCGTGCTCGGCGCTGATCGAGCCCTTGTGCGCTGCGACAAGATCGTGAACCAGGGCATTGAGGGGCGCGGTGAGGGATGTGAAGGTGCCGGAATCGCCCCCTTCCGGCTGCAGCAGATTGAAATGCAGATTGCCGTCGCCGACATGGCCGAAACAAAGCAGACGGACCGCCGGGTAGGCCTTGGCAAGGGCCCCACTTGCCTCCCCGACGAAGGCGGGAATGGCGGCGACCGGCACGGCGATATCGTGCTTGAGGCTCAAACCTTCCTTCGGTTGCGCGTGGACGATGCCTTCGCGCAGGGCCCAGAGTTCGTTCCGCTGTGCCTCCGATTCCGCCATCAGCCCGTCACTGATCTCACCGGCTTCCAGCGCCTCGCCGAGCGCACGTTCCAGCGCCGACGCGATGTCGAAATCCGCCGCGGGCGTCGCCGCTTCGATGAGGAGGACCCATTCGGCATTGCTCCCCAGCGGCTGGCGTCGGCCGAAATGCTTCTGCGCGAGAGCGAGGCCAAAGCGCGGCAGCAATTCGAAGCTGATGAGCTGATCCGCCGTCGCGGCGCGGCAGCGGCCAAGAAGGATGGGCGCCTGTTCGAGATCGGCCAAAGCTACGAAG
>CAZUAL010000044.1:0-224 GCA_964618305.1 uncultured Dongia sp. | reverse complement strand
CAGCGTCGCCGCCGTGATGAGGCCCAGCGTCCCTTCCGAACCGATGAAAAGCTGCTTCAGATCGTAGCCGCTATTATCCTTGTGGAGTGTGGTGAGCGCATCAAGGATCGATCCATCCGGCAGGACCACTTCAAGCCCCAGGGTGAGTGCGCGGGCATTGCCGAACTTCAGCACGTTGATGCCGCCCGCATTGGTGGCGAGGTTGCCGCCGATCTGGCACGAAC
>CAZUAL010000043.1:15122-18131 GCA_964618305.1 uncultured Dongia sp. | reverse complement strand
GGCCGGGCCGGCGCTTGGCCATCTGCGGCAGCTGCACCATGTCGAGGGCGCGCGCCACTTTCTTGGCGATTTCGTCCTTGGCGACCTTCCGCACCTGCAGCGGGAAGGCGAGGTTCTCCTCGACCGTCATGTGCGGGAACAGGGCATAGTTCTGGAAGACCATGCCGATGTTCCGCTTGTGCGGCGCCATGTTGTTGATTTCGACGCCAGCCATCTTGATGCTGCCATGGGTCGGCACTTCGAAGCCGGCCAGCATCATCAGGGTGGTCGTCTTGCCGGAGCCCGACGGGCCCAGCAGGGTCAGAAATTCCCCTTGCTCAATCGACAGATTGAGATTTTTGACGACGAGTGTCTCGCCGTCATAGGTCTTCTGAACATCGGTGAATGTGACAAACGGATCGTTGGTCGTGCCCATCGTCCCCAAGCCTAGCCCCTCAATGCGCAACCCTGACAGGTCACTACATCAGAATTTTTTATCCGCAGCCGGCGTTTTGCCGGTCCACGTTGCGGCTTGTTGTTTCCCGCCATCCGCGTTTAAAGCAACCGAGCTTAACGAGTCAAATGTAAAACATCGATCCGCGCAAAGGGATGCTGTTGCGGGCCGTTCACGGCAACCTCAGGCCGCAATTGGCAGAAACAATTCTCGCCACGTGATGCCGAGGGCTGCGACCAGTGCCTGCATCAGGCCTTCATCGTGAAACGGTGTCGGCGTAAACCGCAGGCGTTCGGTCCCGCGCGGGACGGTCGGAAAGTTGATCGGTTGGACATAAATTCTGTGCCGCTCAAGCAGTCGCTGTGCTGCTTCCCGGCATTTCTCGGCATCACCGACCATGAGCGGGACGATGTGGCTGGCGCTGGGCATCACGGGCAGGCCGGCCTGCGCGAGAAGCTCCTTTAGGCGCGCTGCGTTGGCCTGATGCCGCGCGCGCAGCTCGGTGGCGCCGATCAAGCTCTTGAGGCTCGCCCGGGCGCCGGCCGCGATGACTGGCGGCAGCGCCGTCGTGAAAATGAATCCTGGTGCAAAGCTGCGCACAAAATCGACCAGCAATGCCGATCCAGCGATATAGCCGCCCATCAGGCCGAACGCCTTGCCAAGCGTTCCCTGGATGACGTCGAGGCGGTGGGCGAGGCCGTCCCGCTCCGCGACACCGGCGCCCGTCGCACCATAGAGGCCGACGGCGTGCACTTCGTCGAGATAGGTAAGGGCGCCGAATGCGTCCGCCGCGTCGCAGATGTCGGCGATCGGGGCGATATCGCCGTCCATGGAATACACGCTCTCGAACGCCACCAGCTTGGGTCGGCCCGCCGGAACGGCTGCCAACAATTCGCGCAGTTGGGCCACATCGTTGTGGCGGAAGATCTGATATTCCGCCCGGCTGTTGCGGATTCCCGCGATCATCGACGCATGGTTCGAGGCGTCGGAGAAAACGATGCAGTTCGGCAGATTCCGGGCCAGTGCGCTGAGCGCGGCTTCATTGGCGACGAAGCCGGAGGTGAAGGTCAGCGCGGCTTCCTTCCCGTGCCAGGCGGCCAGTTCGTGTTCAAGCTGCACGAGCTCGTGGCTGTTCCCTGAAATGTTCCGCGTTCCGCCGGCACCGGTGCCGGTGCGTCCGATGACGGCGCGCATCGCCTCGATCACGGCCGGATGCTGGCCCTGGCCGAGATAGTCATTGCTGCACCAGACGGTGACCTCGGTCGGCTCGCCATCCGGGCGGCTCCGGTAAAGCGCCTTGGGGAAGTGGCCGGCAATCCGCTCGATATCGGCAAAGACGCGGTAGCGGCCTTCGATTTTCAGCCCGGCGAGGGCATCGGCAAAGAGAGCGTCGTAATCGATGGCGAGCTTAGGCATGTCCGTCACGTTTGAGCCAATCGTACGTATCTTTCAGTGCCCGCGAGAAGCGCCCGAACATGTCGGTAAGCTGCGCTTCGGTCGAGATCATCGGCGGACAGAAGCAAAGCGAGTCTATCACCGGACGGACGATCAGTCCGTGCTCATGAGCGAACCTGACCAGCGTGGCGCCGACAGCCAGCCTGGTGTCGAAGCTCTCATGCGTTTCCTTGTTCTTGACCAGTTCGATGGCGCCGACGAGGCCGACCTGACGCACTTCGCCTACCAGCGGGTGATCGGAAAAGGCGTTCATTTCCCGCGCAAAATGCGGCGCAATCGATCGAACATGGTCAACGATGCGCTGATCCTCATAGATCTTGATCGTTTCCAGGGCGACTGCCGACGCAACCGGATGTCCAGAATAGGTCAGGCCATGGGCGAAGACGCCGAGCTTGTTCGAATTGTCGCGCAGACCCTCATAGACGCGTTGGTTAATGAGGATCGCGGCGATGGGCAGCTGACCGGCGGACAATTGCTTGGCCATAGTGATGATGTCGGGCTGCATCTTGTAGGTCTGGGTGCCCCACCAATTGCCGGTGCGGCCGAAACCGCAGATGACCTCGTCGGCCACCAGCAGCACATCATATTTCTTGAGAATTGCAGTAATCTTTTCCCAGTAGGTACGGGCGGGCAGGATCACGCCGCCAGCGCCCTGAACCGGCTCGGCAAAGAAGGCGGCAACTGTCTCCGGGCCCTCGGCCAGGATGAGGCGTTCAAGATTGTTGGCGCAGCGCGTCGCGAAATCCTCTTCGCTTTCGCCGGCCTCGCCGAACCGGTAATGGTGCGGGCAATCCGTGCGCAGGATGCCCGCGATGGGCAGGTCGAAATCATTGTGGAGCGCGGGAAGGCCGGTGAGCGAGGCCGCGGCCACTGTCACCCCGTGATAGGCTTTGACGCGGGCGATGATCTTCTTCTTTTGCGGCCGGCCCAGCGCATTATTGAGATACCAGATCATCTTGACCGCGGTATCGTTTGCTTCCGAGCCTGAATTGCAGAAATAGGCCTTTGACATCGGAACCGGGGCGAGCTGCACCAGCTTCTCGGCCAGTTCGACGACGGGTGCGGCCACCTTCTGGGTGAAGGTGTGGTAGAAGGGCAGGGCTTCCATCTGGCGCTTGGCC
>CAZUAL010000043.1:0-15112 GCA_964618305.1 uncultured Dongia sp. | reverse complement strand
AGGCGCGGCTGCGGCCCAAAACCCAGCGAACAGCACCAAAGGCCGGAAAGGCCGTCGAAATATTCCTTGCCTTCCTCGGTATAGATGAACGGGCCATCGCCGCGCATGACGACGAAGCCGCCCTCCTGCTCGTTCTTGAGCGCATTGGTGTAGCCGTGGAAGTGATACGCGCCGTCGCGGGCGCCAAGGGAATTCGGCCGAGCTGTCATTTTGATTTTGCCCCGAACACAAAAAGACCAGCCGCACCTTCTTGGAACGGCTGGTTAATTTGAACCGCCCGCAATATCCTCCCTAGGCCGGCTTAAGTCAAAGGCCGGGCCCTGCATCCAGCGTAAGGCAGCTATACGCTCGGTGTTCCATTCGTATGAATTATAAGAGGTTATCAATGTCCTTGAGGATCTGTGTCGGTGGGGCGACGGGCTGGACTGGCAAGGCGCTGGTCGCCGGCATAGCCGAGGCCAAGGATTTGTCACTCTCGGGCGCCGTCGCGCGCAAGGCTTCCGGGCAGGATGCCGGAACGGTGGCCGGCATCGGCCATATCGGCGTTGTCGTCAGCGACAGTGTCGAAGCGGCGCTCAAATCAGAGCCCACGGACGTCTATATCGATTACACGCACCCATCCGCGGTCAAGGCGAACGCCATCCGGGCGCTGGAACTGGGTGTGCCGGTTGTCGTCGGCACATCCGGCCTTGGTGCTGAGGATTACGCGGAGATCGCGCAGGTCGCCGAGCGCCAGGGGCTTGGTGTCGTGGCGAGCGGCAATTTCTCGATCACGGCCAGCTTGCTCACGCGCTTTTCGCTTCTCGCGGCCCAGCATGTGCCGGATTACGAGATCATCGACTATGCCAAATCCACCAAACCAGATGTGCCGTCCGGAACGGCGCGGGAATTGGCGGAGCGCATGGGGGCGATCCAGAAGAGCGTTCCCGGCTTCCCGATCGCGGACATCATCGGACCGCAGGAGGCGCGCGGCGCCGATGTCGGCGGCGGGCGTGTCCATGCCGTGCGCCTGCCAAGCTATGTTCTGGCGGTGGAGACGATCTTCGGGAAGGACGGGGAACGGCTGACCATCCGTCACGATGCCGGTACCTCGGCTGGCCCCTATGTGGCCGGGACCTTGCTTGCGGCGCGCCGGGTGATTGCCCTCAAGGGGCTCATCCGGGGCCTCGACAACCTCCTTTTCGGTCCCCTTCCGGCCTAGGATTCGGCCAGCGGTTCATAGAAGGCGGCGGCGAAGCCGGCTTCGTCCCTGGCTTCCCGGTTGAAGGGCGGCTTCAGGCGGCCGCGGAAGTGTCTGCGCACGAGTTCCTGCCAGGCGGGCGCCGGATCGAGACCCCGTTCCTGCGCGACTGAATCGAACCAGCGCTTGCCGATGGCGACATGGCCGATTTCGTCGCGATAAATGATGCCCAGAACCTCTGCCGTGGCGGCATCGCCGGCGCGTTCGAAATCGGCGATCGTGGCCGGTGTCACGTCGAGCCCCCGCGCCTCGAGCACCAGCGGCACGATGGCAAGGCGCGCCAGCAAGTCGTGCGCCGTCTCTTCCGCCGCCAGCCATAGGCCGTCATGGGCGGGAAGGTCGCCATAGGCCGCACCGAGTTCCTGCAGCCGATTGGCAAGCAGGGTGAAGTGCAAGGCCTCCTCATCGCCGACGCGGACCCAATCGTCGAAGAAGGTGCTGGGCATCGCTTTGCCGCCGAAGCGGGCGATCATGTCCCAGGCCAAATCGATGGCGTTGAGCTCGATATGGGCAAGGGCGTGGAGCAGGGCAATCCTTTTCTCGGCGTTGCCGCCGGCCTTGCGCCGCGGCATATCGCCAGGCCGGCGCAACTCCGGCCGCGCGGGCCTGGCCGGTCGCTGTGGCGGCAAGCCAGCTTTGCCAAACGAAAGCTCGCCACGCCGCCAGGCAGCGGCAATCCCGCGGGATCGTTCGGCCTTGTCGGCGGCGGCCGGCGTCGTCAAAACGCCGATCGCTTCGGTTGCGAGGTCGCGCATCAGTCCAGTTGCTTGATCGCTTTGGCGACTTCCTCGACATGGCCGGCGACCTTCACCTTGCGCCAGATCTGGCGAATGACGCCCTTGCTGTCGATGAGGAACGTCGCGCGCTCAATTCCCATGTATTTCTTGCCGTACATGCTCTTTTCGACCCAGACGCCATAGGCCTCGGTCACCTTGCCGGTCTCATCCGATCCAAGCGCGAAGTTGAGGTCGTATTTTTTCTTGAACTTGTCATGGCTTTCGACGGAATCGCGCGACACGCCGATGATCGCCGCATCCAGTTTCTTGAAGGCCGCGAGATTGTCGCGAAACCCGCAAGCCTCGGCGGTGCAGCCGCTCGTATCGTCCTTCGGGTAGAAATAGAGGACGACGTTCTTGCCCTTGAGCTCGCTCAGTGAAACCTTTCCGCCACCATCCGTTTTCATGGTGAAGGCCGGCGCCTTTGATCCGACTGCAAGTGCCATTTTGGCTCTCCTTCATTCGCTTGGTTCGGTTTCGAATATAGATTCGAAGCAGGAGAAGACGATAGCCTGCTGCTCCATGACAAGGGCCTTGAGCGCGCTGAAATCGGGCTCGCCGGCGATTTGGGCCAGATGCTTCTTCGCCGGGGCGCCGAGCCTTTCCTCGACAAGCTTCTCAGCCACGATGAGCCTGATCACCTGCTGCAGCCGGTGCCACAGCTGGGCTGCCTGGATCAGCTTGTCGCCCACCGCCGGATCGATGAGGCCGAGCAGGTGTGCCTGACCAAGCGCGATCACGGGATCGCCAGCGACAATGTCCGGAAACTCGGCAGCGTTTTTAAGGATCAGGTATTGCGCGATGAAATCGATATCGACCTGGCCACCTCGGGCGTGTTTCAGGTCCCACATGTCGTCAGTGCGATACTGCCCGGCCATGCGGCGACGCATGTCGAGGATGTCGATACGCAGCTTATGCGGGTCTCGCTTCTGGCACAGGATCCGCTGCAGCATGGCGATGGTATCTTTGCCAAGGCTTTCATCGCCCGCGATCACCCTGGCACGGGTCAGGGCCATGTGCTCCCACGTCCAGGCTTCGCTCATCTGATAGCGTTCGAAGGGCGCAAGTCCGCTGGCGATCGGACCGGAATTGCCGCTGGGGCGGAGGCGCATGTCCACCTCGAACAGGCGTCCTTCACCGGTCGGTGCGGTGATCGCATTGATCAGCCGTTGCGCCAGGCGAGCATAATATTGGATCGGTGCCAGCGGCTTCGCGCCATCTGATTGGACCGTGTCCCAGTCCGGAATGTTCTCGGGAATGTCGTAGATGAAGACCAGATCGAGATCCGACGTCATGGTCATTTCCCGGCTGCCGAGCTTGCCCAGCGCCAGGAGAGTCATGCCGCGCCCCGGTAGTTTTCCGTGCTGCAACTGGAACTCACTGACGACGCGCGGAAAGAGCGCCGACAAGGCGCAGTCGGCGACATCGGCAAGGATGGGTCCGGCGGCGTCGCCATCCAGCGTACCGCGCAAAATGCGCACGCCGATCTGGAATTGCTGGTCCTTCGTCCAGCGGCGGAGAACATCGAGTGCATCCTGGAAGTCGGACGCGAGGCCCAATTGCCGGTCGAGATCGGATGACAGCGTGGCGCGATCGGCATTGGCATCGTAAAGCCCGGCCGCCAAGACGCCGTCGAGGAGTGCCGGGCGCCGCGCCAGCTGCTCGGCCAGTAGTGGCGCCGTCCCCATCACTTCGGCGATGAGGTCGAGCAGGGCCGGGTTCGAATAGAGCAGCGAGAAGAACTGGACACCCGCCGGAAGCGCGCGCAGGAGGTCGTCGAAGCGGCGAAAGGCTGTTTCCGGGTCGGCCGTCTGACCCAAGGTGGACAGGAGGCGCGGCATGAGCTCGGTCAGGAGTTCGCGGGCCCGCGCACTGCGGGTGGCTCGGTAGCGTCCATGATGCCAAGCGCGGATCTGGCCGGAGACGGCGGCGCCGTTCGGGAAACCCATCTGCTCAAGTGTTCGCACGGTCTCCGGGTCTTCATCCGTGCCGGTGAAGACGAGACTGCCGGCAATGCCGGCTTCGGTTGCGCCAAGCGTGGGCGCTTCCTCGAACAATTCGGCGTAATGGTCTTCGACCCGGCCGAGATGGAAGCGCAGGACGGCTTCGAATTCCAAAGTGTCCCGGTGGCCAGCGAAAAAGGCGACGCGGTCGAGCGCCGGACCGTAATCGGGCAGGGTCTGCGTCTGATGATCGTCGATCATCTGCAGGCGGTGCTCGACCATGCGCAGATAGCGGTATGCCTCGATGAGTTCGTCGGCAACGATCTGCTTGCACTTCCCCAACTCGACCAGGGCCAGGATCGCATCGCAGGTCGCCCGGCAGCGCAAAGTGAGGACGCGGCCGCCCCAGATCAATTGCTGAGTTTGGGCGAAAAACTCGATCTCGCGGATCCCGCCACGGCCGAGCTTGATATTGTGGCCGGCGACCGCCACCTGCCGGTGTCCCTTGACGGCATAGATCTGCCGCTTGATGGAATGAATGTCCTGGATGGCGGCGAAGTCGAGGTGCTTGCGCCAGACGAAAGGTCGCAGGTTCTTGATGAATTGCTCGCCAGCCACCATATCGCCGGCGACGACGCGCGCCTTGATCATGGCGGCGCGCTCCCAGTTCTGGCCCATTCCCTCGTAATAGGTTTCGGCGGCCAGCGTCGATATTACCAGAGGTGTCGAGGCCGGATCGGGACGCAGGCGCAGATCGATGCGGAAGACATAGCCGTCGGCGGTGGCATCCTGGAGAATTCTCACCAGGTTGCGGGCCAGGCGGACAAAGGCCTCCTGCGCCGTCTTTCGACCCGTGTAACGGACCTTTTCCCGGTCGAAGAGCAGAATGAGATCGATGTCGCTGGAATAATTGAGTTCGCCCGCGCCGAGCTTGCCGAGGCCGAGGACAATCAGCCCGCATTCCCGCTCCGGCTCGTCAGGAAACGGCAAGCTGATATCGCCGGCGGCGTTCAGTTGGCGCAGCAAATGGGCGAGCGCCGCGCGCAGCGCCATCGCAGCGAAATCGCTGAGGGCCGCGGTAATCTTTTCAAGCGGCCAGACGCGCCCAATATCTAGTGACGCGGTGATCAGGGCGACCTGGCGCCGGGCTTGGCGGAGAGCCCGCATCAATGCCGCTTCGTCCAAGTTTTCCAATGCCTTGGGTGTGACGGCCATCACGACATTGTTAAAGACAGAATCGACATCCTGGGTTAAAAGTTCGAGAAAAGTGCCGGTTTCAGCAAGCAGACACCGGCTGAGGAAGGGAGAATTGCCGAACAAGGCGGCGAGCAGGGCCCGGGCCTGCGGCGTTTCGAGCGCCGCGCGCTCTTCTGGCGTCAGGGTTTCTGGCGTCAGGGTTTGGGCCAAATGCTCCAAGTTGAGTTCAACCTGCCGCGGATCACTCGGGCGCGGCAGTAAGGCGGGGTCGATTTGGGCGATGTTGATGGTCGGCATTGCTTGGCAATCGGCAGCGGGGACACCGAGAGACTGCTGAAGCCGCCAGCCTGGGTCAAGCAAAGCTTGTTGCACAGCCTTAATCCGTTCACGGGACAGGGCGGGCCGGGTCGAATAGCATATACGGGGTCGAAACGATTGACGTCGGTCGGTGTTTCATTGACTGGATTTATTCATTGGTTGCACCACTTCTCAATCGAGGCTGATCGAGCGTGATCCGGCGGACGACGATCGTTACCTTGGAATTGCTTGGTGCGGCCCTCGCCGGGGCCGCAATCATTTTGGCGTTCCTGACCTGGCGCTTGACGCAGGAAGGGCCGATCCATCTGCGCTTCCTTTCTTCCTATGTGGAGCAGGCGCTGATCCGCTCCGATCAGCCTTACCGCATCGCGATCGAGGATACGGTCCTCACCTGGGCCGGCTGGGACCGTGCGCTGGATGTGCGCGCCATCAATCTGCGCGTGCGCGATCTGGAAGGGAGGGAACTGGCCAACCTTCCCGAAGTCTCCATCACATTCAGCGCGCGCGCGCTGATGAAGGGGCTGGTGGCGCCGAGCAAGATCGAAATCATCGGTCCCAAGCTGTCACTCATCCGCAACAAGGATGGGTCTCTGGCTTTCGGGCCGGGCGGCGTCACGAGCGAACCGACGACGAAGGAAAATGACGGCAGCTTCGAGGCGCTGATGCTGCTGGCCAGCGACATGCTGGAGCCGCCGGACCGCACCAAGCCCACCGGCTATCTCACGTCGGCCGCGATCCTGAATGGCAGCCTTCAGATCATCGACAATGTCACCGGGCTGACCTGGCAGGCCAACAATTTCGGCGCCGAAGCCCGGCGGGAGCCAGGCGGGCTGGCCGGTGATCTGTTTGCCGCCCTGCCGCAACTCGGCGATCCGGCGATCGTCAGCGCCAAGCTCAGCTACAGCCGAGATGATCGGAAACTGGGCATCGACGCGTCGGTCGCCGCCCTGCAGCTTTCGTCGCTGGGGCTCATCGAGCCGGCCCTCGCGGATCTTTCCACGGCCGATCTTTCCGTGACAGCCAAGGTGCAGACATCGATCGAGATCGCCAGCGAGCATCTTGGCGATCTCGGCGTCGTCGATTTCGAACTGACGAGTGGCGCTGGGGCGCTCGACCTGCCGCAACTCACCAAGGTGCCGCTGCCGGTCCGCAGTCTTGACGTCATCGGCCGCCTGGACCGCGACAATGACCTGATGTCGATCGCCTCGCTCGATCTCGATCTTGGTGGCCCGCGGATCAGTGCCAAGGCCGACTGGCAGGGGGCTTTCAGCGGCAAAGCGGTGGATGGTGGTGCCCCCGAACTCGTGGCGAGCGTCATGCTCACCAATCTTCCTGCCGAGCTGCTGGATTCCTATTGGCCGGAGACGGTGGCGGCGGATACCCGAAATTGGGTCGTTCCGAACATCCCGCACGGCAATGTCGATGAAGCGTCCGCCGATCTGACCTTGCGCCTCAGCGCCGACGGCGAAAGTGCGAAGGTCGAGGCGGTCAATGGCAAGCTGAAGACCAGCGATCTGACGGTGAATTATCTGCGGCCGATGCCGCCGATCACCAAGGGCAGTGCCACGGCGGAATTCGATGCGAAGACTTTCACCGCCAAGATTACCGGCGGCGAAGTCGGCAACATCAAGGTCACGAACGGCGATCTGGTGATCACCGGCCTCGACGTCGAGGACCAGTTCATCAAGGTGGGCGGTGACGTGACGGCGCCGATGAAGGATGCGCTGGAACTGCTCGATCATCCGCGCCTCGGCTACGCGAAGAAGCTTGGCATTGACCCGGCGACCACCGGCGGTACCGCCAAGGCCAACATCTTCTTCGACTTCCCGGCGGCAAAGAAGCTCAGTTTTGCGCAGGTGAAGGTCAAGGTCAAAGCGGAGATGAACGACGTCAAGGTCGCCAAGATGCGCTTTGGTAAGGACGTGACGCAAGGGGTGCTCAAGCTCAATCTCGACGAAAGCGGCATGAATGTTTCCGGCCCCATCGTCTTTGCCGACATGCCGCTTATTCTCGACTGGAGTCAGAGCTTCGCCGACGACGCCTCTTACGACGAAAAGCTTCATGTGAATGGTGCCGCCACGGCCGCGCAATTGGCGTCGCTTGGGTTCGAATACCGCCCGTGGGTCGATGGTGCCTGCCAATGCGACATCACCTTCACGAAATTTGCCGGCGGGCGCACGAAGCTTGAAGGCGCATTCGACCTGACCAATGCCGTGCTCGATATGCCGGCGGCAAAGTGGCACAAGGAGGCGGGGCAGGCCGGCCAGGCAGAACTGACGCTCGAAATGCTGAACGACAAACCGGTCGCCATTCCCTCCTTCCGGATTGCGGCCGGGGATCTGGCGACAGCAGGAGCGGTGCAGTTTGCAGGGGACGGCTCGATCTCGCGCGTTACCTTGCCGGATGTGAAAATCGGCGGTTCGCATCTTCTTGGTTTTGATGCGGAACTCAAAGAGGGGTGGACACTGATCACTGTAGCCGGCGGCATGCTGGATGCGGAACCCTGGCTGGGGGGCGATACGGCGACGCCGACGGCAGAAGAACTGGCCGCGACCGGGCCCAAGCGCCAGCGACCCTTTACCCTCAAAGGCAAGCTGGAACATCTGCGCCTGGGCGAGGGGCGGGAACTCACGAACATGAATGTCGAGGCCGTTCACGATCCCTATTGGTGGGATATCGTGTCGTTCCAGGCGACACTCCCGAGCGGACAGCCGATCACCTTCGACTATCGGCCGAGCAAAGCCGGCCAGCATGCGCTCAGCATCGATACGAAGGATGGCGGCGGTGCCTTGCGCGTTCTTGATGTCTACGATTCGGTCAAAGGCGGCACCTTGTCAATCACCGGCACGGTGATTGACGACAAGCCCTGGCGCCCGCTCAAGGGCAAAATTGCGATGTCTTCCTTCCGGGTCATCAACACGCCTTTTGTCGCGCGCTTTCTGACCGTTGCGACGATCACCGGCGTGGTCGACGCGGTCACCGGCGAGGGCTTTCTTTTTGGCGGTGCTGAAGGGCGCTTCACCAAGACGCGGGGTCTTATCGAGGTGCGGAAATTCCGTAGTGCCGGACCGTCGATCGGCATGACGGCGCAGGGCAAGATTGATCTTGATCGCAGCGAAGTCGATGTGAAGGGAACGCTGGTGCCGGCCTATGCGATCAACAGTGTGCTCGGCAACATCCCCTTGATCGGCGCCATCATCCAGGGTGGCGAAGGCGAGGGCCTGTTTGCCGCCACTTATGCCGTCAGCGGGAACCTTTCGGATCCGAAGATCAAGGTGAATGAATGGTCGGCCCTGGCGCCAGGATTCATCCGCGACCTCTTTACGGAGGATGGAACCGAGAAGATCGACGATGAGGAAGATGGGGCGACGCAGAAATCGCCCAAACAGAAATCGCCGGAAGAATTGCATTCCATTGACTGAGCGTGCTCCAAAGTCGCGTGTGGAGGAAATGATGCGTATACGCTTGATGGCTGCCGCACTGTTTCTCCTGGGCTCCGCTTGCGCCAGCTTGCAGCCGGGTGGCGATACCGTCCCGCTTCGGCTACTCGCCTTCAACGACTTCCACGGCAACATTCAGGCCAAGGATCCGAGCCCCGGCCGCGTACCGGTTTCAAAGGCGGATGGGACGATCGAACAAGTGGATGCGGGAGGCGCCGCCTACCTTGCAGCCTTGGTGAACGAACAGCGGGTGGGGCAGGAGAACAGCCTGCTGATCAGTGCCGGCGACCTCACCGGGGCGAGCCCCATGCTCTCGGGTCTGCTGAAGGATGAGCCAACCATCGGCATCATGAACGGGCTCGGCCTCGATATGAATGTCGTCGGCAATCATGAGTTCGACAGTGGCCGCCAGGAACTATTGCGCAAGAAGATGGGCGATTGCGCCTTCGCGGTGGGCTGCCTCGAAGGTCAATTCAAAGGTGCCCAATTCCATTATCTGGCCGCGAATGTCATCGATGCGGCGAGCGGTAAGCCGCTGTTTCCGCCCTACGTCGTGAAGAAGGTTGGCGGAATCGAGGTGGCCTTTATCGGTGTGGTGACCAAGGAAACGCCTCACATCGTCTCGGCCAGCGGTGTTGCCGGTCTGCGTTTTCTCGACGAGGCGGACACGCTCAACCAATATGCGGCGGAGCTTAAGCAGCGTGGCATCCGCGCGATCGTCGCAGTCATTCATGAAGGGGCAACGGCAGCACCTGACACACCGACGGACGGCGGTGACTGCAAGGGCCTCACCGGTGCCCTGATCGACATCGTTCACCGCTCGGACCCGGCAATCGACCTCTTCATCTCCGGTCACACACATCAAACCTATGCCTGCCGGCTCGATGGCCGCATGGTGACGCAGGCGGGCAATTATGGACGCTATCTCACCGTGATCGACGCTTCGCTGAAACGCGGCGACGGCGACCTAGTGGTCGCATCCGCGCGCATCCTGCCGGTCTTGCGGGACTTGGCACCGGACGCCGAGGTTCTAACAGAGATCAAGAAGGCAGATGACGAGACGGCGCCGCTCCGGCGCAAGGAAGTCGCTACCCTGGCGGCGGCGCTCAGCCGGAAGCCCAATGGAGCCGGCGAGTCAGCTCTGGGTGATGTTATCGCCGATGCCCAGCTGGCCGCCGCAGAGGGGCTTGGGGCGGTCATCGCGCTCACCAATCCCGGTGGGATCCGCCAGGATTTGCCGAGCGATCCCGAGAAGGGCCTCACCGTCAATCTGGGAGACCTCTTCGCGGTTCAGCCTTTCAACAACAATCTGGTCGCGATGGATGTGACGGGTCGGGATCTGAAGCTGCTGCTCGAACAGCAATGGCTCGGTCAGCCGGAAGACCGGAAGCCGCGCATCCTGCAGATTTCGGCGGGCTTTTCCTATTGCTACGACGCGAGGCGCGCGGAGGGCGACAGGATTCTGACGGAGACCATGCGTCTCGATGGGCGTCCGATCGACTTGGATGCGAGCTACCGGATCGCCGTGAACAATTTTCTGGCTAGCGGCGGTGACCGGTTTTTGGCGCTTAAGAACGGCCACAATACGGTCCAGGGCGGTAACGATCTGGAAGCATTGCGCGATTTTCTCATCCGCTACGGTGGCGAGGTCGCCTCGGCGCCGGCAAATCGGATTTGCAGCCGATCCTAGCCGGCAAAAACCGATTTCAGCTGTCGATTGCCGGTTCACCGGTTGTTAAGACTTCAGTCCGATATTCCTCCCAATAAAAATTATCTCCTGGGAGTGAAATAGATGAAGCTCGGCAACAAGGCGGGCGGTTCGCTCGCTGTCAAGATTCTCCTGCCCATCCTGGCCGCACTGGTGATCGGCCTCGCCCTTTCCACCTGGACGACGGTATCAAGCAGTTCGGCGACAGTCGGCGATTTGAGCAACGAACTCGGCCGCAAGATGGCCGAGGAGGCGACCGGCGAGGTCGAAGACGTCATCTCCAGCGCCTTCGGTTCCGCCCGCGCCATTTCCGCCAACACGCTCGGCCAGATCCAAGGCCAGGTGACCGACCGCGCAACGGTGATCGCAGCGCTGCACAAGCTGCTGGCAGACAATCCGAATATCCTGGCGACCTGGGTCGCCTTCGAACCAAATGCGTTCGACGGCAAGGATGCTGAGTTCGTCGGCAAGGAAGGCCATGACGGCACCGGCCGCTTCGTTCCCTATGTGGCGCGTAACGACGACGGCAACGGTTCTTCCCTGACGGCACTCGGTGATTACGACAAGCCCGGGCCCGGCGATTATTATTTGCTCGCTCGGAATAGCGGCGAAGAGCAGTTGCTGGAGCCGTACTGGTACCCGGTGAATGGCAAGCAAGTTCTTATGACGAGCGCTGCCGTGCCGATCAAACGCGATGGCAAGGTGATCGGCGTCGCCGGCGTCGACATGCTGCTGGAAGGGCTCAACCAGAAGCTTGGCGAGATAAAGCCGTTTGATACCGGCTCGGTCTCGCTCATCTCTAACGGTGGACTGTGGGCGGCCTATAGCGACGTCGCGGCTTTGGGTAAGCCCATTCAGGATACGACCCAGAGCCTCGCCAACGCCCTTGAAGCGATCAAGGGTGGTCAGCCGTTCCAGGCGGATGATTTCTCCCAATCACTCCAAACCGATGTTACCCGCATGTTCGTGCCGGTGGCGACCGGTCTGTCGCCCGCGCGCTGGTCGGTGATGGTCAACCTGCCGCTCGACAAGATGCAGGCGCCGGTCCGCGCCCTGACCAATCGGGTGCTGATCGTCTCCGCCGTCATCGTTCTTGTGCTGGGCGTGATCATCGCGCTACTGGTCCGCTTCCTCGCGGTGAAGCCCATTCATGTCCTGACCGGCGCGGTGGAAGGATTGGCCGGCGGCAATACCGGTCTCGACGTGCCGCTGACAACGCGCCGCGACGAGCTTGGCGTCATGGCCCGGGCCATCGACTTTTTCAAGGAAAAGCTCATCGAGGTCGAGCGCCTGCGTGTCGAGCAGAAGGAGTCCGAGCAGCGGATGGCGGAAGAACGCCGCAAGGCCATGCTGGATCTTGCCGACAGCTTCGAGGCCGCGATCAGGGGCGTCGTCGAGGGCGTCTCGTCAGCGGCGACCGAATTGCAGTCGAACGCATCGTCTCTCTCCAACACGGCGGAAGAGGCGACGCGCCAGTCGACGGCGGTCGCCGCCGCGACCACGCAAGCTTCCGCCAATGTCACCACCGTGGCCGCAGCGTCCGAAGAACTGTCGTCCTCCATTTCGGAAATCAGCCGGCAGGTGGCGGACAGCTCGTCCGTCGCCCGAACGGCAGTCGACGAGGCGGCCAAGACCGGCGAGACGGTGGAAAGCCTGGCGCAGGCCGCGGAGCGTATCGGCGGCATCGTGCAGCTGATCAACGACATCGCCGGCCAGACCAATCTCCTGGCGCTCAATGCGACGATCGAGGCGGCGCGCGCCGGTGAGGCCGGGAAAGGCTTCGCGGTGGTCGCCTCCGAAGTGAAGAACCTCGCCTCGCAGACCGCGAAGGCGACCGAGGAAATCTCGGTGCAGATCGGCTCCATGCAGCAGGTGACCCGGACGGCCGCCGATGCGATGGGCAATATCCGTTCGACCATCGCCCGGATCAACGAGATCACGTCCGGGATCGCAGCCGCTGTCGAGGAGCAATCTTCGGCGACGAAGGAGATTTCCAACAACGCGCAGCAGGCGGCAAGCGGCGTCGACGAAGTTTCCCGCAACATCAGCGGTGTCAACGAAGCGGCGAACGAGGTCGGCTCGGCGGCCGGAGACGTTCTGGGCGCTTCATCCGAATTGTCGCGTCAGTCGGAGGCGTTGCGGCGAGAGGTCGATTCCTTCATCGCCAAGATCCGCGCCGGCTGAGGCGAGAGTGCAATAGGCAAAAGAAAATGGGCGGGACCGAGATCCCGCCCATTACCTTTGGTCGGAGGTAATTCTATTTCGCGCCGGCAACAGCGCGGGCGGCGAGCACACTGATCAGGTGCCCGCGATACTCCGCCGTCCCGTGCAGGTCGCTGTTGAGGTGCCCAGACGGCACCTTAGTTCCCTTGGCGGCATCGGCCGAAAAGTTGGAGCCGAGGGCGGCTTCGATTTCCTTGGCGCGGAAGACGCCTTCCTGGCCCGCACCGGTAACGGCGACCCGCACACCGGATTTCGTCTTGGCAACGAAGACGCCGACCAGTGCGAAGCGGGAAGCCGGCTGATCGAACTTCTCGTAACCGGCCTTCTCCGGTTTCGGGAAATGAACGGCGGTGATGATTTCGCCATCTTCCAGGGCGGTTGAGAACATGCCCTGGAAATAATCATCCGCCTTGATCTCGCGCTTGTTGGTGCGGATCGTGGCGCCGAGGCCGAGTGCCGCCGCCGGATAGTCCGCCGCCGGATCATTGTTGGCGAGCGAACCGCCGATAGTGCCGCGATGGCGTACCTGACGGTCGCCGATATGGCCGGTCAAATGCGCCAGGGCCGGGATGCTCCCTTGGACGATGGCGGACGAGGCTACCTCGGCATGGGTCGTCGTGGCGCCGATGGTGATCCCGTCACCTTCCGCCTTGATGCCCTTGAGTTCGGCGATCGAGCCGAGGTCAACGAGATCGCTGGGCTGTGCCAGACGCTGACGCAGGGTGGGGATAAGAGTCTGGCCGCCGGCGATGAACTTGCCATCACTGGCGCCGCCGATGGCCTTTGCCGCATCGGCGACGGAAGCGGGGCGATGAAATGCGAAATTGTGCATGGGTTTCCTCCCTTATTCCGCGGCCTTGGCTTTGCCTGCTGAGTGCAGGGCTTGCCAAACCTTGAGCGGGGTTGCCGGCATCGAGATGTCGTCGACGCCTGCTGGCCGCAGCGCGTCAAGAACGGCATTGATAACAGCCGGGGGTGAACCGATGGCGCCCACTTCGCCGACGCCCTTCGATCCCAGGGGATTGTGCGTGCACATCGTGTTGTGGGTGGCCACGTTGATGTTTGGCACATTGTCGGCGCGCGGCATGGTGTAGTCCATGTAGGAACCGGTCAGCAACTGACCGCTTTCCGGATCGTAGGCGCAGCTCTCGAGCAGTGCCTGGCCGATCCCCTGGACGACGCCGCCGTGAACCTGGCCTTCCACGATCATCGGGTTGATGACCCGGCCGATATCATCGACCGCCGTGAAGTTCACGATCTTGGTGGCGCCAGTGTCGGGGTCGATCTCGACCTCGCATATGTGGGTGCCACCGGGATAGGTGAAGTTCAGCGGGTCGTAGAATGCGGTTTCTTCCAGTCCCGGTTCCAGTTCCGTGATCGGGTAATTATGTGGGACATAGGCGGTGAGGGCGACCTGCCCGAAGCTCACCTTCTTGTCCGTGCCCTTTACCGTGAACTCGCCGTTCTTGAAGTCGATATCGGCGACGGATGCTTCCATCAAATGTGCCGCGATGCGCTTGGCCTTGGCGATGATCTTGTCCATCGCCTTCACCAGGGCTGAACCACCGACGGCAAGCGAACGGGAACCATAGGTGCCCATGCCGAAGGGGATCTTGTTGGTGTCGCCGTGGCTGACATCGACGCTTTCGAACGGAACACCGAGCGTGTCGGAAACGAGCTGCGCGAAGGTCGTCTCGTGACCCTGCCCATGACTATGGGTTCCGGTAAAGACCGTTACCGAGCCCGTCGGATGCACGCGGATGGAACCGCACTCATAAAGGCCCGCACGAGCGCCGAGCGACCCGACGACGGCCGAGGGTGCAATGCCACAGGCCTCGATGTAAGTCGAGATGCCGATGCCGCGCAGCTTGCCGCGCGATTTGGCTTCCGCCCGACGCGCTTCGAAGCCGGCCCAATCGCCCATCTTCAAGGCAAGGTCGAGGGTGGCTTCGTAATCGCCGCTGTCATATTGCAGGGCGACCGGGGTCTGGTAGGGGAAGGCGTCCTTCGGAATGAAGTTTTTCCGCCGCAGGGCGACACGATCTATCCCTGTCTCGCGCGCTGCCTTTTCGACGAGGCGCTCCAGCAGATAGGTCGTTTCCGGCCGGCCGGCGCCGCGATAAGCGTCGACGGCAACAGTGTTGGTGAAGACGGCCTTCACCTCGGCATAGATCGCCGGGGTGGTATAGACGCCCGCGAGCAAGGTGGCCGAGAGGTAGGTCGGCACGCAGGGCGCGAAGGTCGAAAGGTAAGCGCCCATATTGGCC
>CAZUAL010000042.1:0-18346 GCA_964618305.1 uncultured Dongia sp. | reverse complement strand
GGAACGAGGTCACCGAGGAGCTCGGCAAGGACGAGCAATTGGCCGCCTACAAGAACACGATCGGCGCCAAGTAGCAGCGTAAGGGCGGGGCGGGCGCCGGGGCGTTCCCGGGCTCGCCCTGCTTGCCTTCAGACCGATCTCATAGAACAATCCGACATGATCTCCCCCGGCTTCACCGACTGGCTCGATCGCCACAGCGGAAGGATCTTCATCCTGCCTGCCGTGCTGCTTATTCTCGTCTTCTCCATCTTCCCGCTGATCATCTCCGCCTGGCTTGCGCTCTCGCGCTTCAAGCTCGGGGCCGGCGGCTACGAGATCAAGTTCATCGGCTGGCTGAATTTCAAGAAGCTGCTCTTCGGATCGGAACAGTTCCATTTCCTCGGCACCTTCGTCGGCTGGTCGGCTCTCAGCTATCTCCTGGTCGCGGTCGGCGCCGCTTTGATCGCCCTCGGCATCCGCCGTTACGCGACCAGCGGCCATGTCACCCTTCTCGGGACCGTCGGTCGCCTCATTTCCGGTTCGCTGTTCGCCGGCATCATTCTCCTCTTCGCCTCGACCATCGGTGAGAAGGGCCAGATCGGCTCCCTCTCGACCACGATCTTCTACGTCCTCGCCGGCGTGGCGCTGCAATTCGTCCTCGGCACGGCCCTGGCCTTCGCCTGCGCGCAGAGGATCCGCGGCCGCACCTTCTTCCGCGTCACCTTCTTCATTCCGCTGATGGTGACGCCGGTCGGCATCGCCTATACCTTCCGCATGCTGGCCGACATGACGCAGGGTCCCTTCGCCCCGCTCTGGCGCGTTCTCGGCCTTGGCGATTTCGCCTGGGCGGCCAATCCGTGGACGGCCCGGCTCGTCGTCATCGCCGGCGATTCCTGGCAGTGGATCCCCTTCATCTTCATCATCATGCTGGCCGCCTTCGAGAGTCAGCCGCGCGACGAGGTCGAGGCGGCGGAGCTCGACGGCGCCTCGGCGCTGCAGATTTTCCGCGATATCACCTGGCCCTCCGTCTCGCCGGTCGCGGCGACCGTGGTGCTCATCCGCGTCATCGAGGCGTTCAAGCTGGTCGACCTGCCGAACGTGCTCACCAATGGCGGTCCCGGCATCGCCTCGGAATCGCTGACGCTCCACGCTTTCATCGAATGGCGGGCGCTCAATCTCGGCGGCTCGGCGGCGATCGCCTACATGCTGCTCTTCCTCTCGACGGTGGCCTGCGTCTCCTTCTTCCATTTCGTCGTCGAGCCGCAGCGGAGGGCCCGGGCATGAACGCGCCGCGCCGCTCTTGGTTCGAGCCGCGAAAGCTCGGCAGCATGGCCCCGGCCACTTCGATCATCGTCTATGGCGCGCTCGCCTTCTGGTCGCTGGTCGTCCTCTTTCCGCTCTATTGGCTGCTGGTCACCTCGGTGAAACTGCCGATCCAGGTTTCCGACGGACCCTTCTACCTGCCCTTCATCGATTTCGACCCGTCGCTCCACGCCTGGCGCTATATCTTCGTCGATCTCGGCCGCGACACGTTCCGTCCCTATGGCAATTCGTTGATTACCGCCAGCATCTCGACGGCGCTCGCGATGCTGACCGGCACGATGGCGGCCTATGCCCTCGCGCGCATGAAGTTCCGCCCGTCCGTCCTGGCGGTGATCGTCTTCATCCTGTCGGCGTCCCTTGCCATTGTCTCGATGGCCTGGGGCGGGGTCGATTGGCGCCTTGCCGTCGCGATCGCCCTGGCGCTCTTCTTCCTGGGACTGCGCGCCGTGCGGCCGGTGCCGTCGCCGGTGCTCGGCAATGGTGACATCCTCTTCTGGATGATCTCGCAGCGCATCCTGCCGCCGGTCGTTGCCGCCATTCCGGTGTATGTGATGTTCCAGCATGTGGGCCTCCTCGACACGCATGCGGCGCTCATCCTCACCTATACGACGATCAACCTGCCGATCGTGGTCTGGCTGATGTACGATTTCTTCGTCAGCATCCCGCGCGATCTCGAGGAATCGGCCGAGCTCGACGGTGCCAGCAAGCTGCGCACCTTCTTCGAGATCGTCCTGCCGCTCGCCAAGCCGGGCCTGGTGGCGACGGCGCTGCTCGTCTTCATTCTCGCCTGGAACGAGTACCTGCTGGCGCTCTTCCTCTCGACGGTGAAGGCACAGACCATTCCGCTTCTCGTCGCGGCGCAGAATGCGACGCGCGGGCCGCAATGGTGGTACATGAGCGTGCTGATCATCATCATGATCCTGCCGGTCATCGGCCTCACCTTCTTCCTGCAACGCTTCATTTCCAAGGGCCTGCTCCTCGGGGCGGTCAAGGGCTAGCCAAGATGACGGTCGTTCTCGAACGTGTCGCCAAGACATTCGGCCCCGTGCAGGTGCTGCACGAGCTCAACCTCACCGTGAAAGAGGGGGAGTTCCTCGTGCTGCTCGGTGCCTCCGGCTCCGGCAAGACGACGGCGCTCCGCATGGTGGCGGGGCTGGAAACCGTTTCCAGCGGGCGCATCGTCATCAACAATCGGGACGTCACCAATGTCCTGCCGAAGAATCGCGACGTCGCGATGGTGTTCCAATCCTACGCGCTCTATCCGCACAAGACCGTTGCCGAGAATATCGGCTATCCGCTGAAGATTCGCGGCACCCCGCGCGCCGAAATGGATGCGCGCATCCGCGATGTGGCGGATCAGGTGCAGCTGACGCCCTATCTCGAACGATATCCGCGCCAGCTCTCCGGCGGCCAGCGCCAGCGCGTGGCCCTGGCGCGCGCCATGGTGCGCCGCCCGGCCGTCTTCCTGATGGACGAGCCGCTCTCCAATCTCGACGCCAAGCTGCGCGGCCATATGCGCGCCGAATTGAAGCATATGCAGCACCAGCTCGGTATCACCACCATCTATGTGACGCACGACCAGGTCGAAGCGATGACGCTTGCCCACCGCGTTGCCCTCCTCGAAGGCGGCGCCTTGCAGCAGCTCGACGCCCCGGCGCGGATCTATAACGACCCCAACAATCTCTTCGTCGCGCAATTCATCGGTGCGCCGCCCATGAACCTGCTCAACGGCGCGCTTGGCGGTGGTGCCTTCTCGGTGGGCGACCAGCGCATTGCCGTCGGGGCCGGTGCCGACATCGCCGATGCGCGCCTCGGCATCCGGCCCGAGGATTGCCACATCGTCGACGCGGGCAGCGGCCGGATCGCCGGCGCCATCTACGCGACCGAACTCATCGGTGATCACACCTTGGTCACCTTGAAGACCGCGGGCGGCATGGTAACGGTGAAGGCCGCCAAGGATTTCAATGCCGAGGTTGGGCTCAATGCCGGTATCGCCTTCGAGAACGAGCGGCTCTTTCTCTTCGATGCCGGCAGCGGCAATCGCCTTCGCTAAGGATCAACGGATAACGGACGAAAAAAATGGGTGACAGGCTCAAGAACAAGCGCGCCCTGGTGACGGCGGCGGGCCAGGGGATCGGTGCCGCGACGGCCCGCGCCTTTGCGGCGGAAGGGGCAAGCGTGCTTGCCACGGATATCTCCGAGACGGGGCTCAAGGGCCTCGCTGGTGTACCAAGCATCACCACCGCCATTCTCGACGTGACGAAAAGCGAGGCTGTCGCAACCTCCATCGCGGCGGCGGGACCGATCGACGTGCTCTTCAACTGCGCCGGCTTCGTCCATCACGGCACCATTCTCGACTGTGCCGAGAAGGACTGGGATTTCAGTTTCGATCTCAACGTGAAATCCATGTACCGCACGATCCGGGCAGTGCTCCCCGGCATGCTGGAGCGCGGCCGGGGCTCGATCATCAACATGTCCTCCGTCGCCTCGTCGATGATCGCGGTTCCCAACCGTTTCGCCTATGGCGCCAGCAAGGCCGCCGTCATCGGGCTCACCAAATCCGTGGCGGCGGATTTCGTCACCAAGGGCATCCGCTGCAACGCCATCTGCCCGGGGACGGTCGAAAGTCCTTCTCTCCAGGATCGGATGCGCGCCCTCGGTGATTATGAAACCGCCCGCGCCGCCTTCATCGCCCGCCAGCCGATGGGTCGCCTGGGAACGCCGGAGGAGATTGCTGCTGCGGCGGTCTTTCTTGCCGGCGACGAATCTGCTTTGATGACCGGCGTGGCTCTGGCCGTCGACGGCGGCTGGACAAATATCTGAGGCATTCGATGAAATTGCTGCGTTACGGCGCCAAGGGCGCCGAGAAACCGGGCCTGCTCGACAAGAACGGCCAGATCCGCGACCTTTCCCAACATGTGTCGGATATTGCCGGCGCCGTCCTTTCCGACGACAGCCTGGCCCGCCTTGCCAAGATCGACCCGGCGACCCTGCCGCTGGTCGAGGGCCCGGTGCGCTATGGCGCCTGCGTGGGCCAGATCGGCAAGTTCATCTGCGTCGGTCTCAATTACTCCGACCATGCCAAGGAAACCGGCGCCGAACCGCCCAAGGAACCGATTCTCTTCATGAAGGCGACTAGCGCCGTTTGCGGTCCCAACGACAATGTCATGATCCCCCGCAACTCTGAGAAGACGGATTGGGAGGTCGAGCTTGGCGTCGTCATCGGCCGCGAGGCGCGCTATGTCGACGAGAAGGACGCCCTTTCCCATGTCGCCGGCTATTGCGTCATCAACGACGTTTCCGAGCGCGCCTTCCAGACCGAGCGCGGCGGCCAATGGGTCAAGGGAAAATCGGCCGACACGTTCGGCCCCACCGGTCCGTGGCTGGTGACCCGCGACGAGGTGAAGGATCCGCAGAACCTCTCGATGTGGCTCGATGTCGACGAGAAGCGCTATCAGAACGGTTCGACCAAGACGATGATCTTCGGCGTGGCCCATCTCGTCCACTACATCTCGCAATTCATGAGCCTGCAGCCGGGCGACGTGATCTCCACCGGTACGCCGCCGGGTGTCGGCCTCGGCCAGAAGCCCAATCCCATCTATCTGAAATCGGGTCAGGTGATGCGCCTCGGTATCGAGGGATTGGGGGAGCAGCGCCAGCAGGTCATCGCGACGCCCTGACATGTTCCTTTCCTGCGGCGACGCGCTCTTCGATTGTTTCTCCGTTCCGACCGACGGCCCGGCCACCATTCGTCTGGATGGGCGGGTCGGCGGTTCTCCGCTCAATGTCGCCGTCGGTCTGGCGCGGCTCGGTCGCCATGCTGGCTATTTCACCAAGAACTCGACCGACCTCTTCGGCCGCCGCATTCTCGCCTACCTGCAGCAGGAACGAGTCGATACCAGCCTCATCGTACCGACCGCTCGCAACTCGACGCTGGCGATGGTCGAACTCGACAAGAGTGGGAGTGCCTCCTACGCTTTCTATACCGGCGGCACCGCTGATCGCTCGCTGGAAATGGGCGATCTGCCGGCGCAATTGCCGGCCGCGATCCGCGCCATTCATATCGGCTCCTATTCGACGGCGACCGAACCCACGGCCAGCAGCCTCGTTGCGCTGGTGAAGCGTGAGCGTGACCGGCGCTTCATCTCCTATGATCCGAATGTACGTCCCTCGATCGAGCCCGACCTCGACGTCTGGCGCGCGCGTATCGCCTCTCTGGCCGCGACGACGCATCTCCTGAAACTCAGCGCCGAGGATGCGGAACTGCTCTATCCCGGGCAATCCATCGAGAACCTCGCCGCTGACTGGACGCGCCGTGGTATCCGTCTGGTCATCCTGACCCGGGGCGGCGAGGGGGCCGTCGCCTTCACCGGGCACGGTGTCAGTGCGTCGGTTCCCGGTATCCATGTCAATGTCGTGGACACGGTGGGGGCGGGTGATACGTTCCAGGCGGCGACACTTGCCTGGCTCGAACGGCACGATGCGCTGGGCGGGGCCGAGGCCGCTGATCTTGATTCCGATGCGCTGCGCGGTTTGCTATCCTTTGGGGCACGGGCGGCTGCGATTACCTGCAGCCGGCGTGGTGCCGATCTGCCGCATGCGGCCGACCTCAAGGAGTTGGCATGACTTATCGCCTGTTCATTGACAGTGCCAACGCCGCCGACTGGCGCGTGGGGCTCGCGCGCGGCTGGTTGCATGGTGTGACAACCAACCCACTCATCGTCTTCAAGGCAGGCAAACGCGTCGATCTCGGTGCCGCCGCCGAACTGGTGGCCCATGTGCGCGAGGCGGGGATCGGTGAACTGCAGTTGCAGGCGACCGGCCACAATGCCGCCGAGCTGCTTGCCAGCGGCAAGGCGCTGCGTCACCTCTGGCACGGGGTCACCGTGAAAGTGCCGGCAACGGCGGCCGGGTTTGAAGCAGCCGCTGCCCTTTGCCGTGAAGGCGTCCCCGTCACCATCACCGCCTGCTACACGGCGCATCAGACGATGCTCGCCGCATCGATCGGTGCGCATTACGTGGCGCCCTATTACGGTCGCATGCTGGATGCCGGCATCGATGCCGATGGGCGTCTCGATGCGATGCAGTCGATCGCCGCGCGCCAGAGCAATCTCCGCGTTCTCGTCGCCAGCATCCGCTCGCTCGATCAGCTGGAAGGGCTCGCTACCCGGGGCTTCGACACCTTCACCGTGACGCCGGCCCTCGCCGGCGCGATGGGTGTCAATGCCGCGAGCGACGCTGCCGCCGCTGACTTCATGAAAGCGGCTGAAACGAGCCTGAAATGACCGTTGGCGGTCGCCCAAAAGCGACGTCAGAGTCGTTTTGACGCTATTGGGGCTGAATGCCTGTTCAAGATTTGAGCGCGCGTTCAGCCCAATACTCTTGTCACGCGCGCGACATGGACATCAGGCACGCCGGGGGCTAAAAGCTCGCTTCGCGAGCTGTCTTTGTCGGAGCCGAACTTTATGTCAAATGCATTGCTGAACGGTCGCGAGATCGCCGAGACCATGCTGGTCCAGACCCGCGATCAGGTGCGGGAGTTGAAGGCAAGCGGCTGGGCACCGAAGCTCTGCTCGATCTCGGTGGGCGATGTCAGCGCCGTCCATCTCTATGTGCGCAACCAGAAGCGCACGGCTGAAAAGGCCGACATCCAATTCGAGGAAATGCATTTCCCGGCCAATATTCAGCAGGAGCAGCTCCTCGCCACCATTCACGGCATGAACGCTGATCCGCGCGTGACCGGCATCATCCTGCAGCGCCCCGTTCCGCAGCATCTGTCGATCAAGCAATTGCAAGGCGCCATCCATCCGCTGAAGGATGTCGAAGGCATGCATCCTGCCTCGATCGGCAACATCGTCTATAACGAGCTGGAGCTTGGCCCCTGCACGGCGATGGCCTCGGTCGAATTGCTGCGGCATACGGGTCTCAGCCTCGCCGGCCTCGAAGTGGTTGTCGTCGGTCATTCTGAAATCGTCGGCAAGCCGATCGCCTTCCTGCTGATGGCGGAAGGTGCGACCGTGACCGTCTGCCATCACATGACCCGCAATCTGTCGGTCCACAGCCGCCGCGCCGATGCGCTCTTCGTCGCCGTCGGCAAGCCCGGCCTCATCAATGCCGAGATGGTGAAGCCAGGTGCCGCGGTGATCGATATCGGCATCAACCAGATCACGCTGCCCGACGGCTCGACCAAGGTGGTGGGCGATGTCGACTTCCCGTCGGTGTCGCAGATCGCCGGCTGGATCACCCCGGTCCCGGGTGGCGTTGGCCCCGTGACCGTCGCCGTCCTGATGCGCAACGCCGTCATTGGCGCCACGCGGCAGAAGAAGCACTACGAAAGTCTGTTTGGCCCCCAGGCGCAGTGATCTCTCGGCATTCCTGATAGGGCAGTTGGCGCGAGGGCGGGATGAGCTACGGACTCTATATCGGCAAGAATCTGACGGCGGATGGGCTGGCCTATCTCGGCGGTTATGGTGACGAGCCCTCCAGCCACTGGCTTGAGATCGAAGCGCGGACGCAGCATCCGGCGGGAACGACGATCACCGTCGGCGTGACGCCGGAAGCGATCATGCCCGGCACCTTGAGCGACATCCCGCAAGTGCCCGAGACCGCGCGCAATATCCGCGTCAGCTACAGCCATTATCGCGGCGTGCCGGCACCGCTTACCAATGGCGGGCTCAACGAGCATGGCGTCGCGGTGCGCGACATCTGGTCGACCTCGCGCGACGAGCTGATCGCCATGACGCCGCCGACGCAGACCGGCCCCAATTACAGCGACCTGGCGCGTATCGTCCTGCAGCGCGCGCGCTCGGCACGCGAAGGCGTCGAGCTGATCGGTGACCTTATCGCGCGCCATGGCTATGCCGATTACGGCGGCAATTCGCATCTCATCGCCGATGCGGATGAGGCCTGGGTCGTGATCGAATGTTCCGGCGGCAAGGGGCTGTGGGCCGCCGAACGGCTTGGCGCCGACAGCATCCGCGCCTCCCGCCCCGGCTATATCGGTGAGATTCCGGTCGACCGGCCGGACCATCCGGACTTCCTCTATTCCTCCAACCTCGTCACCTTTGCCGTGGCGCAAGGCTGGTTCGATCCGGCGGCGGGGAAGCCCTTCGATCTCAACAAGATCTATGGCGACGGCAAGGGGCCGTGGGCCGGGGCGCAATGGATCGAAGCGGAAATGGCCAAGCGCGCCGCGCGGCCGGAAAAGATCGGCATCGCCGACATCTTCTGGGCGGTCCGCACGGAAAAGCTCACGGGCGATACAGCCGGCTACGGCCAGGTCGTCCCTCTCTATGGTGACATTGCACCGTCCTTGCGCGTGCTGTGGCATACGCAGGTCGGTGCCATTGCAGCACCTTTCGTGCTCGTCTTCATGGGCATGAAGGAAGTGCCGGAGGAGTATCGACAGCATCGTTACCTGACGAGTGGAGAGTCCGCGCGCTTTCTCGATATCCGTCACGGCACAGAAGCACTGTCCGTCGTGCCGCAAGGGATCGAATCGACGCGCTCGGCCGCGGCCGTGTTCAAGCGATTGCTCTATCTCGTGGCGCAGCACGATGCGCTCTTCCGTCCCGAGATCACGGCGATCTGGGAAGCGACCGAGCGTCGCCTCGTCGCCGACTATCCCGGCATCGTCGATACGGCGCAGACGCTGATCGACGCCGGCAAGACGGAGCGCGCCGCCGCCTTTCTCACTTATTATTGCCGGACAGAGCTGATGTCGGCATTGGAGCTGGGCGAGACGTTGGTACGGAGCATCGATGCCCGCACGCGCGCGCTCTTCGGCATCAATACTGATTCCAAACCAAAATCGGCCGAGCAGATCTGGTAGCTATTTCGTTGCGGCGACCGGAACCGGCTTGGCGTGCTTCCGGACCGAGATTACCAGCGCCGAGGCGACAAGGCAGAGCGCGCCCGCCGTGAAGAAGGCGGGGAGGTAGGTATCGAGCTCCGTCCGCGACCAGCCGGCACCCTTGGCGGCGACGGCGGCGCCCAACTGGTGCGCGGCGAAGACCCAGCCGAAGATCAAAGTCGCGCGTTCGCGGCCGAAGCGTTCCGCGCACAGCTTCACTGTGGGTGGCACGGTCGCGATCCAGTCGAGACCATAGAACATCGCAAAGATCGAGAGGCCGTAGAAGGAGAAATCCGAGGCCGGCAGATAGAGCAGCGACAGGCCGCGTAACCCGTAATACCAGAAAAGCAGCCAGCGATTGTCGAAGCGGTCGGAAAGCCAGCCCGACGCCACCGTGCCGATGAAGTCGAAGATGCCCATCATGGCAAGGAGGTTGGCGCTGGTCTGCGCCGGCACGCCGAAATCGAGGCAGAAGGGCACGAGATGCGGCTGGATGAGGCCGTTGGTGCTGGTGCCGCAGATGAAAAAAGTGAAGGCGAGCACCCAGAACACCCACGAGCGCGAGGCGTCCTTGAGGGCGTGCAAGGCGGCGAAGGTGATGGAGGTCGAGGCAGCGGCGGCCTGGGCAGCTGCAGCACCGGCGGTGGATTCTCCGCTGTCACCATAAGGGTGCAGTCCAACATCTGCGGGACGGTTGCGCATCACTGCCGTAACGATGAGGGCCACGAGCACCATGAGCACGCAAAGCAGGCCGATCGACCAGCGCCAGCCGACCGTTTCGGCAAGGTGATTGAAGAGCGGTATGAAGACGAGCTGTCCGGTGGCTGAACTGGCGGTGAGGAGCCCGATCACGAGGCCACGGCGCTGGGTAAACCAGCGCGTCGCCACCGTGGCGCCCAGCACCATCGCCGTCATGCCGGTCCCGAAGCCGAGCACGATGCCCCAAAGCAGAATGAGCTGCCAAAGATCTGTCATGAACAAAGATGCGCCGAGGCCGAAGATGATCAGGCCGAGCGAGGTGAGGATCATCCGCCGGACGCCGAATTTATTCATGAGCGCAGCGGCAAACGGTCCCATCAGCCCGAAAAGAACGAGGCGGATGGCGAAGGCGCTTGAGATGTCGGAATTTGTCCAGCCGAACTCACGTTGCAGAGAAACCAGCAGGACTGCTGGCCCGCCCATGGCACCGGCTGTGACCAGCATGGTAAGAAAGGTGGTCGCGGCGACAAGCCAGCCATAATGGATTTGGTGGCGGGCAAGTCGGGCGGCGAGAAAATTGGAAAGCATGGGTCGATCCCGCTGAGTGAATGCCGATGACCGGAGGTCGCCATCAGCTGAAGCTGACGCCACCTTCTCAATCGCTATGGCTGGCGGATATGGCTTGCGCACAAATATGACGGCGATAATGATTAGCCGCAAGCCGAAGGGCATTGCAGTTTTGGGGTAGCGTCATGAGAGTAACGCGGGAGAAGTCGGCACAGCATCGTGCTGCCATCGTGCGGGCCGCAGCGGACTTGTTCCGGGCGCGGGGCTTGAAGAATGTCGGTGTCGCCGAGATCATGCAGGCCGCCGGCCTTACCCATGGCGGCTTCTATGGACATTTCGACTCCAAGGACGCCCTTGCCGCTGAGGCTTGCCGGGCCGCCTTCGATGAAGGGTTGCAGCGCGTCGCCGCCAGCGATGAGTTCAAGACATATGTGGCACATTTCTGCTCGCCAGCGCATCGCGAACGGCGCCTCGGCGGTTGTCCGATGGTCTCGCTCGGCAGCGAGATTCGGAACCAGGAACCGGTGATCCAGGCGAAGTTCGCCGAGGGGATCGCCGATTATCTGGCCGGCGTCGAGGCGCTGGTTCGCCGGTCGGAACCCGATCTTCCGGCGGCGGCGGCCCGTGCCAAGGCCATTGCTTCCGTGTCGGCCATGGTAGGCGGCATGATCATGGCGCGCGCCACGGCCCAGGCGCAGCCGGCCCTTTCCGACGAAATCCTTGAGACGCTGTCCGCTGCCATTGCGCACTGAGGCGGCCTCTTCCCCGGCCTATCCAGCACCCGGCCCATCCAGTATCCGGCCCGACCAGTATCAGGTGGGTCGGGGCAGCTAATTATTGCCTTAACCATCGGAAGGGTTTATCAGTGACTTGGAATATTGTATACAATTTGGCTGGTGCCCTTTTTGGGGCACGCAACCGAAGAAGGAGAGACGATCTTGAGCAGCAATGTGTTCCGGGGCTGCATCCCGGCTTTGATGACCCCTTGCAAACCCGACCGGACCCCGGACTTCGCAGCCCTCGTCAAGAAGGCGAAGGAACTGATCGGCCTTGGCATGTCGGGCGTCGTCTATTGCGGCTCGATGGGCGATTGGCCGCTCCTCACGGACGAGCAGCGCATGGAAGGTGTCGAGCAACTGGTAAAGGCCGGTGTTCCGGTTATCGTCGGCACCGGCGCCCAGAACCCGGCCCGTGCCGCGGCTCTAGCCGCCCATGCCAAGAAAGTCGGGGCCAAGGGCCTGATGGTCATCCCGCGCGTCCTGTCGCGCGGGCCGGTGCCGGCGGCACAGAAGGCACATTTCGCCGGCATCCTCGAAGCGGCCGTCGATCTGCCCGCTGTCATTTATAACAGCCCCTATTACGGGTTCGAGACCAAGGCCGATCTCTTCTTCGAACTGCGCCAGAAATATCCCCATCTGGTCGGTTTCAAGGAATTCGGCGGCGCCAGTTCGTTGAGCTATGCGGCCGAGCACATCACTGGGCGCGACAAGTCGCTGGCGCTCATGATTGGTGTCGACACGCAGGTGTTCCACGGCTTCGTCAATTGCGGTGCCGTCGGTGCCATCACGGGCATCGGCAATGTACTGCCGAAGCATGTGCTGCATCTTGTGGAGCTTTGCGAAAAGGCGGCCAAGGGGGATGTCATCGCCCGCCGTCAGGCCAAGGAGCTCGATGAAGCGCTCATGGTGCTCTCGACCTATGACGAAGGCCCCGACCTGGTGCTCTATTTCAAATACATGCTGGTGCTGGAAGGCAATCCGGAATTCTCGCTGCACTTCAACGCCAGCGACGAATTGCCCGCCAGCCAGAAGCATTTTGCCGAAACGCAGCTGAAGCTCTTCAAGGATTGGTATGCCAATTGGGAAGGGCGCCGCTAGGCGCCCTTAACCCCGCCCTTCAATGCGTCATCTTGGATAGGTGCGGCTGGTTCCTTGCGGCTACTCCGTGCGGCAACTCGATCACGATACGGGTGCCGACGCCTTTGACCGAACCGATCTGCATGGTGCCGCCGAGGAGCGAGGTAAAGCGCTGCACCAGGGTGAGGCCAAGCCCGGTCCCCTCGCGCGTGCGCTGATAGGTTGATTCGATCTGCACGAAGGGCTGCAGGGCCCGGTCGATTTCAGCCTTCGTCATGCCGATGCCGGTATCCTCGACGATGATGACGGTATGGGCCAAGTCCTGGGAAGCGGTGATGCTGATCCACCCGCCGTCACGGTTGAACTTGACCGCATTGGACAGCAGGTTGATGAGCAGTTGCTTGAGGACCCGCCTGTCACTGACGATCGTTATCGGCGGCACGTCGAAGCGGATGCTGATGCCGCGCTTGCTGGCAGGCATGGATAAATAGTTGGTGCACTCCGCCGCCAGTTCGTGGAGGGCGAATTTCTCGATCCGTAGTTCGAGTTGGCCGGACTCGACCTTGGCGAGATCGAGGATGTCATTGATGAGGGTCAGCAGGTGCTGGCCGCTCTGCGCGATGAGCGAGAGATAGTCGCGCTTCTTCTCCGTGTCGACGGTCTCGTTGAAATAGAGAAGCGCTTCAGAAAATCCGATGATGGCATTCAAGGGCGTACGCAGCTCGTGACTCATTGTCGCCAGGAATTCGGACTTGGCGCGGTTGGCCTGCTCGGCAAGCTGCGCCAGCCGGACCGATTCCTGCGCTAGGCGGCGCAGCTCGTCCTCGACATTCTTGAGTTCGGTGATGTCCTGCATGGTGCCCATCGAGCGTATTGGATGGCCATCGGCATCGAACTCGGTTTGGCAGCGTTGCTCGACCCATTTCATGCCGCCATTGTGCAGATTGATGCGGTGAACGACATGATAGGGAGCGTGACCCATCAAAGAATTGCTGTAGGCGGTTTCCACCATCTCGCGGTCTTCCGGATGAATGGAGCCGAGAAACAGTTCGTATGACGGCGAAAACTCGCCCGGCTTGCGCTCATAGATGTGATAGATCTCGTCCGAGCACCACATGGCGAGGCTGGGAAAGCTGATCTCCCAGGTGCCGATGCGGGCGATGGCCTGGGCCTGGCGCAGGCGCGCTTCGCTGGCGCGGAGCGATTCCTCCATTTGCAGCCGCTCGGTGATGTCGCGGCCGACCGCCAATTGTGAAATGACGCGGCCGGTTGAGTCGCGGATGACCTTGTCCGCCCATTCGATCTGCAGCTGGGTGCCATCCTTGGTCAGAATCGGATTGACCTTGTCGCCGACCGGCTCGTCGCCGACCGTTGCGATGAAGTGGCGAATGCGGGGACGCAGCGGTGAGGGAATGAATGTATCGGCCCAATCGCGGCCGACAATCTCTTCCTGCCGGTAGCCGGTGAGTTCCTCGAAATGCCGATTGACGCGTTGGACCTTGCCATCCGGCGACAGGAGAAGAACGATGGCCGGGGCTGCATCGATAAGAAGATCGGCGAACGCACGCTCGCGCCGCAGGATCTCCTTGCCGCGTTCGAGTTCCGTCACATCCTGGGTCGAACCAAAGGCACGAATGGGCCTTCCTTCAGAATCGAGAATGGCGAAGCCCGTTTCGTGCAGTGTGCGCTCTTCACCGTCCGGTCGGACAATGCGGAAATCGACTTCATAGGGTGCGCCGGTGCTTTCAATCTGGCGGCAGATGGCCGAGAACTTGGCCCGATCGTCAGGCACGATCATCTTGATGTAATCGTCGTTCATCGGCGCCTGCGGGCGCTGGGGCAGGCCGTGGATCGTCCACATCTGCTTCGACCATTTGATCTGCCCGCTCGGAACATCCCACTCGAAGCTGCCCATGTTGGCCAGGCGCTCGCCGATTTCCAGCAGGAACTGGTTTTCGCGCAATGCGCCTTCCTTGAGGCGCAATTCCGTCACGTCCTGCACGCTGCCGAATACGCGCAAAGCCTGGCCCACGGCATCCCTTTGAACTTCGGCCTCTTCGTGAAGAATCCGCCGGGCCCCATCGGCGCGCGTGATGCGATAGTCGCGGGAATAGGGCTGGCCGGTCTTGATGAGAGCCGCAAGAGCCGCGTCCGCTGCCAATTTGTCCGGCGGGTCGATCATTGACGCTGCCATGTCGCGTGGCGTCGATCCCGCTGGCTGGAGGCCGAATATCTGATAGGTGAAGTCCGACCAGGTGCCTTCACCGGTGGCAAGATCAATCTCCCAGGAGCCGACATTGCCAATGCGCTGCGCTCGTTTCAGCCGCTCTTCACTGCGTCGCAAGGCAAGTTCCGCTTCGTGACGTGCGCTCATGTCGTTGAGGAGAGACACGAAGCCCCAGACACGCCCAGCCGCATCTAGTTGCGGCACATAGTCGATCTTGACCCAGCGTCGCCGACCATCCGGATAGGTGAGGGCGCCTTCGTGGCTGAGCGTCTCGCCGGAAAGGACTCTGGCAAGGATCCCGCGTAAATCCGCCACCGTCTCGGGCGACAGGATTTCCTCGAAACTCTTGCCGAGGACCTGTTCGATCGGCCGCGCGTACCAGCCGGCCAGGGTCTTGTTGATGTAGAGATAGCGCAGATCGGAATCGACCAGCGAGACGGCGCCGGACAGATTGTCCAGAATGCCGAGTAGCGTTGCTGCCAGCCGCGATTCCCCGCTCATGAAATTCTCGCCGTCCGGTCCGTCTAAACACTCAATGCACAGGGCACAGCTAACATAACGGCAATTCCCTCGCTCTCGGATAGTCTAGTTGCCCGTAATCTAGTTGCCTGCCATGTCCGGGCAATGGCGCATGGTGTCGCCTAGTGGCCGATGACCTCTGAATAGATGATGACCTTGTCGATGGTCTTGCCGTCGGTCGACAGCGGGAGGAGCAGTCCTTCCGGCTCCTGCAGCCAGCCATCGGGTGACGGCAGCGGATCCCAGTCGTAGACGAACTTCCCTTCCTCGATCACCAGTCGGTAATTTTCGAGAACTTCGTCGAGACTTGACCCGATATAGCCTTCCTCGACGCTCATGCCGGTGACGTCGCGCCCGCGCAATTCGGTGATCCTGGTGCCCACCAGCCGGTAGATGAGCCGGCGCGGATTGCTGAGGACATCGACCAGCGTAATCCCCGGCAGCCACTCCTTCATTTCGACGGGGTCGAGATCGGACCGGGACGGCACCGCGCGGCCATGCCTTTTCCCGTCCCAATAGCGATAAAACGACGCCACCCGCGGGGAGCATTGGTTCAGGAAATCGAGGCTCGTCTGTCTTGGGTATTTTCCTGGCTGTTTCTCAGCCGACATTTGCCGCGGAACCTCTGCTGGGTACGGGGCCGGCCGCAAGGCGCCGGACAATGCGCCTGCCATCCCATGAGGGCGCCCCTGACGTTAATCCAGCCAAAAGGCTAGGTGTTGGCTTTAGCCCCTTCTAGCAACCGGGGCGAGGCCCACCATGCAGCTGGTCCGCCGCCTCAAGGACGTCGGCCGCACCCGGCAAAACGCTTTCATTTGAATGGGATGGTGGGCGCGACAGGGATTGAACCTGTGACCCCTACCATGTCAAGGTAGTGCTCTCCCGCTGAGCTACGCGCCCGCCTGACCTGCGGCCGATCCCACCTGGATTCCGGTGGCGGCTCATCGCGCGACGAGGCAGGAATTGGGATGGCCCCATCGGTCGGCGGGTGGCGAAATAGCATCCCCTTTCCGGGATTGCAAGCTTTGCCGGAGATGGGGCTAAAACCCCAGTCCAGCGAATGGGATAGGCGAGGGGCACGGATTTCTGCCGCTGCGTCCCCGCAGAGCCGTAAAAGGCCGCGCCGTGCGGCGATTTTCCCTCCTTCGGATGCGTTGCGAAGCCCTGCCGACAAGTGACATCGCGGCCAAATATCTCTACATCTGAAGCGGATGCCACATGGTGATCTTCATCGGGAGCAGGCCATCAGCGCGACAAAGCTCGATTCTGTCGCCGAGGGCGCAGCCGTTTACAGTCTCGTCCGCCCGGATTCCTGGCGGGCGCCGCTGATCGTTGCCTCGCCGCATTCCGGCCAGCACTACCCGCCAGATTTCCTCGCCGGCGCCAGTCTCTCGCAAGGGGAATTGCGCCTCTCCGAGGATTGTTATGTCGACGAACTGGTCGCAAGCGGGCCGCAGCATGGCGCGCCGCTGCTGGCAGCGCTTTTTCCACGCAGTTTTTGCGATGTGAACCGAGAACCGCTCGAGCTTGATCCCGCCATGTTCAGCGATGCGCTGCCACGCGGCGCCAACACCACCTCGCCCCGTGTCGCCGCCGGGCTTGGGGTTGTGCCGCGCCTCGGCGCCAATGACCGCGAAATCTATCGACGCAAGCTGACCTTCGCCGAGGCGGAGCTTCGCCTTGAACGCTACTACCGCCCCTATCACGCGGCACTCAACGCGCTCTGCAACGAAGCGGTGGCGCGGTTTGGTGCCTGCCTCATCCTTGATTGCCATTCGATGCCTTCGTCAGGCGGTCCGCATGATCCCCGCTACGCTGCGGGCGGGCGTGTCGATTTCGTGCTCGGCGATTGCTTTGGCGCTTCCTGCGCGCCGGGTGTGACGGCGGCGGTCGACTCGTATCTCCGTGCCGGCGGGGCGCACATGCGGCGCAACTCTCCCTATTCGGGCGGCTATGTGACCCAGCATTACGGGCGGCCGGCAGCGGGCGTCCATGTGCTGCAGATCGAGATCAACCGCGCGCTCTATGTCGATGAGCGGACGCTGGAGAAGAAGCCTAGCTTTGCATCTGTCGAGGCGACGATGGGCGGCCTCATCGCCATGCTTTGCGACAAGGCGATGGAACTCGTTGCATCATGACGGGTTTTTTGATCCGCGCCGCGGCGGAGACCGACTTTCCAAGCATTCACCGGATCTATGCGCAGCATGTGCTGAACGGCCTGGCGAGCTTTGAAGAGACGCCACCGGATCAGCCGGAGATGACGCGTCGGTTTGAAGGTATCCGTGCCGCCGGCTTGCCCTATCTCGTGGCAACGGATGTCAACGGCGACGTTGCCGGTTATGCCTATGCCGGCCCCTATCGGCCGCGCAGCGCCTATCGCTTTACCGTCGAAGATTCGATCTATCTCGATCCGCGCTTTGCGGGGAAGGGTCTGGGGCGCCGGTTGCTCGCCGATATCATCGATCTCGCCACCAAGGCCGGCAAGCGGCAGATGATCGCCGTCATCGGCGACAGCGCGAATGCCGCGTCGATCGGCCTTCACCGTGCGCTCGGCTTCGACATGACCGGCACTTTCCGCGCCGTCGGCTACAAGTTCAATCGCTGGGTGGACAGCGTCCTGATGCAGCGATCTCTCGGCCCCGGCGATTCCACGCCCGGGCAGGATTAGGCAGCATAGCCAAAAGCGCGTCGGCGGCCGCCTCGACACGGAATGAGGGGCGCGATATCGGGCGCCACCGGCAAGGGTGGATTGGGCACATGGTATGTGCCGCAGTTCATGCGCGAGCAGAGTGTCACGCGCTTCATGCCGGCGGGCGATGCGCTGTCGACCAGTGCTTGGTCGTAAGCGCTTTCTGCTCGGACAAATTAAGATCTCAGTTCATTTAATACGCGGGCAGAAAAAAAGGCCGTGCCAAACGGCACGGCCCAAGTTCTGGGAGGAAACGCCCATGAGGGGCGCCTTGCGACGACGCCTGTCAGGGGAGAAATGCGCCGTCGCGAGAGCAAAGATGGCCATTTTGCACCGCAATGTCAAGTCTTTGGGCGCTGGTTAATAAAGCGTCATCTTGCTGAAAAAATTGGCAAATTCCTGTTGCTGCCATGCAACACTATCTGCTCGATAGAGTATGCTACGGTAGGCGTGAAAGAGCCGGAAATCCACGGCTTTCCGCGGTGTTGCGCAGCTGCGCAACTAAGCCGATTGCCCCGGCTCGAGGGGACGGCTAACGTCCTTTCCATGACCGAAATCCTCCTCTCAGGGCCCCTCAACGGCACCCATGTGGTCGCCGCGCGACTGGCATGCGAGGAAAAAGGCTTATTCTATAG
>CAZUAL010000041.1:4987-18356 GCA_964618305.1 uncultured Dongia sp. | reverse complement strand
GGCCAGCGCCGCCAGCAGCCGGCCTTGGCGCCGATGCCGGCGCCCCGTCACGCGGCACCCGCGGGTCTTGCCGCGGCGACCGCGCCCGTGGCGGCCGCACCCAAGGCCGAACCCCGCTATGCTGCCCCGGCTTCCGACCTCGCCGAGCCCCGCGCCGAAGTGCCGGTGGCGCCCAAGGCGCCGGCCACGCCGCGCACCGCGGCCCATGCCGGATCGAAATCCTGCTCCTGGCCGGTTGGCGATCCGAAGCAGCCCGGCTTCCATTTCTGCGGCGAGTCAGCTGAACCGGGCCGGCCCTATTGCGCCCATCATTGCGGCATCGCCTATCACCGCAAGTCCGAGGCGGCGTAAGCTTCCACGGCCCAGATCTCGAGGGGCGGATCCGCAAGCGGTCCGTCCTGAAATTCGGTGGGGGTCCTAGAAAGGGGTGGTGCGCGGGAGCGGACCGCCCCTTTTTCTTGCGCTGCAGCATCAGACTGGGGTCCCGCCGGTCCAAATCACACTATTTTATGAATAACCCAGGACGCCGAGCGGCAATCGATCCGGCGCGATACCCAGGTATGTCAGGGGGCAGCCCGCTTGGCAGAATTAAGGCATTGTTTACTTTGAATTTTGTGACTTTTTACCGAAAATAGTGGGAATCACATAATAGTGTGTCTTATTGTGCTTCTGCACAATACCGCGCCGGACTAATCGACCCAATGTTTCGTTCAAATGACATGCGCGATGCGCGAGCGGTGCCGCACGAGACGGATTTGACCGCTCCATTTGAAGGGATTGGAACATCATGGCGAACATCGAGACCAGCATTCCCGGCAACACCAGCATCACTCTGCCGGAGGGTGCCGGGACCGTGCGGATTGACGTGGTGCCGGGCGCCAACATCACCCTGCCTTTCGCGCCGGCCGATATGGCGGCGAAGCTTGGTGACAATGGCAATCTGGCGATCAAGGTCGGCGACCAGACGATCATCCTCATCGGCTATGCCGACGCCAACCAGGCGGCACCGGTCACCATCATGGCCGCCGGACAGGCGCTTGACGTGGCCGAACTCCTCGCCGCGACCGATCCCGCGCTCGACATCCAGACCGCGGCGGGCCCGGCAGCCGGCGCTCCCGGCGCCGTCGACAATAACGGCGGTAATTTCTCGCCCTTTAATCCGGCGCAAGGCATTGGCGGCCTCAGCGCGGTTGGCGGCCTTGGCGCGACGGAACTGAATTACGGCACGATCCAGCGCGGCGCGCCCACCCTGATTGAAGAAGCCGATGCGACGCCGCTCATCCTGCCGACCGGCGAAACCGGCCCGACTGGCGAAACAGGACCCACTGGCGAAACAGGTCCCACCGGTGAAACCGGCGAGACTGGCCCGACCGGCCCGACGGGTGAAACCGGCCACACTGGTACGGATCTCCATCTGCCGGCCGGCGTGTGCGAAGGCTCGCTGCCGCTTGTCGATCACATCGTGCTCGGCAACCAGCATGCCAACACGCTCCATGGCGGGTCCGGCAACGACTATATCGAGGGCTTCCAGCAGGATGACACGCTCTATGGCGGCGCTGGCCACGACCTGATCTTCGGTGATCAGGGCAAGGACACGCTCTATGGCGAAAGCGGCAACGATTGGCTCGACGGCGGTAATGACAAGGACACGCTCCTGGGCGGGTCCGGCAACGACATGCTGTTCGGCGGAAATGGTGCCGACGCACTCCTCGGCGGCGAGGGCAATGATTGCCTGTTCGGCGAGAGCGGTGCGGACAATTTCGTGGGCGGTGCCGGCAACGACATCTTCCACGGGATCGACAATGAGGACCTGCATGGCAACAAGCCGGTCATCGTCGGCGACAATGGCGATGGTTCGGCGCAGGGTGATGACATCGCCATGATGGGTGCCCTGCACAACTTCCGTGCCGACAACGCCAACAATGACGACCAGTATGTGCGCGAGATCGAAGTCCTGAACTTCGACGGCAAGCAATCGAGCAATCTGGACAACGGCGTCGGCACCAGCGTGACACTTGATGTCTCAAGCGTGCTTGACATGACCGACGACCGCAACACCTTGTTCGTGCAGGGCGATGCGCAGGACTCGCTCAGCATGCAGGGCAACTGGACGCAGGACCCCAATGTCCACCAGGGTGATGATGGGCGCGACTATGTGCTCTTCACCACCACGGTCGGCGCGGATACGGTTCATGTCTATGTCGATACGGACATCGTGATCGTGCCCTGATCGTTGACAGGGCGAATTTTGAGAAGGGGTGCTCATTCCATTGTGGGATGGGCGCCCTTCTTCATTCTTCCTTGCCGAAGATCCATTCCGCGTTTTTCAGCAGGCGCGGGTCGCCGGGTGCCAGTTCCAGCGCCTTCTGCAGCCAGGCGCGGGCAAGCTCCAACTGGCCGGTGTAATAGGCGCAGATGCTGCCGACATCGTAGGGGCCATAGCCCCAGGCCTTGGCGTCGCGCGTATGCTCGCCCGACATTTCGGTGATGGCGAGCGTCCGCGTGACTGCCCAGACGCCACCTTGCCAATCCTTCTCGTCCATCGCGAACTTGGCCAGATCGTGCCACGGCTCGCGCAGATCGGGCGCCTCGGCGCAGGCCTCGAGCAGGGCGGCGCGCGCTTCCTTCGGCTTGCCGAGTGACTTCAGGCAGCGTCCGATGAAGCGCAGCGAGGCGGCGCGCTCCGGCTTCCAGGTGGCGCGCGGCAGACTCAAGTGACGGCGCAACTCGCGGATCGCCTCTTCATGGCGGCCGTGGAACATCAGCTCGCGGCCGTAATAATGCGCCAGCCTGTCATCGTCCGGCGCTTCCGCCGCCGCATTCTCAAGCATCGGCAGATATTGGCCGCGCGACTTCTCGTCATCGGGCAGGTGGCGGATGCGCAGCTTGTCGGTGACGACACTCTGCTCGGCCATACCGGCGGCGGGCGCGATGATCTCGTGGATCGGATACTTCCAGGAATAGCCGAAGCGATGATGGATGCGGCTGCTGATGAAATGCCGCTTGGCGATTCCATCCGCGCCGATATCGATCTCCAACGGGCAGCGCAGCCGCGTCGTGCCCGGCTTCCACGCCTCGAGCAACGCCGCGCGCCAACCCGGCTGCAGCACCTCGTCCATGTCGACGGACAGGCAGATGTCGATATCGGCGGGCAGCAGTGCCAGCGCGGCATTGCGCGCATGATCGAAACGCCAGGGCCGCACGCAGATCCGGTGGACGGTGACGCCCGCCGCCTCGAGGATGCCGATCGTGCCGTCGGTCGAGCCCGTATCCGCGACCAGCCGATAATCGGCCGATGCCGCAGCGTCGGCCCAGCGCGCCGCGAACTTCTCCTCGTTGAGGGCGATCGTATAGACGGCGATCTTCATGCCGCCAACTCTATCTGGCCGTGCCGCCGCTGGCAAAGAGTGGACGCATTCCTATCGGGTGGCGGCGCGGGCCGGTTCCAACTCCAGCAGCCATTCGGCGTGCTTGAGAAGCGTCGCCATCGGCCCGTGATCGCGGCCGATGGTCTGCAGCGAGACGCCGGCGCCGTCCAGCATCAGCAGCAATTGCTCGGCGATCATGTCGGCGCGCTTCAGGCCGGCGCGCCGCGCATTCTCGGCAAAGCGGCGGCGCATGCCGCGCTTGTGCTCCTCGATCACCTGCCGCCCGGGATGGGCCGCGTCGGGCAATTCGATCGCGGCATTGGTGATCGGGCAGCCGCGGCTCTCCGGCCGTTCCATCTGCCGGCCCATGTCGCGGAGCCAGGCGATGATATGCCCGCGCGGGTCGTCCCGATAACGCTCGCCGATCCTGTCCCAGCTTCCCTCGATCTCAGCCGCCACGTCGCGCAAGTAGGCGGCGACCAGCTCGTCCTTCGAGCTGAAATGGCGATAGAGCGTCATCTTGTTGGTGTCGGCGGCGGCGGCCACGGCTTCGACGCCGACGCCGCGGATGCCCTGGCCATAGAAAAGATCGTGCGCGGATCGGAGGATACGCGCGCGCGGTGGCAGCTCCGCCGCGGCTGCGGCTTTGTCCAGGGGCGCGGCTTTACTTGATGCCGCGCGAGATTTCTTTGTCGCCATCGGAATCCTCTTGACGGCATGTTACCGACCAGTAACATTGCCGCGTTACCGATCGGTAACATACACCATTGGCGCTGGTAGGTGAACCCCCATCCTGTCCGCGCCATCCAAGGAGAAGACACATGGCGATCGGCGTCACGGGTGCAAGCGGCCAACTGGGCCGCCACGTGCTGGACAATCTGTTGAACCGGGGCGTCTCCCCCGCCGGGATTGTGGCGCTGACGCGCGATCCAACGAAGCTCGCCGCCTATGCCGCCAAGGGTGTAACGGTCCGCGCTGGCGACTTCGATAAGCCGGCGGAATTGCAGGCGAGTCTCAAAGGCGTCGAACGCCTGCTCGTCATTCCGGCCTCCGACCTCCGTCCGGGCATTCGCGTGACCCAGCACGCCAACGCCATCAAGGCTGCCAAGGCTGCGGGTGTCGGCCATGTCATCTACATCTCGACGGCCGGGGCGCATCGCGGGCAGGATCTCTTCACCGCGCATTTCGAGACCGAACAGGCGCTCTTCGCCTCGGGTCTCGCCTGGACCATCCTGCGCATGGGCATCTATTACGACAATCTGTGGATGGGCGGCATCGCCTATGCCTTGTCGGCCGGTGTCTATCCCGCAGTGGCGCCGACTGCCGAGGGCAAGGTCGCGCGCAGCGATGTGGCGGCAGCGGCGGCGGCCCTGCTGGCGTCTAGCGGACACGACACGCACGTCTACCATGCGACCGGACCCGCGGCGCTGACGCCCGCTGACGTCGCGGCGGCAATCGGCGCCACGTTCGGCAAGCAAGTGGCTGCCGTCGCGGTGACGCAGGAGCAATATGATGGCGGCCTGAAGGCGGCCGGGCTACCCGACTTCGCCGTCGCCGCGATCGGCGGCATTGAGGCCGCGCGCGCCAAGGGATTGCTCGACATCGTCACGCATGATGTCGCCTACCTCACCGGCCGGAAGGCAATGACGCTGGCGGAATACCTCGACTCCACCCGGCACCTCACCGCGGCAAGGCCAGCCGGTCACTAAGTCCAGCTTGCCGATCGCGCCGCGTCGAGGATGTTGGCGGTTTTACTCCTGCGTCGGATCGGCGTTGAAGCGCAACCTGATGCTGGGGAAATTGCTGCCGGGTGGCAGCCGCAGCGGGCTTGACCGCAGGACGGCGCGACGGGCGGATTCCACCGCCGCGTGGCAAGCCGTGTTTTCGGCATTCCCTGCCAGTTCCTCAACGCCAATGACGGTGCCATCGGGCCTGAGGTTGACACGCAGCTCGATCGGCTGGCCGCAAGCTTCGACAGCGCTTGGATCAACGTTCCAGTTCGACGCGATCTGCGCCCGGATGTCGTCGTCGATGCCGTGCGCTAAATAAGTTTGTTGAGCAATCGCTGGCGGCGCAGCGAGCAAAGATACCAGGAATGGCAAGGTGAAAACGTGGCGCATGATCTATCGGCAAGGTTGTGCTTGAAGCCACTATAGGGATAGCCGTCTTTGTCGCAAAGATGAAAAGAGTCTCTCACGTCGCCGTCGCGGGTGCCGCTCAATTGCCGCCCGACTTGACCGCGCGCTAGGCGGCGATGATGGCGTCGGCGGCGATCTCCGCCTCCGCCTCATCCGTGTACCAGGAGATGACGGAAAGTCGCATGACCTGAGCCCCGCGCCAGGTGGCGCCGCCGGCAAAACAGGTGCCGTCGCGTTGCAGCCGCGCGATGGTGCGGCGGGTCAGATCGTCGGCCGATGCCGCCTCGCTTCCCGGCCCCTCGCCGAAACGCAGCAGCATCTGGCTGAGCGTCACCTCGTTGAGAACGCGGATGCCGGGCTCGGCGGCAACGCGCTCGGCGATGCGGCGCGCGGCACGGCAATGCCGCCCCACCATCGCGGCGATGCCGGCGCGTCCCAGATGACGGATGAGCGCATTGGCGCGAGGGCCGCGCGCGCGGCGCGACAGTTCCGGAACGTAATGCGACGGATCGCGCTCGCCCGCCTGTGTCGTGGGAAGATAGCTTGCCGCGATCGTCATGGCGCGGCGATGTGCTTCCGGATGCCGGACGATGGCGAAGCCGCAATCATAGGGCGTCTGCAGCCATTTGTGCCCGTCGGTCGCCCAGGAATCGGCAAGCTCCAGCCCGATTGTCTGTTTCTTCAAGGTCGGATCCGCCCGCGCCCACAGGCCGAAGGCGCTGTCGACATGAACCCAGGCGCCTTTCGCGCGCGCCACCGGCATGATCTCGGCAAAGGGATCGAAGGCGCCGGTATTGATCTGGCCCGCCTGCAGCACGGCGATGATCGGGCCGTCCAAGCCGGCGATCTTGGCCTTGAAATCGTCGGCGCTGATGGCGCCGCGCGCGTCGGTCTTGACGCGCAGAACGCGGTCGTGACCCAACCCCAGGAACTGCAGCGCCGAGAAGACGGTGGTGTGCGCATCGTCGCCGATCAGCACATGGATGGGCGGCGCGCCGAACAGGCCTTGCGCCTCGACGTCCCAGCCGACGCGGCGCAGCACCTCGCTCCGCGCGGCGGCAAGGCCGACGAAATTGGCGATGGTGGCGCCGGTGACGAAGCCGATGCTGGCCTCACGTGGCAGGTCGAGGATATCGAGGAGCCAGTCCGCCGTCACCGCCTCGATGGCCGAAGCAGAAGGGGTCGCCACATGGTTGCCGACATTCTGTCCCCAGGCACTGGCCAGCCAATCGGCCGCGACACCCACCGGATGCGACGCGCCGATCACCCAGCCGAAAAACCGCGGCCCCGTCATGGCATGGAGGCCGGGCTCCGCATCGGCGGCGAGTTCGGCGATGATGGCTTCCGCGTCGGCGCCGGTTTCCGGCACGGGCGCGTCGAAGACCGTCCGCATGTCGGCGAAGGTCTTTTCCGGCCGCTGCAGCCGCTGGGCGATGTCGGCGCGATAGCGGATTCCCTCGCCGGCCGCGCGCTCGAGCAGGCGCGTCAACGCGGCGCGCTCCATCGTGACGTCATTCATGAGTAAAGTCCTTGCAATATTCTCGTGCTGTCACCTATCCCGCCATCCTGTGGCGGGCCGGGAACTGCCGCAAGTTCAGTTACTGGACTGGGCGATCAAGCGCCGGTTGACGCGATTGCCGCGGCGAAGGCACCGAGTGCCCGCCTGATCTCATCCGCCATCATCGGGTCCGCCGCGATCTCCGCGCCGCTGAGATGGGTGCCGAGGAGGGGGAGGCTGAGCGACGCCGCCTCGATGATGGGGAGCGCCATGGTGGTGAGCACCAAGGCAAGTGCCGCCTGCGCGTCGCCGGCGCGGGGCGAGGCGTTCCATAGGGCAACCGGCTTGCCGGCGAAGTTCGTGCTCCCCACCAGCCAGTCGAGCGCGTTCTTGAAGGCGCCGGGTATGCCGCGTGCATATTCCGGGCAGGCGATGAGCAGGCCGTCCGCCGCCTCCGCCTCAGCAAGAAGATCGCGCACCGCCGGCTCCTGCGCCGAATCCCTATCCGGGTTAAAGGCCGGCAATCGCGCCAGCCCCGTGTAGATCCGCACGGTGACATCAGCGGGCGCCAGCGCTTGCGACGCGGCGATCAGCGCGCTGTTGGTGGAAGCCGCGCGGAGGCTCCCCGACATGGCGAGGATCGCGGTCACGTCACCGCCGCCGCATATTCCTCCGGCTTGAATCCGGCGACGAGCTTGGCGCCGGTGCCGTGGAACGGGTGCCAGACCAAGGGAGCTTTCTTTAGCATCGAAGCCATTGCTTTCGCTTCATGGAGACCAGCCATTTCCCGACTGGAAAACGCATAAAAAGCAGAGCCGCGGGGTAGCGGCACGATTCCGAATCGATCTATCCGACGGCCAAATTGGAGCAGATGTCACGGCCCCGACAAGTCAATATGATGTAGCTACCATCTCGGGCCCGGGCTGTAAGGCCGGAAACACTCACCCTAGTGGCCGAATTGGAAAAGCAGAGCCGCGTCGCAAAGGAAAAGCAGGATAAGCGCCGCATCCAGGCCGAGGACCGCCAGACTGGCGCCTGCAGCTCGCCGATAGGACATGGCGGCGATCGCCATTCCCGTCATGATAACGGCGGTCAAGGCGGAAGCGGCATGGACCAGCGAGACGTGGGCGAGGAGCGGTCCTTGGCGAAAGAAGATATCGTCGATCGCCAGAATTACGATGTTGAACATATTGCTGCCGAAGACATTGCCGATGGCGAGATTGAGCGCTCCCATGCGCGCGGCGGCGAGGGTTACAGCGATCTCCGGTGCCGATGTCGCAGTGGCCACCAGCAGCGTGCCGACAAATGATTCGTTCCAGTTCATTATCGCGGCAAGCTGAGCGCCGACGAAGGGCAATGCCGAGCCGCCGGCGATCACGAACAGGGCCGAGACGGCCATGCCGGCCAGGGTCGAGGTTCTGACTCCCGGCGGGGTCGGTGGCTCCGAGCTGCCATCCGCTGACTCCCTTTCGCCGTCCAGCGAGCTCCGGAAGACCATGCGGATACCGATTATATAAAGAAAGATGACGACGGGGACGAAAGGGCCGGTGCCCAGAAATGAAAGGCTTATGCCCAGGTCCCGTGCGACCAGTTCCAACGCGACGATGCCCAGCATGATTGCGCCGAAGGCGGCTGGCAGGACATGTGCATTTCCGGTCTGAGCGAAGAGCGGCGTCTGTCGCCACGTCACCAAGTGAACCAGGACGAGCAGGCCGATATTGAACGCGCAGCTGCCGAAAATATCTCCTGCGGCGATCTCCGGGGTCGCGGCCAGAGTGACGCTGCTCAATCCGGTGATGAGTTCGGGCAATGACGTGATGGTGGAAAGAACTGCGACGCCGATCCAGGACCCACCCAGTCCGGTTTCCTCCCCAAGCCGGTCACCGTAGTGAGACAGCCTTCTGCCGGCCTGGAAGATTACCAGCAGGCAAAGAAGGAAAGCCGACCACAGCAGCAATCCCGTCATGTGCAACATCTCCCCGCAGACACGCCACCTACCTGCCGATCAGACGAATGATTGCGTTGAGCGCAGCTGGCCCGATCCTTGCCCGCGAGGATCGCGGTCACTTCACCGCCGCCGCATATTCCTCCGGCTTGAATCCGGCGAGCAGTTTCTTTCCCGTATCGAGGATCGGGCGCTTGATCATGCTCGGCTGCTGCAGCATCAGCGCCACCGCCTTCGCTTCATCGAGACCAGCTTTGTCCTTCTCCGGCAGCGCGCGGAAGGTGGTGCCGGCCCGGTTCAGCACCTTCTCCCAGCCGAGCGCCTTGCACCAGCTCTCAAGGCGCGCCCAGTCGATTCCTTCCGCCTTGTAATCGTGAAAGCGATAGGCGGCACCTTTGGCATCGAGCCAGGTGCGTGCCTTCTTCATCGTATCGCAATTCTTGATGCCGTAGATCGTGATGCTCATTCTGTCTCTCTCTCTCAGGCTGGCGGAATGAAGGACTGCGCGATCTCCTTGAAGACCGGCAGCGCCTCGCAGCGCGCGGCGAAGGCGGCAAGCGCCGGATATTGCTTCATGTCGATGATGCCGGGATGCGCCTCGGCAACGAACCGCAGGGAACAGGCCACCATGATATCGGCATGGCCGATGGCCGAACCGAACCAGAAGTCGGTCGATTGTACCGCCCGCTCCCTCTCCAGCACGTCGAGCACCGCATCCATCTGCGCGCGGCAGCGCGCCGTCCAGGCGTCCGACGTCACCTGATGCATCCGCTTCTCGTAGAAGAGGCTCACCGCCTTGTCGGCAAGGCCGGCACCAAGGGCCGCGATGCGCAGCGCCCGGTGCCGCGCTGGCTCGGCGCGCGGAAACATGGCCTTCTCGGCCGGCACCAGGGAATCGAGATAATCGAGCATCATGTGGCTGTCGGTCAGCACGTCGCCGTCTTCCAGCACCAGGGTCGGCACGCGGGTCAGCGGGTTGAAGGCGCGCAGCTTGTCGGCATCGGCGAAGGCCGACCAGGGCCGGTGCTCGAACGGCAAGCCATAGAGCCGGAGCGCGATGCCGACCCGGCGCACGAAGGGCGAATCATATTGGCCGATGAGAATCATGGAATCATCCTCCCCTTTTTCCCGCGCGAAGGAGAAAGGCATAACCCGCGCGCTGGTCCCCTGTCACCCGGTCCGGATTTCGTACCGGCCATGCGGCGGACGCTGTGCTAGAGTGTAGCCATGAGCGGTTACGGACAATTCTGCGCCATTGCGCGCGCGCATGAGATGCTGGGCGGGCGCTGGACGCTCCTCGTCGTGCGCGAGCTGTTGATGGGCAGCCGCCGCTTCAACGACATCAGGCGCGGCATCCCGCGCATTTCGCGCACCATGCTCTCCGAGCGCCTGCAGGAACTCGTCCATGCCGGCGCCCTGACGCGGCGCGACGGTGCCGCGGGGCCGGAATACGACCTCACCCCGGCGGGGCGGGAATTGTTCGAGATCGTCGCGGCCTTCGGCAAATGGGGCCAGCGCTGGCTGCCACGTAAAGCGGATGCCGAGGATGCCGATCTCGACGCACTCCTTCACGACATGGCGCGCCGGGTGAATGCCGATAAGCTGCCGAAGAGCCCGATCGTCATCCGCATCGCGCTTGAGCGGCAGAAGCCACGCTTCCTGCTCCTGAAAGCGGGCGAGATTGCACCTTGCGTCGAGAATCCGGGCTTTCCGGAAAGCCTCACCATCGCCGGCAAGCTCGGGCCCCTCATCGGCTGGTGGCGGGGCGATATGAGCCTTGCTGAGGCGCGGCGGAGCGGTCTTCGGCTCGACGGATCGGCGGCTTCCATCCGCGCCTTCCCCACCTGGTTCCAGCTCTATCTCCTCGCCGGCATCAAGCCGGTTGCTGCTGAAAGGAAGCGGGCATGAGCGTCCATGTCGTGCGCCTCGGGTCGCCGCGCCTCAAGAACGAAGGCACGCGCATCGGCACGGTGCGCCGCCCGCCGCGCGGTGTCGCGAAGGACCGTTTCGCCGCCGACGATTGGTACGATGTCTGGTACCCGGATCTCGCCCCCAGCGCCGCACTCGTCACGAAGGCGCTCAATGCCGAAACGCCCAAAGAATGGGCCGCGTTTGAGCGTGCCTACCGGGCCGAGATGAAAGCCCCCGGCCCGGCCCGCACGCTGGGTCTCCTCGCGCACATGTCGCACCACGCCGATTTCTCGGTCGGCTGCTACTGCGCCGACGAAGCGCGCTGCCACCGCTCCATCCTCCGCGCCCTTCTCACCGAACACGGCGCCAAGATGGCGTGACAAGGACGGCCTTTCATTCTGCCAATTTGCGTTCGCGGAAATGGCCGCTCTGGCGGACGATCTCGCCCAGGAGCGGATGGGTCAGCACCAGGCGGAACTCGAATGCGTCGCCGCCGCGATCGATATGGCTGATGACCAGCCGGCCCGGGCTCAAGGCACGCGGCAGCACCAGGCGCCACGCGCCGATCTGCAGGAAATAATGGCGACTGATGAAGTGCAGCGCATCGCGCTCGGCCGCGAGCGATAGCGCGATGCCGATGCCGCCGCCCAGATATTCCTCAAGCCCCGTCGGCCCGCTGAATCGCTTGCTGCTGTGGATCACCTGCGGGAAGCCGCGCTTGCGGCCATAGATGCGCGACCAGAACTGGCCGCCGCTCGCCCCGTCTTCCGTGACGCTCACCACCGCCGGCACGCCGACATCGTCGCTGAGCGGCAAGGGCGCGCCGATGAGCCGGCAGGCCTGCGCCAGCACATGCCCCAGCAGAGACTTGCGCGCCTCGACGATCGTGCCGGCATAGGTGATGGCGGCGCCGGGGCCAAGGCGCTTGGCAAAGCGCGCGCGGATGGCGGCGGGCAGGCGCTGCCATGCGTCCGGCCCCAGCAGTGCGCTGAAACGCGCATCACCAAGCGTGGCGTCCGGCCGTGGAAGGGTGTCCGGCCGTGGACGGGTGTCCTGCCGTGGCCGGGCGGCCGGCGGGACGGTTTCCTGGCGAACCTGCGCGGCAATCCTCATGGCACCCTTACCTTTCCACATATGTCAGTCATTTCTGTATTGAGAGAAATAACCAACCAAAAAAAGAGACCGTTGCCGTCAGCTGCCTTTGCGGCCGACGCCGAGCTTCAGCAGGCTCACGACCTTGTTGCCGAGCTTGATGAGCCGCATCAGCACGCCGGGCTCGACGGCGAGCATCTGCCCGAACCAATTGTCGAGCGTGGTCATGAAAACCTTCATCTCGTCGAGCCGCCGCCGCGCCACCTTGCTGATGCGCGGATCGCCCTCGGCCAACTTCAGCACGCTGTTGATGGCGGCGACGGCGGGGTCGATCTCCCGTTCTTTCCGCCCCTGCGCGATGCGGGTCAGGATCTGCCACAGATCGGCCTCGCCCTCGAAATGGTCGCGCCGGTCGCCCATCACCGGCACGCGCCGCACCAGCTTCCAGGCGATGAGTTCCTTGATGCTGTTCGAGACGTTGGAGCGCGCCAGGCCCAGACTGTCGGCGATCTCCTCCGCCGTCAGCGGCCGGTCGGAGAGGTAGAGCAGGGCATGGATCTGCGCCACCGAGCGGTTGACGCCCCACTGCCCGCCAAGATCCCCCCAGCGCAGGACGAATTCCTGCACCGCCGGCGGCAGATTCATCTGGGTGTTGGTGTCGGTCATTTCTGTCATGACAGAAATATAAGACAGGAAAGAAACCCCGTCAAGGCCCTTGGGCGCCGGTCCGGATTACGGACCGGACGGCGCGGTGCCACCGGCGCTATTGATCAGTTGCGCACCCCCACCCAACCCTCCCCCTAAAGGGAGAGGGCTTTGAGCCGGTCTCGCACCGCCATCTCGCCAATCTCGCTAAGATCCCCTCTCCCTTCAGGGGGAGGGTAAGGGTGGGGGTGGCGCGCAAGCGCATGGGGGGGCGCGTTCAGACTGTGAATCCGAAAGCGAGCATCCCCATGCCCAGCATCCTCGATTGCATCGGCCACACGCCGCTCATCCCGCTCCACCGCATCGCCGTGCCCAACAGCTGCCGCATCTCGCTCAAGATCGAGGCGGCGAACCCGACCGGCAGCATGAAGGACCGCATGGCGCTGGCCATGGTCGAGGGGGCCGAGAAAGCAGGGGCGCTCAAGGCGCACGGCACGGTCATCGAATATACCGGCGGCTCGACCGGCGTTTCATTGGCCCTTGTCTGCGCGGTGAAGCGATACGCGCTGAAGATTGTCACGGCAGATGCGTTTGCGCCCGACAAGGCGGCGCACATGCAGGCACTGGGCGCCGATCTCACCATCCTCAAATCCGATAACGGCCGCCAGACCGAGAAGCTGGTGAAGGACATGATCCGGCGGGCGGAGGCGATCGCTGCCGAGACCGGCGGATACTTGACGCACCAGATGCGCAACCTCGACCAGCTTGCCGC
>CAZUAL010000041.1:3920-4977 GCA_964618305.1 uncultured Dongia sp. | reverse complement strand
CACGAAAATGGCGGACGAGATCTGGGCGCAGACAAAAGGGGCGATGGATTGCCTCGTCCAATCCGTCGGCACGGCGGCGAGCCTCCGCGGCCTCGCGGCGCGCCTGCGCGAAAAGAAACCGGACATCGCCATCGTCGCCGTCGAACCGGCCGAAAGCGCGGTGCTCTCAGGTGGCCCGACGGGTGCCCACGGCATTGACGGCATCGGCGCCGGCTATGTGACGCCGCTCTGGCAAGATGGCATCGCCGACGCGATCGAACCCGTTTCGACCACGGATGCCAAGGCGATGGCGGCAAGATTGGCGCGCGAAGAAGGCATCTTCCCCGGCACCTCCACCGGCGCCAATGTCGTGGCCGGCTTACGCGTCGCCGCGCGGATGAAGCCCGGCACCCACATCGTCACCCTGATGTGCGATGGCGGGGCGAAGTATCTGAAAGGGCTGTGATCGCGCCCGCCCCCCCACCCAACCAACCCTCCCACCTTCAGGGGGGAGGGTTGGGTGGGGGGCCTGCCTGCGAAGGCGCCGCGGCGATGGCGGCGATGGAGATTTTGAGGCCCGGCACCTTCACCGGCAGCTTCGCCCCCTGCCGCGCCGGCGGGTTGCTCGGGAACCAGCGCAGCCATTCCTCGTTCATGCCGGCGAAATCCGTCTCCTCCGCCAGGATCACTGTGGCGCTGACGATCTTGTCGAGCGACGATCCCGCCGCCTCCAGGATCGCTTTGATGTTGGTCAGGCATTGGCGCGTCTGTTCCTGAATGGTGGCGCCGACGATGGCGCCCGTCGCCGCATCCTGCGGCCCCGTTCCGGACACGAAGACAAGGCCACCGGCCTTCACCGCCTGGGAATAGGTCGCCGGCGGCTTGGCCGCCTGGGGCGTGAAGACGATCTGGCGCGGCATGGCGGCTCCTCCTGGCAGTGCATTGCCGCCACATTTGACCAGCGACACTCAAGCGGCCGCAAGGGCAGGCCGCTACAGAAGAGCAACCACCCGCCGCCACTCAAGATTCCGCGCGCGCCGCACCATCCCCTCCCACCTTCAGGGGGGAGGCCGGGAGG
>CAZUAL010000041.1:0-3910 GCA_964618305.1 uncultured Dongia sp. | reverse complement strand
CGGCCCGAAAAACACCCCCCCCCCCCCCCCCCAACCCCCGCCCCCCCCCCCACCCCCGCCCCCCCCCCCCCCGGGGGGGGGGGGGGGGGGGGGGGGCCTTGCCGGCGAAGGCCCTCTCAGAGCCTTGCTCCTTCCCCCCTCTCCCTTCAGGGGGAGGGCCCCGTCGACGCATGCCGACATGCATCAACGGGGTGGGGGTGCCAAGTGACGGGACCATCCATCTTGGCAACCATCTTATGCCCGGCTATATTACCGGGTATAGGGAGTGCCGCGCCATGACATCCTCGCAAAAGAAAGCCGTCGAGACTTATCGCAATCGCCTCACCGAAAAGGGCCTCGCCCGTTTTGAAGTCGTGGGGCGCAACGCCGATCGCGACCTTATCCGCGCCCTGGCAAAGCGTTTGGCCGAAGGGGGCAAGGAAGCGGCGCATCTGCGCGAAACCGTGCAAAGTTCCATGAGGGGTCATTCCCCCACACGCGGCGCCATCCTTGAGGCCCTGCGCCGTTCGCCGCTGGTCGGTGCCGATCTCGATCTCAAACGCCCACGCAGCACGGGTCGTAAAGTCTCGCTCTGATGCGCTACCTGCTCGATACCAACATCATCAGCAATCTGGTGAAGCCGGCGCCGTCGCCCTCGCTTGTCGCTTGGATGGCCGCGCGTGAAGATCGGGAGCTTTACATTTCCGCCTTCACCATCGCCGAAATCCGTCGCGGCGTGTTGGAAAAGCCGGCAGGCAAACGACGCGATGAATTGGAAAGCTGGTTCAGCGGCGGCCACGGCCCGCAAGCCCTGTTCGCCGGCCGCATCCTGCCCTTCGACGAAGCCGCCGCCCTCATCTGGGGCCGTCTGATGGCCGCCGGCCAAACCAAAGGCAAACCCCGCAGCGCCCTCGACATGATGATCGCCGCCATCGCCGAGGCCCATGACTGCACCCTCGTGACGGATAACGAGAAGGATTTCGCCGGGGTCCAGATACTGAACCCGGTGCGCGCGAAACCGCAGTAGCGCCCGCGCCATTTTGCGCAAAAGGCGCCAAGGCGATGGCTGCCAGGCTCGCGCGCGAAGAAGGAATCTTCCCCGGCACCTCCACCGGCGCCAACGTCATGGCGTCCCTGCGCGTTGCCGCGCAATCGCGGTACGGCAAGCACATCGTCACGGTGAAGTGCGACAGCGGGACGATGTATTTGGAAGGGCATTGAGAGCTTGAGAGTGGTCACTCCCCATAGAATGTGCCCCGCTTAGCATAAGAAGGACGGACCGATTGGACTTGGTGGCTGTTGCATCGCCAGCGTCAGGTTGTAGGGGAGCGACGGATTCTATAGCTCGGTAAGTGGCCTTGATGGTCCGTTATATTGTCTTGTCAAACAAGACGTGTGTGAGGCGCCAATGAGCCAACTGCTCTTAGACCTGATATATATAATTAATTGAAAGACACTATTTATTATATTTTGACAGGAAGATTGTTTTGATGTGAGAATCTGTGCAAAGGAGAATTGACGAATGGCGGAAAAGAACCGGTATCCTCAAATTCCGAGCACAGTGTGGTGGGGTGTTCGAGCTATTCTCATAAGAACGCCGAAAGTCACCATCGATGAAAAACTCCTTGGCGTAGAGCTTAATGTTCAAGAGGCAGCTGCTCGCCAGTATGTGGCCGAGCTGAGCGCCGTCGGTATTCTTACGCCTGAAGGCAAGGCTACACCTTTAGCCGAAAAATGGCGTTTAGAAGATCATTATCAGGAAGCGGTCGATCTCCTCCTTCAGAAAAACTATCCCGAGAGTTTGCGGACGATAGGAGCGGACTTCGATCGGCAAAAGATAGTTAGTTGGTTTCTTCGAGAGGGTCTCGGACAGGGCGCCGCAGGCAACAAAGCCGCCACTTACTTGCTAATTGGTAGCCCAACACCCAATGAAGCGGCTTCTACTGGCGGTACCCGAGTGGCAACTGGGAAGACGCCCCGCAAGAGTATTAAAACAGTTGCATCTTCGGATGGACAAGTTTCCAAGCAACCTCCAAAACCCAGCGTGAGCAAAACGATTCGACCGGGGATGAGCGGAGGTGAGGGGATACCTCTTAACATCAATGTGCAGATACATATCAGTGCTGACGCCGGCTCCGAACAGATCGAGTCAATATTCTCGGCCATGAGGCGTTACTTGTATGATGCGCCGGGTAATTGATGGACTGAAGCGCTTTCAAGAGCACATTCTAGAGCTCGGCGTTGCACGATCCGTGGTCGGACTGCCAGCGCCAAGAATGCTCTCTTTACCATCACCCACGACAGAGGGTGCAGGGCCAGCCAGTTTGTTTGCTCGAGTCGTTTCCGAGCCTGAGATTGTGTCTGTGGCACGCGATCTTTTTGTTTCTGGACATTACTCGCTTGCAATCCAGGAAGCCTACAAAGCAGTAGATAAGTTTGTCGCCGACAAGGTGAGCCAAACCAGCGTCAGTGGCACACAATTGATGGATCTGGTTTTTAGTCCATCTTCTCCGATGTTGAAATGGACTGACCGAGTAACAACATCTCAGATAGATGAACAAAAGGGTTATCATCGACTCTATTCGGGAGCGATGCTTGGAATAAGAAATCCTGTCGCGCACGAGTTCAATTGGGTCGACGATCCAGAAATCGCACTAGAACTCTTGGTCTTCGCTCAGCATCTCCTGCGCAAGGCAAAGGCCGCAACAAAACCAAGTTAGCGCAGCTCATGTAGTCTACTTGGCGCTAATAGCTCCCCCACAAACCTCCCTCACCACGCCCCTGAGCCACCGATGCGCGGGGTCGGCATCCTGCCTCGGGTGCCAGATCAGCGACACCGTGAAGTCCGGCAGCTTCACGGGGAGGTCGAAGGTGGCGAGGCCTTGGCGCAGATGGCCGGTGTGGCGTTCGGGCACGGTGGCGACGAGGTCGGTGTGGCGCGCCAAGGCGAGGGCGGCGGTGAAGCTGCCCACGATGGTGGCGATGTTGCGGGTGAGGCTGTGTTCGTCCAAGGCATCGTCGACGCGGCCGCGCGTCTCGTCGCGCCTGGTGATGAGGATGTGGCGCGCCTCGGCGAAGAGTTTCGGGGTGATGCGGCCTTTCATCAGGCGGTGATGGCGCCGCACCACGCCCACGAAGCGGTCGCGGAAGAGGCTCACATTGATGAGCTCGGGGCTTAACGTATCCGCCACGACGCCGGTCTCGAGGTCGATCGTCCCCTCACGCAACGGCGTGCTGTCGCGGTCGGTCTTCGGCACGAAATTGAGAATGATCCCCGGCGCCTCGCGGCCGATGCGGGCGAGGAGGGCGGGGCCGAAATTCTCCACGAACCCGTCGCGGCTGCGGATGGTGAAGCGGCGCTCGAGGCGCCTGGGCTCGAGCATTTCCACGGGGCGCAGCATCTCTCCGGCGGTGGCGAGGAGCGGCCCCACCTCAGCCTTGAGTTCCAGCGCGCGCGGCGTCGGCACCAGGCCCCGCCCCGCGCGCACCAGCAGCGGGTCACCGACGGCCTCGCGCAGGCGCGCCAATTGCCGGCTCATCGCCGAGGGGCTCAATTGCAGGCGTTTGGCGGCGCGGGCGACACTCCCCTCCGAGAGAAGCACATCGAGGGTGAGGAGCAGGTTGAGGTCGGGGAGATCCTGTTTCATGGACGCCATGCTAGCACCGGGTGACATGGCGTCAAATGCACGAATAGTGTGCAAATGCTGCGCCTTCCGCCATGTCTGGGTCCGGGCGATCCTGACGGCAAGCCCTCAACCGGGGCAAAAGCCATTTTCCGTCAGGTGAAAGACATGAGCGATATTTCCGCCAACGCCGCCAACCCGGCCCCCCACCCCCCCACCCCCCGGAAGGTGGGGGGCGATGGGGCGGCTAAAACTTCAATCCAAAAACCACCCACCTTGATGGGGGCGGGGGGCGCCCACCGAAGTCA
>CAZUAL010000040.1:10406-18556 GCA_964618305.1 uncultured Dongia sp. | reverse complement strand
CACCAAGATCGAGAACTACCAGTGTGTCGTGCCGACGACCTGGAACGGCTCGCCGCGCGATCTCAACGGTAATATCGGTGCCTTTGAGGCGGCCTTGATGAACACCAAGGTCGAACGGCCGGAGGAGCCGGTCGAGATCCTGCGCACCATCCACAGCTTCGATCCGTGCCTTGCCTGCTCGACCCATGTGATGAGCGAGGATGGCAGGGAATTGGCGCACGTTCGCGTCCGCTGAGGGAGGCAGACATGGCCGATGCAACAAGCACGGGTCCGGGCGGACGGAAACTGCGCCGGATCGTCCAGTCGATGGAAGCGGTCTACATCTATGAGGCGCCGGTCCGCATCTGGCACTGGGTCAACGCCCTTGCCATCACGGTTCTGGCCGTGACGGGCTATTTCATCGGCTCGCCCCTCCCAAGCGTTCCGGGGGAGGCGAGCGCCCATTTCCTGATGGGGTATATCCGCTTCTTTCACTTCAGCGCCGGCTATGTGCTGGCGGTGTTTTTCGTCCTTCGCGTCTATTGGATCTTTGTCGGCAACTCGCACGCCCGGCAGATCTTCCTGCCGCCGGTGCATAGCATCACCTGGTGGAAGGGCGTCTGGCACGAATTGAAGTGGTACCTGTTCCTTGCCAAGGAGCCGCGCAAATATGCCGGTCATAATCCGCTGGCGACCCTGGTCATGCATTTCATGTTCGTCTGGGGCATCATTTTCATGATCGTGACCGGCTTCGCCCTCTATGGCGAAGGGGCCGGCATGGAATCCTGGCAGTATCGGCTGTTCTCAAGCTGGGTCATTCCGCTTATGGGGCAAAGCCAGGACGTGCACACCTTCCACCACCTGATCATGTGGGTGATCGTCTGCTTTGCCCTTGTGCATAACTATGCGGCGATCCGCGAGGACATCATGTCCCGCCAGAGCATCGTCAGTTCGATGATTTCCGGCTGGCGCCAGTTCAAGGACGATCGGCCCATCGAAGATGATCACTGAGCGATCAGGACGTGGATCCCCAACTAGGCGGGCCGCGGCCCGCCTTTTTTATATGGAAAGAAACTATCCGATTTGTACGTGAAGTGATAACTTATATTACATTTTGTTTTGGCGTCCTGGAAATCATTGTTCCAGAACAAATGGTTAGCCCTGAGACAAATTGGCACGCGCCCTGCAGTTCAGCTTTCCACTGGGAGTAAAAAAGCGGCAAACGCGCAAATCTGACGGGGGACACATGCGGGAGGAACCGAACGCGGTTCTGGTGCTCGGCATCGGCAACCTGCTTTGGGCCGACGAGGGCTTCGGGGTGCGGGTGGTCGAGGAACTCGACCGTCGCTTCTGCTTCCCCTCCCATGTCCGCCTGCTCGATGGCGGCACCCAGGGCATCTATCTGGTCCAGGACATTCGCGAGACCGATATTCTCGTCGTATTCGACGCCATCGATTACGGCCTCGTCCCAGGTACGCTGAAACTCATTCACGGCGATGACGTCCCGGCCTTTCTCGGCGCCAAGAAAATGAGCCTGCACCAGACCGGTTTCCAGGAAGTGCTGGCGATGGCGGCAATGCTCGGCGACTACCCGGAGCATATCCTGCTGGTCGGCGTGCAGCCGGCGCAGCTTGAGGATTTCGGCGGCAGCCTCACCGATCCTGTCAAAGCTCAGATCGAACCCGCTATTACCGCCGCACTCGACTATCTCGCAAAATTCGATATCCGCCCGACCCTGCGCGCGGAGAAACCGCAGACCGATCTCACCGGCGAATTGGCTTTGGTCCGCTATGAAGGCGAACGGCCGAGCGAAGCCGTTGCCTGCCGGACTGGCGACGAACGCATTCTGGCTAGTTTGGCCAGGGACGAAGCCGATCTCAGGGAGGCGCGGAGCTGATGTGCGTCGGCATCCCCATGCGGGTCATTTCGGGCGACGGCTTCGCGGCTCTTTGTGAGGGCAGCGGCCGGCGTGGCGAAATCGACATGCGGCTGGTCGGCGCACAGCAGCCGGGGACCTGGGTCCTGACCTTCCTGGGCGCCGCACGGGAAATTCTGGATGCAGAAGAGGCGCAGCGCATCACCGACGCCTTGCTCGCCCTGGAGATCAGCATGCGTGGCGGCACGCCACCGGAGGATCTCTTCGCGGATTTGATCGACCGCACACCGCAGCTGCCTGATTTCCTGCGTCCGGCTGCGCCAGCCCCTATCGAGGAGACCAATTGACATGCATCCGCTGATCGAAGCCCTTGGCACGCAGCACGGTTTCATCGCCGTCAACGAACATTCAATTGATGACGTGGCGGGTGCGCTTGAGGTCACGATGCTGGTCATTTGCGGCAACCCGCAGGTGACCGGCGAAGCGCTGGATCTTGCTGTCGTCGCGCCTGAATTGTTGAAGGCGCTGGGCGGGCGCGTTGCGGGGCTGGTCGCCAAACCGGAAGCGGAGCGGCATTTCCAGATGCGCTTCGGCTTCAGCCTGTTCCCGGCTTTGATCTTCATGCGCCGAGGTCAGTATTTGGGAGCGCTCACGCGCATTCGCGACTGGCCCGATTATATGGTGGAGATCCCGCAGATCCTGCAGCGCCAGGCTTCGCCCCCACCCCAATTTGAACTACCCCGCGGCTGCGGCAATCTGCAGGTGGCGGCTCCGCACTGAGAAAGGACGAATGATATGAGCAACCCGCCGTTTCCCGCGACCGGCGCAGGCAGCCAACCAGCAGAAGAGGATGGCAGCGTCCTCGAATACATGCCGATGCCCGACGGCATGATGACCTTCAGCCAGCCCAACACGCCGGAGCCGGAGGAGGTCGAGAATCTCGTCGAAGCGAAGGCGGTATTGGAATCGGTGCTGCAGGCACTGCGCACTTTCCGCCGCGGCGACGAAGCAAGGCGCATCGATCTGTCGCGCCTCGATCAGAACAATTTGCGCTTCGTCGACCAGGTCCTGGGCAGTGGCGAGGTCAGCATCGTTGCCGGCAGCGACGCGCAGATCCAGGAATCGGTGATGGCCGGCATCTGGCGCGTGCGGCGTGCCGGGACCGACGGCCGTATCGCCGCGGATGTGGTCGAGATCGGGCATGTCCCTTCCGGGATATGGGCTGCAGCCTTCGGCGCGGCGCCCGAATTCGTTGCCCTTAATGACAGCGTGCCGCCGGCGGAAGCGCAGACGTCCAGCGCGCTGCTCAGCGAAATCAACGACAATCTTGCGCGTCCGCCAGCAGACGGTGGCGCCTATACGATCAACCTGTCCCTGCTGCCGCACACCGAAGCTGATCTTGCCTATCTTGCGAGCAGCCTGGGTGGTGGTTCCGTCGTGATTCTTTCGCGCGGCTACGGCAATTGCCGTATTTCCAGCACGGGCACGCGCAATGTCTGGTGGGTGCAGTACTATAACTCGCAGGACGCACTCATCCTCAACACGATCGAAATCTCCAAGGTGCCGGAGGTCGCTTGCGCGGCGATAGAGGATATCGCCGACAGCGCGGATCGCCTGGACGAGATCCTGGAGGTCTACCGGTGACACGCAGCTTCTTCGCCGGATCCTATGGAGGTGACGACACGCAGCTCAATGACGCGAGCCGTCTTGAGTGCCGGATCTGCTGGTGGGTCTATGACCCGGAGGTCGGCGATCCGGTCCACCAGATTCCGCCGGCAACGCCTTTTGCCGCCTTGCCGGCCGACTGGTCTTGCCCGGTCTGTGCCGGCCAGCGTGACGCCTTTCTGGTGGTGGAGGACTGAGGGCATGGCGGTGGAGATGCGCACGGGGACCCATGTCGCGGAGCGGATCGAAGCGGTTTTCCGGTCGATGCAGCAGACGCGTATGGCCGACGTGCCGATCCTCAATCCGCGTCTTGCCGTGGCGGCCGTTGCGACACAGGCCTGGGCGGGTAAATGGCTCTCGATTCTGGTAACACCCTGGTGCATGAACATTCTCATCCTGCCCAATGCGGCGACAGGTGAGGCTTGGGTCGCCACCAGGCCGGGCGACACGGTCAAGATGCTGCTGCCCAGCGGCGTCTACAGCTTCATCGCGGGAATGGAACCGGACTTGGGTTCCTTCCTGATGTGCTCGCTCTTTTCGCCGATGCTGGAATTCGTCGATCAGGCCGCAGCGATTGCCACCGCCGAAGCGGCGATGGGCGAATTGCTGACGCCGGTGAGGCCGCAGGACGCGTCTCCGACCGTCGAGATGGCGGCCGCACGATCGCGCCGCGCCTTGTTCGGCCTCGGCGAGATGGAGGCCGGAGAATGAGTGCGCCGGGCAGCATCGACATCATTCTCGGCGGCGATGGGAATGGACGCGGTGTCAACATCGTGTCGGGTCGCCGCGCGCTGCCGGATGCAATCACGCGGGGGCGCGCACCGGCCGAGGTCGCGGCGCTGCTGCCACGGCTCTTTGCCGTCTGCGCGCTGGCGCAAGGAGCGGCCGCGGTGGAAGCCTGCGAAAATGCGCTCGGTGCGACGGCGGATGACGCTTTGGCGGCCAAGCGGGCCTTTCTCGTCAGAGGAGAGGCGGCGCGGGAGCATCTCCTTCGCCTGATCGTCGAAGCGCCAAGATCCCTCGGGGCGCAACCTTCACCGGAAGATCTCGCGGCCTTGCGCGGTCTTGCCGGTGCCCTGCGCCGTGCGGTCGAGGAAATGCCCCTTGCGCATTGGCAGGAACTGAAGCGATCGATCAGGATTCATGTGGAGGATCTCGTCGCGCGCCATCTCTACCAGCCGAACGCGACAGACGAACCGGAAGGTTTTCTGGAGTGGCTGGCCGGAAATGAGCGTCCCTTCGCGCTCTTTTGTCGGTATCTGATCGAGCGGGACGAAGCTGCGCTCGGCGCCGGCGATGAGCAATCCCGCAATGTCGCGGATATCTCCATGGCCGACATCGGTGCAAGGCTTCTGGGGCCGGATGGAGCCGGCTTCTCCACGCGGCCGGCAATCGATGGCGGGCAACCGGAAACGACCGCCTTCATGCGTCACCTCGATGCGCCACTCGTGGCTGACCTCCGGGCGCGCTTTGGCGACGGAATCCTCGCCCGGATCGTTGCTCGCCAACTTGAAGTCGTGAGTCTCGCAACCGAGCTGGCGCAGCTGGACGATTCGAGCGATCTCGGCGCGGCGCCGTTCCAGCCGGCAGGCGCATCGCGCATGGCAGGCGAGGGCTTCGCCGCGATCGAGACAGCGCGCGGTCGGCTCATCCATGCGGTGCGGCTGCAAGGCGGAAGCGTGACCGACTACCGCATTCTGGCGCCGACGGATTGGAATTTTCATCCGACAGGTCCGGTCGCGCGCCGGCTCAGTACCCTGGGCGGCCGCGGGAGCGGCATCGAGCAGCGGGCGCGCCTGCTGATCGATGCGTTCGACCCATGCGCGCCCTACCGGTTGACGGTGCAATGATGCACGAGATGGCGCTCAGCGAGAGCATCATCCAGGCGATCGAGGCCGGCGCTGGTGAGCATGGCTATGCCAAGGTGTCGCTGGTCCGTATCGAAATGGGGCCGCTCGCCGGGGTCGAAAAGGAAGCCTTGCGCTTTTGCTTCGATGCCGTGTCGCGCGGTACGATTGCTGAGGGAGCGCAATTCGATATTCTGGAAACCGAAGCGCGGGCCTGGTGCCTGCCCTGCGGCAAGAGCGTCGTCATCCAGCACCGGCTCGACAGTTGCCGCGATTGCGGCAGTTCTCAGCTTCAGGTGCAAAGCGGGGATGAATTGCGGATCAAGGAACTGGAGGTCAACTGATGTGCACGGTATGCGGCTGCGGCGGGCATGAGGCAAAGATGGAGCACCGGCACGGCGCCGAACAGGGCCACCATCATCACGGCCATCACCATGATCACGACCATGACCATGCGCACACGCATGAGCATGGCCATGGCAGTGTTGGACCGCAGCACGCCCATGCGCCGGGGCTGACGCCAGCGCGGATGGTGCAGATCGAGCAGGATATTCTTGCCAAGAATAATTCCTTTGCCGCCGAGAACCGTGCCTTTCTCGCCGACCGCGGCATCCTGGCGCTTAATCTTCTGTCCAGCCCAGGTTCGGGCAAAACGAGCCTGCTCGTGCGCTCGATCGAACTCATCGGTAAGCGTTTCCCGGTCACCGTCATCGAGGGTGACCAGGCGACGGCCAACGATGCCGACCGCATCCGGGCGACGGGAACGCCGGCCTTGCAGATCAATACCGGTAAAGGCTGCCATCTCGATGCTCACATGGTCGGCCACGCCATGGAAGAACTGAACCCCACATCCGGTGGCATCCTGTTCATTGAGAATGTCGGCAATCTGGTTTGTCCCGCCGCCTTCGATCTGGGCGAGGCGTACAAGATCGTCGTTCTGTCGGTGACGGAAGGCGAGGACAAGCCGCTCAAATATCCGGATATGTTCCACGCGGCCGACCTGTTGCTGCTCAACAAGGTCGACCTGCTGCCGCATGTCGATTTCGACGTCGACAAGGCGTTGGCGGCGGCGCGGCGGGTGAACCCAAAGATCAAGATGCTGCAGGTGTCGGCGCGAACCGGGGCGGGGCTCGATCATTGGCTGGATTGGCTCGTCGCCACGCGCCAGCGTGAGCTGGCCGGCCACCCGGCCCTCGATCGTGTGGCGTGAGGGCCGGCCCATGTGCCTTGCACTCCCCGCCCAGATAATTGCTCTCGAACCTGACGGCGAGAATGCCACGGTAGCCCTCGGCGGTGTGCGCAAGCGGATATCGCTGGCGCTGATCGAAGACCCGCAGGTGGGCGAGTTCGTCCTGGTGCATGTGGGCTACGCCTTGCACAAGCTGAGCGCCGAAGAGGCGGAGCGGACCTTGGCGTTGATGGCCGAAATCGGGCTTGAGGCCGACGAGGCGCGCGAACTGGAGGCTGCGTCATGAAATATGTCGACGAGTTCCGCAACCAGGAATTGGCGCAGGGCCTCAAAGCAGCGATCGCGCGGGAGGCCCATGCCGCGCGCCAATACCGCATCATGGAATTCTGCGGTGGGCATACACACGCCATCTTCCGTCACGGCGTGCAGGATCTGATGCCTGCCAATGTCGAGTTCGTCCATGGTCCGGGTTGTCCTGTCTGCGTGCTGCCCGTCTCACGCCTTGATATGGCGATCGATTTGGCGCGCCGCCCGGATGTCACGCTGCTGAGCTATGGTGACATGATGCGGGTGCCCGCCAGCAAGCGGGCGAGCCTCCTTAAAGCCAAGGCGGAAGGCGCCGATGTGCGCATGATCTATTCGACCCAGGATGCGCTGAAGATCGCCCGTGAACATCCGGACCGCCAGATCGTTCTGTTCGCAATCGGCTTCGAGACAACGACGCCGCCAACCGCCGTCGCCCTGCAACAGGCGGCGCGAGAGGAGCTCGGCAATTTCGCAGTCTTTTGCAACCATGTGCTGACCCCGGCCGCCATCAAGGGCATCATGGCGACGGCGGGTGAGGGATCGGAGACTGGCGTTCGAGTCGATGGCTTCCTGGGGCCGTCCCATGTCAGCACCGTAATCGGCAGCGGTCCCTATGAATTCGTTGCCGCCGACTATGGCAAGCCGGTCGTGATTGCGGGTTTCGAGCCGCTCGACGTAATGCAATCGACCCTGATGGTGATCCGACAGCTGAATGAAGGGCGCGCCGAGGTCGAGAATCAATATACCCGCGCCGTGACGCGTGCCGGCAACGAAAAGGCGCAGGCTTTGGTGGCCGACGTATTCGCCCTGCGCGACAGCTTCGAGTGGCGCGGCCTGGGCGAGGTGCCGGACAGCGCCCTGCGCATCGCCGACAAATACGCAACCTTTGATGCCGAGAAGCGCTTTGGAATGCAGCAATACCCAGCCCGCGAAGCCAAGAGCTGCGAATGTCCCGCTATTCTGCGCGGGATCAAGAAACCGGTCGATTGCAAGCTCTTCGGCGCGACCTGCACACCGGAGAATCCGATAGGGTCGTGCATGGTCTCCTCGGAAGGTGCCTGCGCGGCTTACTGGACCTATGGCCGCTTTCGCCAAGGGAAGAACGAATCTAAGAGAGCGACGGCCGCTTAGAATTCAATTCTGGACTCATGCTAACAGGGAGAATCAATATGAAGATCACGCGCATCACGGCAATCGCCTCAGTTCTGGCGCTTACCGCCAGCCCGGCCTTTGCGCATATCGGGTTTCACGAGAACGGCGACGTCACGCACGGATTCATGCATCCGCT
>CAZUAL010000040.1:0-10396 GCA_964618305.1 uncultured Dongia sp. | reverse complement strand
CCGGCTTCGATCATCTGTTGGCGATGGTTGCTGTCGGCTTCTTTGCGGCGCGCCAAGGCGGGCGGGCGCTCTGGTCGGTGCCCGCGGCTTTTGTCGGCTTGATGATTGTGGGTGGCGCTCTTGGTTTCTCCGGCCTCGGCCTGCCCTATGTCGAACCGATCATTGCATTCTCGGTCATTGCAATGGGGGCGCTGCTAGCATTTGACATCCGCTTGCCCAATCCCGTGTCCGCCGCGATGGTCGGTGCGTTTGCTCTGTTTCATGGCCACGCCCACGGCACGGAAGGTGCCGCGATGGCGAGCTTCATCGACTATGCGCTGGGCTTCGTTTTGGCGACGGCCATCCTGCATGGCATCGGTATCGCGCTCGGCTTAGCCTTCGCCCGCAGCAACCGGGGCGGTGCCTGGACAGGCCGGGTCTTTGGCGCTTTCGGCTGCGTCGCCGGCGCGATGCTCCTGGCGAGCTGAACGGCCCCGCGCGGCGGCGCCATCTAATGGCGTCGCCGTCAGCCGATGACGGGAGAGACGATATGAACCTTGTGCGCAACCAGGCGAAGACGCGGCGTCTCGATCTTGCCGGTCGGGTGGAGATGATCCACGGCGGTGGCGGGCGGGCAACGGCGCAACTCGTGGCCGATCTGTTCCAGCATCATCTCGATGATCCGCTGCTCCGGCAAGGTGGCGACCAGGCGATGCTCGGGCGCGTGGTTGGGCGGTTGGTGACCAGCACGGACAGCCATGTCGTCTCCCCGCTCTTCTTCCGGGGCGGTGATATCGGATCGTTGTCCGTCCACGGCACGGTCAACGACATTGCCATGTCGGGCGCTATTCCCCTCTATCTGACCGCGGGATTCGTCATCGAGGAAGGATTCCCTCTGCGCGACCTCGACCGTATCGCGGCCAGCATGGCGGCAGCGGCCAGGCGCGCCGGCGTCCGCATCGTTGCCGGCGACACCAAAGTGGTCCAACGCGGCAAGGGCGACGGTGTATTTATCACGACGACGGGCATTGGCGCCCTGGCCGACAATGTCGATCTGGGGCCATCGCGCATTGCAGCCGGCGACAAGATCCTGGTCAGCGGTTCGATCGGCGATCATGGCGTAGCTATCCTGTCGCAGCGGGAGAATCTTGAGTTCGATGGGGATATCGCCTCCGATTCCGCGCCGCTCAATGGGCTGGTGCAAGCGATGCTGGCAGCGGTGCCGCAACTCCATTGCCTGCGTGATCCGACGCGCGGCGGCCTCGCCGCCGTACTCAACGAGCTGGCGCAGGAATCTGGCCACGCCATGCACGTCCATGAAGGAGCCTTGCCTATTTCGCCAACGGTTGCCGGAGCGTGCGAATTGATCGGTCTCGATCCGCTCCACATCGCCAATGAAGGCAAGCTCGTCGCCTTCTGCCCTGCTTCCGTTGCGGAGAATCTATTGGCAGCGATGCGCGCGCACGAATTGGGGCGGAATTCTGCAATCATCGGTGACGTCGTTGATCAGGCGCCGACGCCGGTCGAGATGACGACCATTCTGGGGGGGCGCCGGGTAGTTGACTGGATCAACGGCGAACAATTGCCCCGTATCTGCTGAAGGAAATTGTCCGAGGATGAACGCATGAGCTTGCCAACGATCCTCATCGTCGACGACGAGCCCCGCAGCCTGGAGGCGCTGGCGCGCACCTTGAGCGACGATTTCGATGTCAAGACGGCCGCCAATGTCGAGCAGGCGACGGCCCTGCTGGAGCAGGAATGGGTCCAGATCGTTCTGTGCGATCAGCGAATGCCGGATATGACTGGCGTCGATTTCCTCAAGCGCGTGCGGGAACGGTGGCCGGATGTCGTCCGGATCATCATTTCCGGCTATACCGACACGAACGATGTCGTGGCGGGAATCAACGAAGCCGGCATCTACCAGTACATCACGAAGCCTTGGCAGCCTGACAATCTCATTCTGACATTGAAGAGCGCCGCGGCACTCTTTCGCCTTCAGCGCGAGAACGAACTGATGTCGCTGGAGATGAAGATGTCGCCGGGCCATTCCGAGTCTGTGGTCGCGCGGCAGCGCAAGGAATTGCGCCAAGCCTATCAATTCGAGGATGGCATGATCCGTGCCGTCGATAGTCCGATCAATGCCGTTTGCGACAAGCTGCGTCAGGTGGCGCCCTTCGATGTGCCCGTCCTGCTGATTGGTGAATCGGGTACTGGCAAGGAACTCGCGGCGCGGGCCCTGCACTACAGCAGCCTGCGCTGGAACAAGCCGTTCGTTGTGGAGAATTGTGGCGCGCTTCCGGATCAGCTGCTGGAAAGTGAGCTGTTCGGGCATCGGCGTGGCGCATTTACGGGTGCGGTGGAGAACCATGTCGGCCTTTTCGAACGGGCCGATGGTGGTACCGTCTTCCTCGACGAGATTGGCGAAATTTCTCCGGCCTTCCAGGTGAAGCTCCTGCGCGTCCTGCAGAATGGCGAAATCCGTCCAGTCGGTGGAAATCGGGTGCGGCAGATCGACGTGCGCGTCATCGCCGCCACGAACCGGGATCTGGAGGCGGAGATGCGCGCTGGCCGCTTCCGCGAAGATCTCTATTACCGCTTGGCCGGCGTCTCCTTCCGCATGCCCGCCTTGCGGGAGCGGAAAATGGACGTGCCGGTCCTGGCCGAGGCTATTCTGGAGCAGGCCTGTACCGCACTCGGGAAGCCCGGCCTGCGGTTTACCGACGAAGCTTTGCGCGTCCTTGCCGACTATCATTGGCCGGGGAATGTGCGCGAGCTGCAGAACGAGGTCCGGCATATGCTGATCATGGCCGGAAGCGCCGATCGAATCAGTGCCAATCTCATCTCACCACGCGTGCTGCTGGGGGCGCCGGCAGGCCGATTTGCCGCAGCGGCAGGGGACGCGGCCGAGGATCGCGACTTCATCGGAGACCTGGAGGGATCGCTCAAAGATCGGGTGGAGGCGCTGGAAGCGCGCATCCTGCGAGAGACCCTTATCAGGCACCGCTGGAACAAGAGCCGCGCGGCAAAGGAACTGGGCTTGTCTCGTGTCGGGTTACGTTCCAAACTGGAACGTTATCAATTGGATCGCGTCGCACCCTTTCCGCAGCGCGGTGACCTCAAGGCGGCCAACTAGGATCAGGAATAGATGGCACGGCACTTGCCGACGGAAGAGTCAAAGCAGAACGGCCTCATCGACCTTGCCGGAGTCGCGTCGGCCTTGACGCTGTCTTCCCAAGGAGAGGAAGCCTGGATCGACGTGATCCGCAAGATGGATTCCGTCTATGCAGATCTAGTCGGCTACCAAGTCGAACTCGAGAGCAAGAATGCGGAGTTGGAGGAGGCGCGCGCTTTCATCGATTCCGTGCTCAGCGCAATGACGGATGTGCTCATCGTCACCGATGCTCGCGGTGAGATCCAGGAAGTGAACGCGGCCCTGGTCAAGCTGCATGGCGGGGAATCACATTCTCTCAAGGGCCGGCCATTTTCCGATATCCTGGCGCCGGATTCGGCGCCTTTTGCCAATCTACTGGCCTCCCGGCTGGTGGCGGGCGAGCCGATCATCGACAAGAATATCTTTCTCATCGACGCTGCGGGCAAGGCGGCGCCACTCTCGGTCAATGGGTCTCCGCGTTTTGATCATGCCGGGCGGCTCGTCGGCATGGTCTTGATCGGGCGCCCGATCGGAGAGCTTCATAGAGCCTATGCTGCGCTGGAGCGGACTCATGACCGGTTGCGCCGTACCCAGCAGCAATTGGTCTTTGCGGAAAAGATGGCGGCTCTTGGCCGGCTGGTAGCCGGCGTCGCGCACGAACTCAACAATCCGATCTCATTCGTCTTCGGAAACATGCACGCCATGAAACGCTATGGCGATCGCATCACCGAATATCTGCGTGCCATCGATCGCGGGGCGTCATCGGCTGAGCTCCAGGCTCTTCGGGCTGATTTGAAGATCGATCGGATCATTCAGGATATCGGCCCGCTCGTCGACGGCACGCTGGAAGGCGCATCGCGGGTGAGCGAGATCGTTCAGGATCTGCGGCGGTTTTCTTCGACCCAGAAGGAAAACACCGAGGTCTATGATCTGGTGCGCGTGGTCAAGACGGCGACGCAATGGGTCCTGAAGGCGACGCGCGTGAAACCGGAAATCGAATTCGACATGCCGGAGCAGATCAACATCACGGGACGCAGCCGGGCCGTGCATCAGATCATCATCAATCTCGTTCAGAACGCCGTCGATGTGTTGGGGCAAGTCGAGGCGCCAGCAATCTGGATGCGTGCCGGGGTTGAAGGAGATTTCGCCTGGATCAAGGTTCGCGACAACGGTCCCGGAATCCGAGCCGAGGAAATGGACCGCATTTTCGAACCGTTCTTCACGACGAAGCCGGTCGGAGAGGGTACAGGTCTTGGTCTCTATGTCAGCTATGGTCTCGCAGAGGAACAAGGTGGGCACCTGGAAGCGGCCAACGCGCCCGAAGGGGGTGCCGAGTTTTCGTTGAGCATTCCGCTTGAGATTGGCGAGCACGCTGAAGGGGCGGAGACCCGATGAATCTCCTGTGGCTGCAATCCGGCGGCTGTGGTGGCTGCACGCTTTCTCTTTTTAATGCAGAGAATCCCGATCTCGTCACGGCTCTTGAGGCGGCAAATATCAATCTGCTCTGGCATCCGTCCTTGAGCGAGGCGAGTGGGCGGGAGATGATAGATATTCTGGAGCGCATTCGTGCTGGCGGCATAGCACTCGACATTCTTTGCCTTGAGGGTTCAGTCATCTGCGGACCGCAGAACAGCGGTCGCTTTCATCTCCTGGCCGGAACCGGCCGCCCCATGCGCGACTGGATCGCGGATTTGGCCCCCTTGGCTGAGTATGTCGTTGCCGTCGGCTCCTGCGCCGCTTTCGGCGGCATAACAGCCGGCGGCGGCAATCCCGCAGAAGCGACAGGGCTGGCATTCAGCGGCGCCGAGGCGGGTGGATTGTTGGGGGGCGATTTCCGTGCCAGGAGCGGCCTGCCGGTTGTCAACATCGCGGGTTGCCCGACCCATCCCAACTGGGTGACTGAGACGCTGATGCAAATCTCTCTAGGTCATTTTGCAGGCATCGATCTGGACAAGTTCAATCGGCCCCGTTCCTATGCCGATCATCTGGTGCACCATGGCTGTCCGCGCAATGAGTTCTATGAGTACAAAGCGAGCGCTGAGCAGCCGTCTGATCTCGGCTGCTTGATGGAAAACATGGGCTGCAAGGGAACCCAGGCACACGGCGACTGCAATACACGCCTCTGGAATGGCGATGGATCGTGCCTCCGGGGCGGCTATGCCTGCGTCAATTGCACCGCTCCGGGCTTCGAGGAGCCGGGTCATCCGTTCGCGGAGACGCCGAAGTTTGCTGGCATCCCCATCGGGCTGCCAACCGATATGCCGAAGGCCTGGTTCGTGGCGCTCGCATCGCTGGCAAAGGCGGCAACGCCTGAGCGTCTACGCAAGAATGCTGTGCGGGACCATGTGGTGGCACCGCCGACAGAGACCGGCCGGCGCGGCAAATGATGAAGCGGTGCTGCCAATGAGCCGGCGGATCATCGGTCCATTCAATCGGGTCGAGGGCGATCTCGAAGTCAAGATCGATATCACCGACAGTGTCGTTGCCGATGCCTGGGTCGTCTCGCCGCTCTTCCGTGGCTTCGAGCAGATTCTGCACGGCAAGGAACCGATGGACGCCTTGGTTTACGCCCCGCGTATCTGCGGGATCTGCTCGGTATCGCAATCTGTCGCGGCGGCTTTGGCCTTGGCGCAGCTGCAGGGCATCGGTCCAACGCCCAACGGCGAACTGGCACGCAACATCATTCACGCGGCCGAGAACGTTGCCGATCACATTACCCATTTCTATCTCTTCTTCATGCCCGACTTCTGCCGCGAGACTTATGCGATGGAACCGTGGTTTGCCGCGACAGCGGAGCGTTTCAAGGCGGTAAAGGGACAGGCCGCGCGCGATGTACTCCCAGCACGGGCCGAATTCATGCACATCATGGGACTCCTGGCAGGCAAATGGCCGCATACGCTGTCAATCCAGCCGGGTGGAACCAGCCGAGCTGTTGAGCCGCAGGAGCAGATGCGTCTGCTTCTTATACTTGGTGGCTTCCGGCGCTTCCTCGAAGCCAACTTGTTCGGTACGAGTCTGGAGCGAATAGCCTCACTCGAAAGCTGGGCAGCGCTCGACGAATATCGCCTGGAGAATGCCGCCGGACCGAGCGATTTCCGGCGCTTTCTTCATATTGCTGACGCCCTGGGCCTGCACGAGATGGGCAAGTCAAACGCCCAGTTTCTTAGCTATGGCAACTACGGGTTTGCCGGCAAGTCGCACTTCGCTCGTGGCTTGATGACGATTTCCGGCGAACCGACACAATTCGATCCGGCCGACATTGCCGAGGACGTGTCTCACGCTTGGCTTGCGGGTGACGGCGCGCCATTGCATCCATTCCAAGGCATGACACTTCCGGATGCTGAAAGCAGGGATGGCTATACCTGGTGTAAAGCCCCCAGGCTCGCCGGGAAGATCGCCGAGGTTGGCGCCCTCGCCAGGCAGGCCGTGGACGGCCAAATGCTCGTCAGGGCACTTGTGGCGCGCGATGGCAGTAATGTCCATGCGCGCGTTGTGGCCCGGATGGTCGAAACGGCCCGGATTGTCCTGGCTCTTGAGAGTTGGGCGAAGCAGCTGCGGCCCAAGGAACCATTCTGTCTAAATGGCAAGATACCCGAAGAGGGAATTGGATGCGGCCTGATCGAAGCCGCCCGCGGCTCTCTGGGTCATTGGATCAAGGTGAAGAACGGACGTATCATCAACTATCAGATCGTCGCGCCGACGACATGGAATTTTTCACCGCGCGATGCCTCGGGCCAACGTGGACCGCTCGAAAACGCTCTGGTCGGGGCACCAATTCGGCCCGGCGAGACAGACCCGGTGTCGGTCCAGCACATCGTGCGGTCGTTCGACCCTTGCATGGTCTGTACGGTTCACTAGCGTACCGACGAAGCACTCATGACACGAAGTGCCGAAATGGGTGTGTCGATCAGGATCCGTGGCGCGGTCCAAGGAGTTGGCTTTCGCCCCCACGTCTGGCGACTGGCGAATGAATTGGGGCTTACCGGTCATGTTCTGAATGATGCCGAAGGAGTCCTGATCCACGCCCGGGGGAATACGGAGCAGCTCGAACAATTCTGCCAGCGCCTCGTGACGGAGAAGCCACCTCTCGCCCGGATTGACGAGCTCATTCGTGGGCCGCTTGCCGCATCTGACACGGTCACGGGGTTCACAATTGCCGAGAGCGCCGGCGGTCAAGTCAGAACAGCCATCGTTCCGGACGCCGCGACATGTCCGGCGTGCCTTGCTGAAATCAAGGAGCCGCGTGACCGCCGATATCGCTACGCCTTCGGCAATTGCACGCATTGTGGACCGCGGCTGAGCATTGTCGCGCGTATTCCCTATGACCGAGCGAATACAAGCATGTCCGATTTCGACATGTGCTCGGCCTGTCGTGCGGAATATGAGAATCCCCACGACCGTCGTTTTCATGCCCAACCGATCGCATGTCCGGAATGCGGTCCGCGCCTGTGGCTGGAAGACGAGGCTGGCCAGGAAGTCGAGGCAGAGGATGCACTCTCAGCGGCGAGCCGGCTGCTGAAAGAAGGTCGTATCTTGGCGATCAAGGGGATAGGGGGATTTCATCTGGCCTGTGATGCCTTGAATGACGGGGCAGTTGCTGAACTGCGGCGTCGGAAGCGGCGTGGCGACAAGCCATTTGCCGTGATGGTGCGCGATGTTGCGGCGACTATGACATATGCGCAGGTTGAGGATGAGGGGCTCAGGTTGCTGAAAGATCAGGCCGCGCCGATCGTCCTGATGCATCCGAGCGACAACTCGATTGCGCGGCGGCTGGTTGACAGCGTTGCGCCCGGTCAGTGCGAAATCGGCATCATGTTGCCATACGCGCCACTCCATCATCTGTTGCTGGAAGAGGTAGATGGTCCATTGGTCATGACTTCGGGAAATGGCCGCGACGAGCCACAAGTCATCGACAATGCTGAGGCCCGAGGCAATCTCGCCGGAATCGCCGACGCCTATCTCATGCACGATCGCCGGATTGCGCGGCGCATCGACGATTCCGTGGTGCGTGTCTTGGATGGCAGACCAAGAATTTTGCGGCGGGCACGCGGATTCGTCCCGACGCCGATTCGGCTGCCAGACGATCTGCCGCGAAAGACATCCGTGCTTGGGATCGGCGGCGATCTCAAAAACACTTTCTGTTTGAGCCGGGATGGCGAAGCGCTGATGTCACAGCATATCGGTGACCTCAGCAATCCCTTGACTCAGAAGGATTGGCTTCAGGCGCAAAGCATCTTCCAGGAGATGCTCGACTTCAGTCCGGATGCCGTTGCCGTAGATTTGCATCCGGACTATTCCGCCACACGTCTGGGCGAAGCGATTGCCGTGGAACAGGAAGTGCCTCTCATTAAGGTGCAGCATCATCACGCGCACGTTGCCGCCTGCATGGTGGAGAATGGGATTCGTGCCGGAGATCCGCCGGTTCTCGGTATTGCTCTTGATGGCCTCGGTATGGGCGACGACGGCACTGTCTGGGGCGGCGAGTTTCTGTCTTGCCGCTACGAGAGCTTTACCCGCCTGGGACGGTTTACGCCGGTGGCGTTGCCGGGGGGCGACCTAGCGAACCGGCAGCCCTGGCGCAATACCTATGCTCATTTGCGGCGATTTCTCGATCCCGATGAGATACGTCGGCTATCCGTTTTCGTCGGCCGATCTGAGCGGGAGTTGGCAGCAGTCGAATGGATGCTGGAGCGAAACGTCAATGCGCCATTGGCGAGTTCTGCCGGGCGCCTGATCGACGCCGTTGCGGCGGCGGTCGGCATCGCACCTGACGAGATGACATTCGAAGGAGAAGCGGCACAGAAGCTCGAAGCCTGTGCGATGCGTTGCCCGGATGAAGCCGGACACTACGACTTCACCATTCGTCAGGGAGCGGTTTGCGAGCTGGACTGGTCCGAAACCTGGACTGGAATCCTTGAAGACCTCGGGAAGAATGTTGATGCGGCGCGCATTGCACGTCGGTTTCACAATACTCTTGCCGTGGGCGTGCGCGAGATGGCGGCAACGCTGATGGCGTCCGATATCTTCAGTTGTGTGGCACTGACAGGCGGGGTATTCGCCAACCGGTTGTTGCTTGAGAATACTTCACGCCAGTTGGAGAGGATCTGCCGCGTCATCACGCATGAATGCGCCCCCAGCGGAGACGGCGGCCTGTCGCTCGGTCAATCTGCAATCGCCTTGGCAACAATCGGCTGATCGACGCCTCGCATGATGAGGCGCAGAATTGCATATCTCGCCGACTAGAGAAGGAAGATTTCTTGAGCCGGCATCCCCGCCTTCTCCTACAGCCTGACCCGATCGACAATCCGCCGGCGATCTTCCGGCGACAGATCGTGACCTGCTTCCAGGAAGAACCTGGACATGGCGTTGAAGAAATTGTCCGCTGCGGCCTTGCGTGCTACCAGGGCTGATTGATAGGCCGCTTCGTCATAGTGCGCGCTGGCAAACTGATCGAACACCGCGGTCTGCGACGCATTGAAATCACGAAAGAATTTATCAAGTTCGGCGCCATTGATTCGTAGTCGGTTCATTAGCGCCTCCTTGCCTTGAGCCGATAGACCATCGGCGAGTTGCTCGATCACCATGTGTGGGGGAATCGACAAGGGTGGAGGCGGCGGCACCGGCGGACCGAAGACGCGCGGCGAAAGAACTATACCTAGGACAAAAACGTTAGCAGCGACAGACAGCAAGAGCAGGAAGGAAAGCAGCGGCTTTCCGATGACGAAACCCTTCATGGCCGGCCATTTCGCTCAGAGATAGAATGAATCGGAGAACAGGATGGTCGTCCCCACTGCGTCATAATTGCTGTCCAGGGTCACCAGGCGTCCGCAAAGCAGGCCGACGAGCGCGATGCCGACGATCGCCGCTGCCTGCAAGGTAGGAAAGAAATGAAGGCTCATCCCGCCGCCGGCGAGTGTGTCCAAAGATTTCTGCGCCGCGATTATCCGCTCGGCAATCCGGTTGTCGGGCGGCAGCGTGGTTCGCGCCGTAAGAGCCGCTTCAACAAGCTTCGCATCCTCGAGCGCGTCTCGGCACTCCTGCGATCCAAGAAGAGCCGTATCAGCTTCCTGACGCTTCTCTCTCGGCCAGTCGCCCAATCTTGCTCCGTAGAGGTCAAGATTATCGAGAAATGCCGCTAGCTGCGAGGCCGTAACGGCACCTTTACGGCCCGGATCACGGGTCGGGAAAGGCGTGCTGAACATTGAGGCGGTCCCGTTTTAATTGGTCCCTGAGATTCTGCCGACCCCTCTTTAGGAGCGACTCTAC
>CAZUAL010000039.1:0-18658 GCA_964618305.1 uncultured Dongia sp. | reverse complement strand
GACCATGGGCGAGGAATGGCGAAACAACTGGCATCCCGAGATCATCACAGGCGATGCCCCGAAGGAACGCGTGCTGATCATCGGCGCCGGGCCGGCGGGATTGGAGGCCGCGCGCACGCTGGGTGCGCGTGGCTACGAGGTCGCCCTGGCGGAAAAATCGCGTGAGGCCGGCGGCCGCGTCAGCCTCGAATCGAAACTGCCGGGCCTTGCCGAATGGGCGCGCGTGCGCGACTGGCGGCTGGGGCAGATCGCGAAGATGCCCAATATCGAACTGTTTCTGGAAAGCGAAATGCGTGCCGCCGACGTGCGCGCCTTCGACGCGGCGCATATCGTCTGCGCCACGGGCAGCACCTGGCGCAAGGACGGGATCGGCCGCCAGCACCGCGAAGCAGTCCTGAACGCGCATACCGATATCGTCGGCCCGGAAGACATCATGCGCGGCCAAGTACCGAAAGGCCCAGTCGCCATCTACGACGATGACGGCTATTACCTCGCCGCGGGCCTCGCCGACCGGCTGCGCGCCAGCGGATGCGCGGTGCATTTCGTCACCAGCGCCGGCGTCGTGGCGCCGTGGATGAGCTATACCGGCGATCAGGTAGCGACCCATGCCCATCTGCTGGCGCAGGGCGTCATCTGCCATTTCAACAAGAGCCTGATCGGATTTGCGCCGGGCCGGCTGGAGCTCGGCTGCGCCTATGGCGGCAGCGCCACGGTGATCGAGGTCGCAAGCCTGGTGCCGGTCACGTCACGGCAGCCCAACACCGCGCTGTTCGAGGCATTGTTGGCAGATGGCGGCGCCACAAAGAGCATCACTTGCATCGGCGACGCGGAAGCGCCCGGCATCATCGCCCATGCGGTCTATGCCGGCCACCGCTTCGCCCGCAGCCTGGGCCGCGACGCTCGCACCACATCGACGCTGCGCGATCGCGGCGCCGGGCCTTTGCTGGCCAGCGTGATGTAACCGCCTCACATCGGCGGCATCGTCTCGGATTTGGGCAAGGCCGGGTCGAGATGGTCCCAGGGCAGTGCGCGGGCGTGATAGGTCACGGCCTGGGGCTGATAGCGGCTGGGGTCATCGAGACTGCCGGCATGAATAGTGAAGAAGTCCGGCATGGCTGCAAAGGTCAGATAGACCGGCGTTCCGCAAACCGGGCAGAAGGCGTGGGACTTCATGTTGCCGCTGTCGCCGGCCAGTTCCCAATGCGTCGCGGCACCGGTGACCTTCACGCCCTTGCGGCTGGCAAAGGTCATGTAGGAACCGTGGCCGCTGCCGCTCCTTTGCTGGCAATGGCGGCATTGGCAGGCGTTCGAAAACATCGGCGCGTCATTGATTTCATAGCGGACATGCCCGCAGGCGCAGCCGCCGGTATAGGCCCTGCTCATCTTTCTCTCCGTGCGTTTGCGCGATCAGGGCTCGTCGTGGGTGAGTGTGTCGAGTTTCGGGAAGCACTTCTTCCACCCCTCGCCCATGCTGGTATAGGCGGTCTCGTTCTTCGGCAGGATGAAGCCGGCATGGACGAGGCGCAGCCGCGTGCCGACTTTGACCTTGGTCAAGGTGAAGGTGACGATTGTGTCGAGCGGCGCGCCATAGCCGACATTCCCGGCATCGCCGCTCTTCCAGGAATAGGACAGGCGCTCGTTCGGCACGGCCTCCAGCACCTCGCAGCTGATGGTGCCGTCCCAGGCGCCGGCGGGCTTGGTCTGGAAGGTGAAGCGCGTGCCCTTCACGGCAGCGAAGCCCGCGGGCGTCATGATCCAGCGGGCCATCAGCGACGTTTCGGTGAGCGCTTTCCAGATCTTCTCAGGCGATGCATGAAAGACCTCGTCGACGACGATCTGCTGCGTTTCTTGCGCCGCGCGCGGGGTGAGGGCGGGATTGCTCATGGCTCCATTTCCTTCAGGAGAGTGCGGAGGTCGGCGAAGCGGTCGCGCCAGAAGAGGCCGTAATGGCTCATCCAATCGACCAGGGGACCGAGGCCCTGCGGCGCCGCGCGGTAATAGACATGGCGCCCCTCCGGCCGCTCGGCGACCAGACCCGCCTGCTTCAGGGATTTGAGATGCTGCGATATCGCCCCCTGCGTCACCCCGCTGCCGCGCGTCAGCTCGGCCACGGTGATCTCATCAGCCCCCACAATCCGCTCAAAAACCGCCCGCCGCGTGGGATCGGCAAGCGTGCGCAGCACAGTATTGATGGCGTCTGGCGTGGTCATGAAGGTACATTAGCTACGGCTAATACATTAGTCAATGCTAATTTATATTGATGGCGTTGCCCAGCATGAGAAATCCCGGATCCCCACGGTCTATATTCTGGAAGGGCAACAGTCGAGATGATGAGCAATGCTCTCAAGAAACTAAAATTCCGAGATTGCATTCCGCGTCAAAATGACTGCTTGGGGACGATTCGCGAGCTGTAAATCTCAGTTACTGTTTCCAGGATCATCTGGATTGTCGATCGTTGGGTCATCACGAATTCCCTCAAGCGCGTCAATGTACTTGCTATCTAGGGGACATACGTTGTCGCGCGGCGTGTTGAGCCAGACTTGATGATACACGGCCTCGGAGCGCACGAAAACGAGCGCATCGCATCTGTCTCGCAACCGAACAAACCATCCGGCACCGGCGTCGAGTATCAGTGCCGCGACATCGGCCTGACCCTCGGTGTCACGCAACATAACCGGCGTTCCTCCTCCCATGTTTTGAGCGGACAGGTGGACGCCCCCAATCGGCGCTAAGTCTCTCCATGCCGTTAAGGTGATGACTATGCAAAGCACGGCTTCCAAGACTACCCGCCCAAAGGTTCTCGTCCGAAGCTGCGCCTCAGGAACGTCGGGATAGGATTCAAAGACACATGCTGCGAAAATGCCAGTAGCCACCACAATGAGTGATGCATAGGCAACTACGGTTGTCGCCGGAAATGGCTTCACAAGATGGTAGCCAGCGAAAACCTGCAACGCAGCTGCGGCCGCAAAAAACGCAAGGAGACCGACTGCGACAACTGATCGGATAACCATTTCGCGCCAATTGCTGCTCCGGATGTTCTTGAGCGACTGCCACACTGTCCATAAGCCCCAAGCAGTCCACGGACCGGCCGCTAAAACATAGAACGAACCAACAAGGGTTGGCCCAAGCCAAAGCACTGGCGACGCAAGGCGATAGGCGGGAATGCCTTGGTGAAGACAATATGCGAAAGACGGAAGAGCCCCCAGGTAACCCAGCATCAATATGTCTGGAAAAGAGTACCTGACGCGGGGAGGCAGCTTCAGCTTTTCCAATGATTCAAACACGACGCTTCTCCGTATGGTGCGATCTTCCATCGAAGAAACTTACGTTTTCGCCGCCGAGTCGGGTAAGACGCGCCTGTGTAACTAGTGTGAAATCGGGTTCAGAAAGAGATTGTAGGCGGCATTCGCATCGCGGTTCAAAATACGACGCTAGCTGACTAGCTCAGTCGCCCTGCTCCGCGAAGGCGTACCGCGCATGACTTCGTCAGCAAGCGCTCAGCAGTCGGTTAGACACTCGTGGATGGCCCGCCTGAAGCGGGCCATGACAGTCTGGGAAATGGGAACCAAGCTTAAGCGCGCCGCGCAAGTACCCGGAAGTATGAAACTCCGGGGAAGATTCTGTTCTGCCCCCTCGATCTCATCGCCTGATCGAGCAGCCGCTCTCTGTCCTCGTCCCACCATCTGATCAGCCGAGTGCCGGCGCAAACGTCTCGGCGATGCGCGCTTGTGCGGCGGCGAGGGATTGGTCGCGCGATGCCGGAGAGAGGCCGAGGCCTTCGGCGCGGATGATTTCGACCTGGGTGATGCCGAGGAAATTCAGCACGCGGCGTAGATAGTCTTCCTGAAAGTCGAGCGCGTGGCGCCAATCATCGGCATGGGGGCCGTCGCCGGCAAGGATGCTGCCACGCGTCGAGGCGATGATGGCGCGCCCCTTGGTGGCAAGGCCGACCGGTCCCTGTTCGGTGTAGCGGAAAGTGCGGCCGGCGCGGGCGACGCGGTCGATCCAGGCCTTGAGCTGGGTCGGGATGGAAAAATTATACATCGGTGCGCCGATGACGAGGATGTCGGCAGCGAGGAATTCCTCGAGCAGAATGTCGCTGAAGGCGATCTCCTGCTGCAGTTCGGCATCGGGCGCGGCGCTGCCGCCGCGCAAGGCGGCGAGCAAGGGGCCGGAGAGGTGGCTTGGCGCGGTGAGGTCGAGATCGCGGTGAACCAGCGTCAGATCCGGATGGGTCCGGCGCAGGCCGTCGACGATGGCGGCGGTCAGCTGTCGCGAGGCGGAAGCGGCACCCAGGGGGCTGGAATCGATCTGCAGGACATTCATGGCGTTTCTCCGAGGAATACCGATCGCCGTAGCGATCCATCGCCATTGCATATACAATAGGAACGATTATCCGATTAGGTAGCTATTTTGCACTTATTTGTTCCATTAACAGGACAATCTGGCAGATGCAGAACCTCAATGATCTCTATTACTTCGCCCAGATCGTGGAGCGCGGCGGCTTTGCCGCGGCCGGCCGGGCGCTCGGCGTGCCGAAATCCAAGCTCAGCCGCCGCATCGCCGCGCTGGAGAAGGCGCTGGATACGCAATTGCTGCAGCGATCCACCCGCAAGCTGGCGCTGACGCATATGGGCGAGCTTTACCTGCGCCATTGCCAGGCGATGATCGCCGAAGCCGAAGCGGCGCAGGAGGCAATCGACAAGGCACATGCCGAGCCGCAAGGGCTGGTGCGCGTCAGTTGCCTGCTCGACATCGCCCGCACCGTGCTCAATCCGCTGATACCCGGCTTTCTGGCCGCCTTTCCGAAAGTGCGCCTCTCCGTCACGGTCAGTAACCGCCGGGTCGACGTGATCCAGGAAGGGATCGATCTGGCACTCCGCGTGCGCCAGGCGCCGCTCGAGGAATCCAACCTCATCATCCATCGCTTCGGGTCGAAGAGCGCGCTGCTGGTGGGCGCCCCCGCCCTTCTCGACCAGGTTGGTCGGCCGCAATCAATCGCCGACCTCGCCAAATTCGACTCCCTCAGCCATGCGCTCGACGATACGCGCCAGACCTGGCGCCTGCGCGCACCGGATGGGCGCGAGGAGATCGTTGAACTCTCGCCGCGCCTGCGCATGGACGATTTCGACGCGCTCAAGGCGGCGGCCATCGCCGGCATCGGCCTTGCCCTGCTGCCGGAATATTTCTGCCGCGCCGAGATCGACAGCGGCAAACTGGAAGTGATCCTCAACGATCATGCCCCGCCGCTCGGCGACTTTCATGCCGCCTTCACCTCGCGCCGTGGCCAGCTGCCGGCGGTGCGCGCCTTCCTCGACTTTCTCGACGATGCGATCCTAGCTCTTGCGCGGCAGCGTGTCGGTGGTATCGAACCAGTCAAGTCGGCTTCTGCACCAGACATGCTCCCGCGGCGGAAAGACAGACGGATCGTCTAGAGTCGGCGTATTAAAGGCGACGTCGAAAGGCGCCTCCCTCCCGCGATAGAGCAGCTGGCTGCCGCACGCGGCACAGAATTCACGCTGGCCGTGCTCGCTCGAGAAATAGATCTGCGGCGTGCCTTTGGTATAGACGAACTGATCGGCATGGACGCGTGCGAATGCCTGCGCCGGCGCACCGCTGGTGCGCTGACAGATCCGGCAGTGGCAATAACCGGTCCCATAGGGCTCTCCCGTCACCCGGTAACGCAGCGCCCCGCATTCGCAACCACCTTCATGCATTTCCCGTCTCCTTCAGCATTCTGGCAACCCGACCCTAGCACATGCGCGAAAGGGGCAGCTGCAGCTCGATGACTCTATACGACCGCGCGCATCACCCCCATGTGAGCGATGCATAACATCCACCCTCGACAGGCGGTCGGCGCCGGGCGATGCTTGATTTGGACAATTTTTCCCTGACTGAGCTATCCCTTTGAGCCCCACCGACAAGACCAAGCAGACTAGAGACATGCGATGGGGCGCTGGTTTGGTTTCGTTCCTCCATCTTACAATTGGTCTCCTCACTGTAGCGGGCAATGCGATCGCCCAAGAGCCCAGCTGCAACCGCGACTCTGCTGCCGTTTACCCTTGGATCTGCACCGACGCGGATGCAAGAAAAGCGCTCGCCACCATCGATGCGGCAATTGCCAGCACTGTCGTCAAAATCGATCCGAGAGACCGTGAGATATTCGAACTGCAGCAGAAAAGCTGGGAGGAGCGGATGGCCGTGGTTTGCGAAGATCCCCTGCCGGGAGGAACGCAGGCCCGCAGTCAGTGTATCGCAGGTTTCACCACATCTCGCCTGAAAGAGCTCGATAAATGGCCGGGGCGCGGAAAGACTGTCATTCTCGATTCTTCGCCCCTGAACCAAAGAGCCTGTGACGCAGCGTTGCGGCGCGAGCGGATCGCTTGGCAATGGAAATTGCGGGATCGAGACAATTACACGATCATTCCTGATGCTCTCGGTCAGGAACCGACATGGACGGAAATATCGGCTACCGACATCTTCACCTTGAACAAGGCGCGGTTCAATTTCGTCAATAACGAAACTATGGAAGATGTCTTCGAATTGCGCTCCAAGACACCTAGCCTCACTTATACTTGGTACATTACCGCGCCACCGGAAGAAGTGAAGTCGGTCGAGCAGCAATTGCGCACCATTCGGCGCAGCTATGACGAGGCCCTTGGCGACCTGATGGCAAGATTGCGATACCCGGATGAATCGCAGCGCGACTCGACCTGGAACAGATTGGTTTACGAACGGAAGGCAAATAAGGAACCGACCCTGAAATCCAGCCTCTATGTTGCGTCCAACACGGAACTCTACAAAGGTTGGTACACTGACAGCCAGGTCGCGATGTTTGAGGGCCAGACCTTCCTTCTCGCTTCTTCAGTCAACAACAGCGAACCATCCGTGGCACTCTTCCGTCCAGCCGAGGGCGGCGTGCTAAAGCCAGTTTGCTTTCACGACGCGATACCTAGCGCCCGGAAACCGACGATCCGAATTCTCAGCGACCACTTCATCTGTCCGATCGGCCTGCCGCAACAGCCGATCGCTTGGGAGACGGACGCGTACGGGAATCGTCGCGCGGCGATCGATTTCCCGGAATGGGGCGGTCGCAGGTGGGTCGCCGAGAAATCGGCGACACCCCAACGCTACAGCTATCAATGGCTCGATGTGAGCGCCGTAGGGGCAACGCAACCCCCTGAGGAAAATGCATGGGCGCCCATAAACGGAGTGGCTCAAGATGGCGGGGACACGGTCAGCTTGATCTTGACCGATAGCGGTCCCTATATCTCCAGCGTGAGCTGGATTCCGGAGGGCCAAGAAGATAGCCGGCCTGTCACGGCGACCTACTTCCGAATTCACGACAACCAGCTGACCGCCGTTTGCGAACAGACGAGAACAATCGTTCCTCCGCCGGGCTACGCAATTGAAGGCAGCATGAATTGAGCCTCGCCACCAACACCAAACTCACCGAGAACACGCAATGGGGCGTGCTGCTGGCGATCGCCGGTTACACCGTCTTTTCGGGGCAGGATGCCATCGTGAAATGGCTGGTGATGCATGATTACGTCATCTTCCAGGTGCTGTTCGTCCGCAGCCTGACCATTTCCATCATCGCCTTCTCGGTCGGCGGCAAGACCGGCATGCTGGGCGTCCTGCGCAGCAGGAACAAGGGCGGGCTGGCGCTTCGTGCCGGCCTGCTGCTATCCGCCTGGCTCTGCTATTTCACGGCGGCAAAGCATCTGCCCCTCCCCGATCTCGTCACACTCTATTACGCAGCACCGATGATCGTGACGGTGATGTCGATCTTCTTCCTGCGGGAGAAGGTGAATGCGTGGCGCTGGGCCTCGGTCATCATCGGCTTCATCGGCGTCGCCATCGCCGCCAATCCGACGGGCCGCCCGGAGTTGGGGCCTGCTCTGCTCGTGCTGGTCGCCGCCACTTTCTGGGCCTTCGCCACGATCCTCGTGCGGAAGATCATGCATGCGGAACCCACCATTAATCAGATGATCTTCACCAATGGCGGTTTCACGCTGCTCTGCGGCGCTTTCATGCCCTGGTACTGGCACACGCCGAGCCTCTTCGATCTGGGGCTGATGGTGGGGTTGGGGCTGCTTTCGGGGGCCGGCCAGTATCTACTCTATGAGAGCTTCCGCCACGCCCCGGCCTCGGTCATCGCGCCCACGGAATATACCGCCCTCGCCTCCTCGGTCGTCCTCGGCTATCTGGTCTGGCACGACTTGCCCACCCATACCGGAATTGTCGGAGCAGCCCTGATCGTTGCCTCGAGCCTCGTCGTCATGTGGGGCGAGCGGCGGCAAGGGGCTGGCTCTTAAGCCTTTTTCGGTCCCGAGCCATTTGCGGCAAGCATAGCGGTTCCCCCATTCCCGCCCGGCCAATCCCCCTTTTCCTCGTGGGAAACAAGGCTAGAATGCCGCGCGATTCAGTACCAACCAAAGCCAGCCAAGGATCTATGAGGCCATGAGCCAGGATGCCGCCGCCCTGAAGGGCAATTGGAACTACCCCACTTCCGTCAAATTCGGCTGCGGCCGGATCAAAGAACTCCCCGACCATTGCAAGGCGCTGGGGCTGAAGCGTCCGCTGCTGGTGACCGCTCCGGGCTTGGCCTCCCTGCCGATGATCACGGAAGCCATCGCCCGCAACGAGGCGGCCGGCATCCCGACAGGCCTCTTCTCGGAAGTGCAGGGCAATCCGATTTCGAAGAATGTCGAGGATGGGCTCAAAGTCTATCGCGACGGCAAGCATGATGGCGTCATCGCCTTCGGCGGCGGCTCGGCGCTCGATGCCGGCAAGGTCATCGCCTTCATGACCGGCCAGAAGCGCCCGGTCTGGGACTTCGAGGATATCGGCGATTGGTGGACCCGCGCCGATCCCGCCGGCATCGCCACGATCATCGCCGTGCCGACGACCTCGGGCACCGGTTCGGAAGTGGGCCGCGCCGGCGTCATCACCGACGAAGTGACCCATGTAAAGAAGATCATCTTCCACCCGAAGATGCTGCCGGCCATCGTCATCGACGATCCGGAACTGACCGTGGGCCTGCCCGCCCATGTGACGGCGGCCACAGGCATGGACGCCCTCTCGCATTGCCTCGAAGCCTATTGCGCGCCGGGCTATCACCCGATGGCAGACGGCATCGCCCTTGAAGGCATGCGCCTCATCCAGGAAGCGCTGCCGCTCGCGGTGAAGGACGGCAAGAACCTCGTCGCCCGCGCCAACATGATGGCTGCGGCCAGCATGGGTGCCACCGCCTTCCAGAAGGGCCTCGGCGGCATGCACGCGATTGCCCACCCGCTGGGTGCGCTTTACAACACCCATCACGGCCTCACCAACGCGGTGATCATGCCCTATGTGCTGGAATTCAACCGCAAGGCCATCGACGAGCGCATGACGCGCCTCGCGCGGTTCTTAGGCCTCGCCAATCCCGGCTTCGGCGCGGTGCAGAAGTGGATCCTCGATCTCCGTGCCGAGATCAAGATCCCGCACACGCTGAAGGAGATCGGCGTCGACGACAAGCGCGTCGACGAAGTGGCGAAGATGGCCGAAGCCGATCCGTCGGCCGGCGGCAACCCGATCAAGGTCGGCGCCAAGGAGCTGGGCGAGATCTTCGTCAACGGCCTCAACGGCAAACTCGCCGCTTAAGCACCGTTAGCGCGATCAACAGAGAAAAGGCCGGGCATCGCTGCCCGGCCTTTTTTTCTTGCCCGTGGGAGAGCGGCCTAATCGAGACTGTCCATCAGCTGCTCGTTGCGGCGGCGCGTCATTTCCGGAATGAGGCAGAGGTCGGCAAGGACCCAGAGGCCGATCGGGATGAACAGCAGCAAGCCGATGCCGGAGGTCAGCAGCAGGGCGGCCACAATGGTCAGGATCAGCATGATCAGAGCGGAATTGGTGTAGCCGAGATAGAATCTGTGCACGCCGAGGCCACCGCAAAAGAACAACAGCAGATAGGCGAGGCAGGCAGACCTCAGATTGACGTCACGCGCGGGCACCCGCGCCCGGTCTCCGCGCATGGTCTCGCTATGCATGGTCATTGTGCGCCCGTTCATACGTCACTCCTGCCGTTCAAGGTGAGGTACAACCAGGATAACAAAAGAAGATTCGACTGCAACCTTTGGTATTTTCGCTAAATTTGCAGAACGCGGGCCGGACATCACTGCCCGGCCCGGTTGACGCGCAAGAGATCAGCTTCAGGGATGTTTCCCGGCGCGCTGCGGCAGGAAGAAGATGCTGCCGAGGATGACGGCCCCCAGCACGGCCGAAGCGATCGGTCGGCTGAAATCGAGCCCGCCATGATCCAAAGGCTTGTCGAGGAAATCGCCAACCGCGGCACCCAGTGGACGCGTCAGGATGAAGGCGGCCCAGAACAACGTCACGCGGCTGACATTCGTGCGGTAATAAAGCACCACGACGGCTAAGAGCATCACGGCGAAAATGACGGCCGCACCCATATAGCCGAGATCGCCGGTATCGGCCGCCCAGTCGCCGAGCGCGGTGCCGAGCGTCTGTGAGAAGGTGATCGTGATCCAGTAGAACACTTCCGCCAGTGGCGTGCGCACGGTGTTGACATTGATCGTGCCGAGCACGCGGTGCCAGGCAAAGAGCGAGAGGAGCACGCAACCCAAGACCAGCGACGACCCGCCTGTATAGCCGATGCCGAGCGAGCGGTCGGCGAAGTCGGCCATTGTCGTGCCGGCGGTGGTCGAAGCGATGATCGTCGCCCAATAGAGCATCGGGTGGAAACGCGTGGCCTTGATCTGCCACCAGACCAGCAGAACGAGCGCCGTGGCGAAGATGCCGGTGCTGGCAAGATAGCCGAAATCGAAGGTCATGCTGAGCGTGTCGCCGCCGGTTTCGCCGAGCGTCGTCGCCAGAATCTTGATGAACCAGAAGCCCAGCGTAACCGCCGGGACCTTGCTGAGGTAGGTCTCTTCCGTCTCAGACATTGAAGCCTCTACTTGTGGGAATGGTTTAGGCAACAGGTCACGCATTCGCCAAATCGAACGGCGACCAGATCGTCAGGCAGCTGAAATACGAGTGCGTGTGCCGCTTTTCTAACTTGCGAATCTTTCGCAAGCCTTTCCTGGCACGCGCACCGGCGGGAAAGTGATTGGTTAGGTAGCTGTCGGAAAACGGCTGAAGAGCCGTGGGAAGCGCAAGCGGCAAGTGTCCGACGGCCCCATGCGCGCGGCCTGATGGTCGATCTCCGCATTCACGGCCGCCTCGATCCAGCGCAAGGCGCATGATCGCGGCGCACCATAGCAAACGGCCACGTCTTCGAGTTCGGCAAGCTCGCGGATGTCGATCGGTCCGCGCCGCAGATAGGCGCGTGCGAGTTCAACCGGTGCGGACGCCGTGGCAGCGACTGAGGCAATCGTCGCGGCGTCGAGGCCGATTGAGGAGGCCCAGTCGGCGGCCAAGCGCGCCGGCGGCATTGTCGCGCAACTGCCGGCGTCGAAAGCCGTCAACATGCGACGGACATCACACTCGATCGCGGCGGCAAAGAGGTGGCGGCGTATGGGTTTACGATTGCCAAGGCCGTGCCTTTGCAAGGTGGCGGAAAGCACGTCCGGCCTGAGCGCAAGCAGATCGCCGCCGCTCAAACGCCGCACTTCTTCAAGGATTTCCGCCGATTTGCGCCTGCTCCACCAACTGAACATGATGGCCTTTCCGTCAGCAACTGTCATCGCAGTCACCGCGCCCCTTTGAAAGCCATATGGGGCGGCACAGCGATTCTACAAGCCACCCCGCGCACGGCGGGCTTCATAGGTCTGCAGATGGCAATAGACCATGCGCAACACATTGGAATCGTGGCCAAGCTCGTGGGCTCGCCGGTACATGTCGCCGATGATGTGGTCGGCTTCGATGGCATTGCCCTTCTCGATATCGCGCAGCATCGAGGCCATAAAGGTGGAGCCGAAAGTCATCAGGAGCTTGCGGGCACCGGTGAGCCAGTCGGCGCTCGGCGGATAACCGTGTTCCGTCGCCACGGCGATCGTCTCCTGCAGCAGCTCCTCGATCAGCTCGCGCCCCTCCTTCGCCGCCATGACATCGCCCGTGGCGCCACGCATGAGGCAGGTGATGCCGGCGAGCGTGCCGATCATCATCCATTTCTCCCACAGCGCCTGATCGACCGGATCGAGCAGGCGGCTCGAGAAATTGGCGCTGCCGCAGGCCTGCGCGAAGTCGCTGATCACCTTCTGCGCTCGCTCAGTCGGCGGATAGTCGGCGAGCGAGCCGAAGACGATGCGGGCGAACTCGCTCTTGTGCAGAATTTCGCCCGCCGGCGACAGCGTCGCTTCGATCTGAGCGACGCCGCCGATCATCGGCTCCGCACCGAAACGGGCGCGGAGATCGTCATGGTGGCGCATGCCGTTGAGCAGCGGCAGCACCACGGCGCCGGCTTCGACATGGGGCGCGATCGCGTCGATCGCTGTGTTGAGGTCATAGGCCTTGCAGGAAAGGATGACGAGTTCGAAGGGACCGCTGCCCTGCGCCTCCTCGATCGTCTTGACCGGGACCTTGGCGTCACCTTGCGAACTCTTGATGACGAGACCGTCTGCCGCAAGGGCGCGCGCCCGGGCGGGGCGAACCTGGAACGTGACGTCGGCTCCGGCCTCGATCAAACGCCCGCCGAAATAGCCGCCGACGCCGCCGGCGCCCAGAATCACAATTTTCATGCCATTCTCCCTTTTGGCCAGACCCTACCCCGCCCGGACCCTCGATGCCACCCTTGGCAACGTTCCTGTTTTGTTGCATCTATGGCGCGGAATTCAACTAATGAGGATCCGCATGAAACGCGCGAATATCGTCGCTGCGCTGGTGGTTGCGCTGTGCCTGCCGGCAATCTCCGCCTTGGCCGACCAGGCCCCCTATCCGCAGGACGACGCGTCCTTGCAGAAGGAATATGACGCCCTACATTGGGCGACCGGCAACGGCACCTACCGCCTGGAGCATTCGCACAGCGCCTTGGCGACCCCGACCGACTTCCACGTCCTGCTCGGCACGGACGCGCAGCGTTATGCCTTTCTCGGCAACGGCGTCGAATTCCCCAATACCGAGGCGATGATCTACGACCCGAAGAGCGAGGCGGAGATCGCGGTCGAATTCGTCGACGAAGGTTTCGTCAAGGAGGACGATTGGTCGGAGGTCGATGCCGACGATTTCCTGAAGCAGATGCAGGAGAATCAGCGCAGCAGCAACGAAGAGCGCAAGGCCAACGGCAAGCGTCCTTTCGACATCATCGGCTGGCTGGAAAAGCCGAGCTACGATCCCACCACCCATGTCGCCCGCTATGTGCTGGAACTCGGCACGACGGACGATCATTGGCTCAATGCGGTCGCGATCAAGCTGGGGCGCGACGGCTACCACCAATTCACCTGGGTGGGCGATCTCAGCCAGTATCAGAATGGCGGGCCACAGGCGCTCGACATGATCCTCGCCCAGCACAGCTATGACGATGGGCACAAATACGCCGACTTCAAGGAAGGCGACAAGATGGCGGCCTATGGAATCGCCGGACTGGTCGCAGCGGTGGCCGGCGTCAAGCTCGGCAAGGGTTTGCTGGCCGGCGCCATCGCCTTTCTTGCCGTCGCGGGCAAGAAACTGGCGATCCTGGTCGTGCCGCTGCTGGCCGGTGTTTTTGCGGCGGTGAAGCGCTTCTTCAAGCGCCAATGAAAAAGGGCGGCACTTTGAGCGTGCCGCCCTCTTCCCGCAAACTCGCATGAACGATCAGGCGGCGTCGTAGCCGCAGATCGCCTTCACTTCCAGGAAATCGTGGATGCCGAAATCGGCGTACTCGCGACCGTTGCCGGACTGCTTGTAGCCGCCGAACGGCGCAAAAGTATCCCAGGCCGGATAGTTGATCTTCACCTGGCCGGCGCGGATCTGGCGGGCGACTTTCCGCGCATGGTCGAGATCCTGCGACTGCACATAGGCAGCGAGGCCATAAACCGTGTCATTGGCCATCTCAATGGCCTGCGCTTCCGTCTCGTAGGGCATGATGGCAAGGACGGGACCGAAGATCTCCTCGCGCGCGATGGTCATGTCCGGCGTCACCTCACCGAACACGGTCGGGCGGACGTAATAGCCGCGATTAAGCCCCTCCGGGCGGCCGAGGCCACCGGCCACCAGCTTGGCGCCTTCCTTGATGCCGCTTTCGATGAGGCCCTGAATCTTCGTGAACTGCGCCTCGCTCACCACCGGGCCCAGCACCGTCTCGGCTGAGTTGGGGTCACCCACCTTGTGCGCATCCGCCGCCTTCTTGGCGACCACGAGCGCTTCCTCGTGGCGACTTGCCGGCACCAGCATGCGCGTCGGCGCGTTGCAGGACTGGCCACTATTGCCGAAGCAACCCTGCACCCCCTTGTAGACGGCGGTGGCGAAATCGGCATCGGGCAGGATGATGTTGGGCGACTTGCCGCCCAGTTCTTGGCTCACGCGCTTCACTGTGTCGGCCGCGTTCTTCGCCACCATGATGCCGGCGCGGGTCGAGCCGGTGAAGGAAACCATGTCGACATCCTTGTGGCTCGAGATCACCTGGCCGACCGAGGGACCGTCACCGTTGACCAGATTAAAGACACCGGCCGGAACGCCAGCCGCATGCATCACTTCGGCGAAGATGATGGCATTGATGGGCGCGATCTCAGATGGCTTCAGCACCATCGTGCAGCCGGCGGCGATGGCCGGCGCCACCTTGGCGACGATCTGGTTCAAGGGCCAGTTCCACGGCGTGATGAGGCCGACGACGCCGATCCCTTCGCGCACAATGCGGGTCAGGCCGCGCTGCTCCTCGAAATGGAAATCCTCGAGCGCCTTGATGGTGCTTTCAAGATGCGCGCGCCCGCAATAGGCCTGGCTGTCCCGCGCCATGGCGAGCGGTGCGCCCATTTCGGTCGAGACGGCGACGGCGATGTCTTCATAGCGCTTGTTATACTCGGCAAGGACCCGCTTCAGGAGCGCCACGCGCTCGGCCTGGCTGGTCTGCGAGAATTTCGGGAAAGCAGCCTTGGCGGCGGCAACGGCGCGCTCGACGTCGGCGGCCGAGCCCATGGAGATTTTCGCGAAGGCTTCCTCGGTCGCCGGATTGATGACGTCGACGGTCGCCGGCTTCACGGGATCGACCCACTGGCCGTTGATGTAGAATTTCAAATGGTTGGACATGACAACGCTTTCCTGAAATCGGAGGGATGGCGCACAATAGCCAATCGAACGGCTGATCGCAGCGTCAAAATAGTCATGACAGACGTGCTTTGGGCACCCGATAATCCTGTCATGAAGCAGTCACTCGCCGATCTCAAGAATCTGGGGCCCATCTCCGCCCGGCGCCTCGCCGAGGTGGATATCGCGACGCTCGATGATCTTCGGGCCTTGGGCGCGGTCGCTGCCTACCGGCGCGCCAAGCATGCCTTCCCGCGCGACGTTTCGCTCAACCTGCTCTATGCCCTGGCGGCGACACTGGCCGGCATCGACTGGCGCGACCTGCCGGCGGAGGCCAAGTCCAAATTGAAGGCCGAAGCGGAAGCCGGGATGGCGCCTTCCGCCAAGAAGCGCAAATCGGTCTAGAGCCGGTCGCGCATCGCGTACCAGAGCATCGCCGCCACCAGCAGTGGGTGACGCAGCAACGTGCCACCCGGGAACGTCTGGTGCTTGATCGCTGAGAAGATATCGAAACGCTCGGCCGTGCCCGCCACGGCTTCGGCGATGAGCTTGCCGGCAAGACCCGTCGTCGCCACGCCCTGCCCCGAATAGCCGTGCGCGAAGAAGATGTTGCCCATGCGCCCCAGCTGCGGCAGGCGCGAGGCGGTGATGGCCAGCATCCCGCCCCAGCCGAAATCGATGTTCTTGTGGGCATATTGCGGATAGACGCGCGCGAGATAGGGCTGCACGAAGGCGCCGATATCGGCGGGCGGATGCGTGTTGTAGCGCTCGCCGCCGCCGAACAGGATGCGCCGGTCGGCCGAGAGGCGCCAATAGCTCACCACGAACTTGGTATCGCAGACGCAGACATCGTTGGTGATCGCATCGCGCGCCTCGTTTTCCGATAGCGGCTCGGTGCCGATGACGAAATTGGCAATGGGCATGATCTTGCCGGCAATGCGCGGCTCGAGATCACCGAGATAGGCGTTGCAGCCGAGGATGACATACTTGGCCTGAACTTCGCCATCGGCCGTCACGACCCGATTGACATTGCCTTTGTCGATGCGGACCACATGGCTTTGCTCGTGCAATTGGGCACCGGCCGCCATCGCCGCCTCGGCCAAGCCTTGGGCGTAGTTCAGCGGGTGGAGATGCCCGCCGCCGGAATCCTTGACGCCGGCATGAAAGATTTCTGAGCCGAGTTCCGCCCGCGTCTGCCGCTTGTCGAGGAACTTCGCCCCCTTGTAGCCATAGACGCGTTCGAGACAGACGACCTCGTCCTCCATCCATTTCTGGTCCCGCGCCTTGCTGGCGACATGCAGCGTGCCAGGCTTCAGATCGCAGGCGATGTTGTGCTTGGCGACACGCTCGACGATCAGCTGGCGCGCTTCCTCGCTCATGTTGAAAAGCTGCTTCGCGCGCGTCTCGCCGAAAGCGGCGATCAGCTCCTCCGGCCCCTTGCGCAGGCCCAGATTGATCTGCCCGCCATTGCGGCCGGAGGCACCCCAGCCGATGCGCGCTTGTTCCAGCAGCACGACCTTATAGCCGCGCTCGGCCAGATGCAGCGCCGATGACAATCCGGTAAAGCCGCCGCCGATCACGCAGACATCTGCCGCAACACTGCCATTGAGCGGTTCCAACCGGCGGAACGGATTGGCGGTCGCGGCGTAATAGGATTTCTGCGGATGCTCGAACGGCCCCATGATGTCCCCGGCTTGTTGCGGCTGGGGCCTTATTTAGCCTCTTTGGGCCCGTCAATCATGCGTAAAATGCGATGCAGCGCACAATCACCGATGCCCATGTCATCGAGATGACGCACGGTATTGCGCAAATACTCGACGTTGGGACCCGCTATGCCAACGGCATCGCGAATTCGGCCAACGACATCTTCGTACGACAATTTCCCCGCATATTGCGGATGCTTCCTGTCCGCAACATAGGATAGCGCTGTCACATCGGCACCGTCTGGCAAACGCACTTTGAGCAGGCGGGGGATGTAGACGCCGGTGATCATTTCGCGGCGATGCAGATAATCGGCGGTCGCCTCGGCATCTTCTGGTGCTACGCGATAGACGCGGCCCAGGCATTGCCCGCCGCGATCGAGCCCCAGCACCAGGCCGGGATGCGTATCCGAACCCCGGTAATGCGTCGACAGGATGCAGAAGGCGCGGTGATAGCCGAAGAGCGTCGCCGGCTGGATGTCGATGAACGGAAAATCCGGCCGCCACATCAGCGAGCCATAGGCGAAGACGCGCAACTCCTCGCCCGGCACCGGGCGGAAGCGGCGATGCTCGATCATCTCGGCTTCGGTCATTTGCGGTTCACGAGATAAACGCCGAGCGCCACGACGCCCATGCCGCAGAAGGCCAGCAGGTCGAGACGCTCGTCGAACATCAGATAGCCGCCGAGCGCTGCGCCGGCAGGCGTCAGATAGAAAAGGCTCGCGACCTTCGACGCGGCCCCTCGCTGGATCATCCAGGTGAGGAGCGCGATCGAAATACCGGAAAGGACGACCACGATCCAGACCATGGCGACGATGAATTCCGGCTGCCAGTCGATCTCACCCACGCCGAGCACCAGCATGACCGGCAGCAGCACGATCGTCGCCGTGGCGTATTGGATGGCCGCCCCCGCCTTCAAGTCCGCGTTCGGGCTGAAGCGCTTCTGATAGAGCGTCGCGGCGGTGATCCCGCCCAATTGCACGAAGGCGAAGAACAGCGCCCACAGGTGACCGCTGTCGAAGGCAAGCTTGTGCCAGATCACCATGGTGAGGCCGACAAAGCCCAGTGCCGCGCCGAGCCATTGCGCGCGATTGAGCCTTTCACCGAGTAATGGACCGGCCAGAGCCGCCGTCACGATCGGCTGCAGGCCGGCGATCAGCGCGACCATGCCGGATGGAAGCCCCGCATAGATGGCGGCATAGCAGCCGCCCAGATAGACCGCCTGCAGCAGGAACCCGGTGACGGCGATATGCCAGATCTCGCGCAAGGTCCGCGGCCAGCGCGCGCCGAAGATGAGGCCGATCGCCGCCATCATGGCACTGGCCAGCGCGAAGCGCATGGTGAGGATGGTGAAGGGAGCAGCATACGGAATGGCGTATTTCGCGACCATGAATCCGGTCGCCCACAGGCCGACGAACAGCGCCGGCACTCCGCGCAGCAGATTGTTGCCGGACGAGATTGCTGCGCTGGTCGTCACAGGGCCATCCGCCCCGTCAGCCATGTTCCCGGCCCAGCAGGAAGCCGAGGCACGTCTCGGTGAAGAGGTGCGGGAATTCGACATTGCACAGGTGATAGCCGCCGGGCACGACGACGCTGCGGGCACCAGGAATGGCCGCCGCGATCTTCGCCCCTTCCGCCGGGGTCGACCCCGGATCCTTCTCACCGGCGATGACCAGGGTCGGCGCCTTCACGGTCGCTAGCTTCTCGGCCGTGTGCTTCATAGCCACGATCGCCTCACCGCAGCCGGCATAGCCGGCAACGGGGGGTGCCGCGATGAGGTCGCGAATCCATTGCGC
>CAZUAL010000038.1:0-18746 GCA_964618305.1 uncultured Dongia sp. | reverse complement strand
TCCCCCGCGCGGATCGTCGCGATCGTAGGAGTCCGGCCGGTGAATGAGAATCACCATGTCGCTGTCCTGCTCAACGGAGCCTGACTCGCGTAGATCAGACAGCTGCGGCCTCTCGTCGTCGCGATCCTCTCCTGGCCGGTATTGGGGCAGGGGCTCAATGCCCGGCAATGGCTCGGCACAGCCATCGGCATGAGCGGCGTCGTCATCGCGACCGGCGGCTCGGTGCATATGGGCGATGTGCCTCTCTGGGCCTATGCACTGCCGGTCCTCGGCACGCTTTCGCTGGCGCTCGCCACCTTGCTGCAAAAGCGGAGCATTGCTGCCGCCATTCCGGTGCACCAAAGCCTTTGCATTCAGTGCCTATCGGCGGCAGCGATTTTTGCGCTCTTCGCCTGGCACGAGGGCGACGTCTCCCCTGTCGTCGCACCGGGCTTCATTGGTGGCATCCTGTGGCTCGTCTTCGTCGCAACCTTCGGCGCCTGGGGTCTTTACTACCTTGCGTTGCGCAAATCCTCGCCAGCGCGGGTCACAGCCATTCTCTATCTCAGCCCCCCGGTCACCATGATCTGGGCCTGGGTCATGTTTGGCGAGCCGCTCTCCTGGGCGATGGCCGTGGGCCTCCTGGTCTCGCTCGGCGGCATCGTCCTCGTGGCACGAGCAAAAGCGACTGCTTGAAATTCTGTCCAGGCGACATCATGCGCACCTGGGAAACCGGCCCCAGGGGGTACAAGCTGTGAGGTTTTGTCGCCCCAGCTGTTGAAATTCCGCAAATTGCGCAGGCAACCTGCATGCTGTTAGCTGTCTTGTAGAGAAAGCAGCCGGAACGACCGCCCATGCCACCTCCCAATAACCGCCAGATGGCGTTGACCGCCGACATGGTGGCGCGCTGCGAGCGGCCTGTGCCGGAGCCCGGACCGCGCGACGGAATCGTCTATTTCACCGATGCTGATTATGTCGCTGCCGCCGAGGCTTTTTCTGCCGGAGCGCCGAGGGAGGATTTCTGGATCTTCGCCTACGGCTCGCTCATCTGGAAGCCGGCCTTCGCTTTCGCCGAACAGCGCCGGGCCGTCGCGCAAGGCTGGCACCGCCGCTTTTCCATGAAGCTCACGCGCTGGCGGGGGACGCCCGAACAGCCGGGCCTGATGCTGGCCCTGGAGCCGGGTGGCGCCTGCGCCGGCATTCTCTTCCGCCTGCCGCCGGAGCGCCTGGTCGAGGAACTGGCCCTGGCCCTGAAGCGCGAGACGGACTGCCCGGAAGACCTCGCCTACGTGCGCTGGCTCAAGGTCCGCGCGGAGGGCAGGCATGTGAAGGCGCTCACATTCTGGGCACAGCCCAAGCATTTTCACTTCCCCGAACACCCGACGCTTGAAGAGACCGCCTATATGCTGGCAAGAGCCTGCGGCCATGTCGGCTCCGGCGCCGCCTATCTCTACAACACGGTCCGCATTCTCGCCGAACACGGCATCCACGACCGCAATCTCTGGCGCCTGCAACAGATGGTGGCCGACGAGATCGCGGCGCAGGCCAGCAATCCAGGGAAGTCTTAAGCGGTCACAGCACTTTGCAGCGATGCGGACTGTTCTGGTTGGTCCGGCTATCTCCATGATAGCTTGTCTTCAACTTGTTGAAGACATCAGTGCCACCAAACCTGGAACGATCCAGGTCTATCTTGCCAGCCGAATTGCGCGTCAGCAGAGAGGCGTATGCTGCCATTAGAGCTTTGTAGGCACCGTACTGTGCCGCTTCGGAGTCGGCAGTCAACGTCACTGTCGAGTCTTGCGGAAATCTAGGGCATTCGCGGCTTTTCCATATCTTGGTCGGGTCCTTGTTCAAAGGTTCTGAGTTGATCATCAAGAAGCTGAGAACCTCCGCATCGAGCTTGGATCGGCAAAGAACGACCTCTTTGTTCGCACGAAGGTCGCTGATTTGCTGTCTGAATTCGTCCTTCTCTTCGCAAACCCAGTCCTCATCTAGGGCTGGCTTCAGAAGGTAGAGATTCGACCAGAATTCTGCCCTTCCAGTCGATAACTCCTGCTGCCATTTCGAGTTCGTTAGAAAGGCGTTGCAATAGTCATTGGATTCCCAAGCCATTCTCGATTCAGAGTCATCGTAGATGTCCTGTTCTATTTCCGAGAATAGCTTGTCCCAATCTGCGGCTGATTTCTGCCCGACCGGCAATTTGAAGGCACATCCACGCAAGACCGGAGATGGCCAATGATGGATCGGGTAGCCATAATTGTAATTGCTTGTCTGAAGATCTTTACAGTGCCTGCCGAGATCTGCGAGTTCCGGGAATAGCAGTACGATCTTGAACTCGCGGCGAAGGCGGCTTTTACTTGCATTGGCGCTGTTTGGAACCGCTGCGTCGTCAAGTGTGTCTTCACTGAATTGCGTCCAGTCGAGTTCACGCGCCAAATGGCATAGATCGTCCATTTGCCCGTGCTGATCCTCAGCGGTATCAGCAATGATGATGTTCTTGACCCCTCTGCGAAGCAAAGCGTAGGCACCCAAGTTCTCTGCATTGCCGCCGTCGGAAAGATGAATATCAATCGAGTATTCATTGCCAATCGTGCCATGCGCCATATAAAAGGGCACGGGCAGCAGGCGGTGAAAAGCTGCTTCGCCCGTCGAGACGCGGGGGTTCTGAATATCGACGCCCCAATTCACACCAATCGTATCCAGGGTCCCTCCGATTACGCCTCGGATTGGCTGACCAATAGCCTTTTGCTGGGAGTCGGCAAAAGATGCTGAAGCTAGAACGGCAGTGAGAAGATCAAAGGGAGGAAGGCCCGAAAAATAGCCGTAATTGCCCGACCCAAAGCCAAAGGGAGTAATCTCGAAGACGTCCCGAACCATGTCGGCTGCATCATTCTCCAGGTGATAGAATGGCGTATCGGAGTACCCAGAGGTTGCGTTGATAATCCACAGGGGGATTCGGCGGCAATCCGTTCGGCTCGGTGCCGCCATGAGTGGGCAGTTGGCGCGTGTGCTTTCAGTGAGGGATTTTAGTCGCGCCACGCTGTTGTTCTTCTGGTAATCCTCATTACATGTTGCTGAATGTCGATTGCGGCGCAAAATGGAGCGACCGCAGTCGAAGTTGGCTGCGCCGTATGTATGGTAGATGCCCCATTTGTAGTTGGCTGCACTTGCCGAGACTTGTGTATTCCAATCAAATATTTGATTTGTAACCAGATCCAAGGGCCAAACCGCAGCGGTGCCGCCGCCGATCATTGAGAACTCAGCAGCTTCTCGGGTCCAAGACGTGTAGAAGCCAAACTTGCTCTTATCTGGAAAGTCGAAACTCTCTGCGACGATGTCCTGCTGATAGCGAATAGCCATCTGGTGGGCGTATTGGCCATTTGCCTTGTAGTATTTTCCTAAGCGATTGAGATTCGTTCTGTATCCCTCGGACACGCCGATCTTCTCGATGGCGAAATCCGGAGATTCCTTACTCGCATCGGAACTGCAGTAAGGATCTTCCACATCGCTTGCGACTCTCACTTTGCTGTGCGAGAAGAATCGCGGAAGGCAGTCTTTAAACCGCGTCATCACGTCGGCATCCGAGATCATGTTCTTTGGTGAATCCGCGGCGATGTCCATGAGCGAGCGGAAGTAATAATAGGCGGCGTATCCACCGCCGGAGACGGTTGATATAACATCGACCTGCTTAAGCAAGCCGCTGCGCTCAAGCCCAGCAAGGACGCCCATTGCGGCGCTCGCTGCCTTCGTGCCTCCACCTGAGAGGGCCAGTCCCAGCAATGGTCTCTCGGCTTTGGCGCCATTGGGTGCTTCGGCCTTGAAGAACCTCTGATAATCGCTCTCCTCTGTTGGTACTCCTTCGGCATCGGTGGTGAGGCACAGCGCCGGATCAACAACGCGGCCGGCCTGCAGCGCCGTCTCAGCATTCTCGTCGCAATGGGCGATGTCGTGCGAGTGTGTTCCAAACGTGGCACAACTGCTGACGAACAGCGCAAGAAAAGCGAACAGGGTCGAGCGCATTTTCACCTCCCCAATGGCAGCTGCCGAGGATATTACCATAAGTAGTGCAAATACAAATATAACAGCCAAAAGGAGAATAATCCTTGGTTGAGTCCGTACCCTGCATTACGTAAACCTGTGCAGCCCTTGTGATCGGAGTTCGAACGATGAATGCTGTGAGTCCGCAGCCCTTTCCCTTCGTGGCCGTCAGCGGCACGCCCTATGAGCGGGGGGTGCAGTACGGCAAAGCCGTGCCCGATCGGGTCAAGCGGAGCATCGGCCTCTATGCAGGGACGCTTGATGCGCTCGGCCTTTCATCAGACGAGAAAGCGCGCCTCACGGGCAAGTTCGCGCAGGAGATCGCGGCTTTCGGTGCGCACTATCTGGAGGAGATGAAGGGCATCGCTGAAGGGGCCGGCGTCGCTCTTGATGACATCGTCCTCATCAATGCGCGGACCGAGATCGTCGCCGAGGCGCGGCGGATGAAGAACCGCCCGGAAGCGGAGGATGATGCGGTCGACGGCTGCACCGGCGCCATCATCCTGCCCGAACGCAGTTCGACCGGCCGCCTCATCCACGGGCAGAATTGGGACTGGCGCGCCGAGTGTGCCGATACCGCCATCGTGCTGCGAGTCAGCCGCGAGGACGGGCCGGATTTCCTGACCTTCGTGGAGGCCGGTGGTCTGGCGCGCTGCGGCATGAATGCCGCCGGCATCGCCATCACGGCGAACTATCTCGAATCCGATCGCGACTACCAGCAATCGGGCATTCCGCTCGTCCTCATCCGCCGCAAGGTGCTGGAGCAGAAGCACTATGCCATGGCCTTGCGCGCCGTGGCGGCGACACCCAAGGCTTGTTCCAACAACATGATGGTGAGCACGGCGGAAGGCTGGGGCATCGACTTCGAATGCGCACCGGACGAAGTCTTTCCGCTCTACCCTGAAAATGGCGTCATCGTGCATGCCAATCACTGGGTGAGTCCGGTGGCGCTCGCCAAGCTCAAGGATGTGGGGCTGCTGGGCGACAGCTTCTATCGCGACAAGCGCGTGGCCCAGCTTTTGGGCTCGGGCAAGATCTCGCCGGACACGTTGAAGGCAGCCTTCTTCGACGATTTCGCATCACCCTTCGCCGTCTGCCGGCCGGTTCTCCCCAATTCGGCGGGCGATCTTTCGGCGACAGTTGCCATGATCGTCATGGATCCGGCGCTGGGCATCATGGATGTGGCGCCGCTGCCGGCCCATTGCCGCGATTTCACGCGCTACAGCCTTAAAGACGCGCCGGTCACGCTGGCGCGCGCGGCGGAGTGACGAAGATGGGAAAAGCCGCACCGAAAGGTCATCGTCCCATGCTCCGCGTCGTCATCGAGCCGGATGTGGCGATCGGGCCCGGCAAGGCCGACTTGCTGGAGGCGATCCGCGACACGGGCTCGATCTCGGCCGCCGGGCGTAAGCTCGGCATGAGCTATCGCCGTGCCTGGCTCCTCATCGACGAGCTCAACCAGCATCTGGGTGCCCCCGTGGTCGACGCGCAGACGGGTGGTGCCAAGGGTGGCGGTGCCGCGCTGACGGCAACGGGCGCTGAATTGCTCACCCGCTATCGCAACATGGAAGCCGCCTGTCAGCGTGCGATCGCCACCGACGTGCAGGCGCTGCGCAGCCTCATCCGCCGCAACCAGCGGCAGAAGTAGGTCATCCCCGGAAATTGCGGCACCTAGCCGCTTGTAGGAATTGTTCTCACGCTGAGAGAAGTGGTTCCTGCTGGCTGCGTTCGACTGCTGATTGTCAGGCGCGCTCGGCACTGGCAGAATGGAGTTGTTCAAGCACGTGCAACTATTGGGGTTGCCTTCGCATGGGATCGTGGACTGCAGATGCCCTGAACATGCGGCGTTACGGCCAAGCGGCGGAGGTCGTCGTTCTGTCCCACGGATTCGGATGGGACCAACGCGTTTGGTCTCCCTATATCGAGCCCCTCTCGCAGCACTTCAGCGTCATCACCTACGATCTTGCCTGCTCCCCTAGCGCTGACCCAGAATTCTTCAACATGGCGCGGCATCACGATCTCGGTGCCTATGTAGAGGATCTCATGGAGATTCTCGATCAAGCGCAGATCGAACGCTGCATGTTCGTCGGGCATTCCGTGAGCGGCATGGTCGGATTACTGGCGTCGCTGCGACAGAACGACCGTTTCAGCAAGATCGTGACGCTCGGTGCGTCTCCCTGCTATCTGAACGTGGGCGAATATCACGGCGGGCTTTCCGAAGAGGATATCAAGGGGCTTCTGATGGCGATCGCCAGCAATTATCGGAACTGGGCGCAGAATTATGCGCCGGTTGCTGTCGACCGACCGTTAGGCGAGGAGGCCACGAGCAACTTTCTGAACAGTCTGTTGGCGATGCGGCCGGATGTGACTCTCTCAACCGCGCAGATGATTCTCTTGGGTGATTACCGCAATTCGCTGGAGCGCATCCATGTTCCGACCCACATTCTCCAGACGCGGAAGGATGCGGCCGTTCCTTTGTTTGCGGCAACCTATCTTCACGACCATATTCGGGGCAGCGCTCTGGAGATCCTGAATGCCAGCGGACATATGCCGCATGTGACGTCGATCGACATTGTGCTGCCAACGCTCCTGCAATGCTTGGCTCCTAGGGCATCCGGCCCGACAGCTTGAGCGTCTCCGCACGGGTCGGCGCTATGGTCGCCGAAAAGTAGTCGAAGACAGGTGGGGCCGGAGAAAGGCGGAATTCGCCCCCTGCGGCTGATGTTTGGCATCAGGAACAGCAAGCTGGCGTCCAAATCGGAAAATTGAATGACGCTAATGGGTGCTTGGCGAGCCGTACCCGTGCTAAGTTTCAGCTATGAAATTACCCTTGTTCCAATCCTTGCCCGAAGGGGCGCTCGATGCGTTGCGCTGGGCGGCGGCGTTGCGCCCGGCCGGCGGGCTGGTGTTTCTCGATTCCGCACTTCGCGACGATAAGCTCGGGCGCTATTCCTTCGTGATGGCGGATCCCTTCCATCGCCTCTGCGCGGATGGGGATCGCGTGTCGCTGGATGGCCGCGCGATCACGGGGGATCCGTTCGCGGCCCTGGCCGATCTCATGGCGCGCTATCCGTTGGCGACCATTCCGGATCTGCCGCCATTCCAGGGCGGGATTGCCGGGTCGTTCGGCTACGGCCTGCGCCATCACCTTGAAAAGCTGCCACCGCACCGGCGCAACGATCAAGGCATTCCCGATCTTCTGGCCGGCGCCTACGATCTCGTCGTCGCGATCGATCATGTGGCCGGAAAGGGCTGCCTCATCTCCAGCGGCTATCCTGAGACAGGGGCGGCTCGGGAAGCACGCGCACAAGCGCGGATCGACTGGGCGCTGGGACTTTTCGCGGCTTCGCCTGCACCCGCAATCGGCTCGCATTGGGCCATCGCCGCGCGGCCGGATCTCACCGGCGCCGATTACAAGGCGATGGTGCGGCGGACGATCGACTACATTGAGGCCGGCGATATTTATCAGGCCAATATCACGCAGCGCTTCCGGGCCAGGCTCAATGCCGGCATCGACCGCTTCGACCTCTATCAGGCCCTTCGCCGCCGCAATCCGGCGACCTTCGCGGCCTTCGTCGAGTTCGGCGATATCGCCATTCTTTCTTCCTCGCCCGAGCGTTTCCTGCTGCTCGACAAGGGCCGCGTTGAGACGCGCCCCATCAAGGGCACGCGCCCGCGCGGGAAGACGAAAATGGAGGACGAGGCGCTCGCTGCGGAACTCCGCGCCTCCGAGAAGGACCGCGCCGAGAATCTGATGATCGTCGACCTCCTGCGCAACGATATCAGCCGCGTCTGCCGGCCAGGTTCGGTCAAGGTGCCAATCCTCTGGGGGCTGGAGAGTTATGCGACCGTCCATCACCTCGTCTCCGTCGTGACGGGTGAGATGCTTCCAGGAAACGGCGCGGTCGATCTCCTGCGCGCGACCTTCCCGGGCGGCTCGGTCACCGGCGCGCCGAAGATCCGGGCGATGGAGATCATCGACGAACTGGAGCCCACGTCGCGCGGCCCCTATTGCGGGTCGCTTGCCTATCTCGGCTTTGATGGCGCGCTCGATTCCAACATTCTCATCCGCACCTACTGCGTGAAGGGCGAGGATCTCACCTTCCAAGTGGGCGGCGGCATCGTCGCCGACAGCGATCCCGTGCTCGAGCTTGAAGAGAGCCTCACCAAGGCGAAGGCGCTCATCGAAACCTTGGCATCGGGTGGTGCCGCGCAGGGCGATGTCGGGGGGTCGGCGGCATGATCTGGCTCAACGGCAAGATCGTCCCGCCCGAGGTGGCGCGGATCGATCCGCGGGACCGGGGCTTTACCCTGGGTGACGGACTTTTCGAGACGCTGCTCGCCGATCGCGGTGTCGCGCTGGATCTCCCGGCCCATCTCGAGCGTATGGCGCGGGCGGCGATGGTGCTGGATCTGCCGCTGCCCTTTGAGGCCGGCGAGATCGCGGTGGCGATCGCCCAAGTCCTTGCTGCGAATGGGTTTTCAGAAGAGAAGGCGGCACTCCGCATCACCCTTTCGCGGGGTGTCGGCTCGCGCGGGCTGCTGATGCCCTTGGATCCCAAGCCCAACATGGTCATCACCGCTGGCGCCTTTCCGCAGATCCGAGCCCATCTCGATGCCGCGACGGTGCCCATCCGGCGCAATGAAGGCTCTCCCTTGAGCCGCATCAAGTCATTGAACTACCTTGATAATGTTCTGGCGCAGCAGCAGGCCCAGGCAGCTGGCGCCCAGGAGGCCCTGATGCTCAACAACCAGGGCCGCATCGCCGGATTTGCTCGCGGCAATCTCTTCGCGCTCATGGGCGATCGCTGGGTGACGCCGCCGCTGGCGGACGGTGTCCTGGACGGAATCACCCGGGCGCGGATCTTGAAGAACGCCGAAAAGCGCCATCTGAACCTGTCCGAAAACAGCCTGGAACGGGCCGATATCGACCAATTTCGGGCACTCTTCATCAGCAATTCCCTGCTCGGATGCGTGCCGATCGCCCGCCTGGACGGTCGTGAGATGCGGCTCGACCCCGCCTTGCTCGACGAAATCGCCAATTTCCTGATCGACTAGGACAATCGTCCGAGCCTTGATTGATCGACTGGATCGATCAAGGCTCGCGTCATTTTCCGTTGGCGCCCCCGCCTCCAAAGGGGCATATTTTGCACATGAGAATTATTCGCAATTGGAGGCAGTCATGTTGAAGGACCTCATCAAGACCGGCACGTTCGCGATCCTGCATTTCAGCGTCGGCTTCGGCGTCGCCTACCTCGTCAGCGGCTCGCTCCCCGTGGCCTTCGGCGTGGCGCTGATCGAGCCGGCGGTCAACACGCTCGTCTTCTTTCTGCACGAACGCGCGTGGCAGCGGCGTGATCGGGAACCCAGTGCTTCTGGCTCAAAGCCGCGAGTGGAGGATTCGCATTCATTCAGCAACTTCCGCGCCCTGATGATGCACGGCTGACGTGTCAACGACGGCGACGGAGCGTTACGAGCATCTGCGATGTCTTGGCAAAGGGCCGGCGCAGAAAGTCAAAGGCGGCAAAGGCGGCCATGAGAAACGGCAGAAGCGGATGCGAATCAGCCGGCCTGTCTCGATCGAGCCGCACCAACTTTAATCGTTGCAGCGCGGCCAGCACCGACTTGCCCCAGAAGGGCGCGCCTTGCGTGAAGTCCAACTGCACGACGGACAAGTTGGCTGCTTCGGCAGCATGGCGCAGGCTGTCGTCCGAGAACAGAACCCAATGCCTTGGGCAGTGCAGGCCGGCCCAGCTAAGCCTGCGGAACAGGCGCGCATCTAGGCTCTCGAAGTTCGGCGTCTGGACGAAGAGGCACCCTTCCGGGGCCAGCAATTCGGCGCAATGTCGCAGGAATTCGGCCGGATCGGCGACGTGCTCGATGACGTTGTGGGCGAAGATGACATCGAAGGGGCGCGCATCTGCAAATTGCTCAAATGGCCCAAGGAAAAACTGATGGCCCTTGCTCTTGGCCCGGGCTTCGGCGCCAGGATCGATATCGACGATCCAAGATTCGCAGATGCGGGAATCCGCCCGGCGCGCGAGTTCCAGGGTCGCCCCGCTACCGCCACCGATATCAAGTGCTCGCAACCGGGTCCCGGGAACTTCGGCAAGGGAGTGCTGCAAGCGCCGCGCCTCCAGCTTCGCCTTCAGCTTCCATAGCAAGCCGCCAGGTGCATCATAGCTGTAATAATTGGCTGGGTAGATGGACTTCAATCCACCCGCCGGGAGCGGGTCGAGATAGAGGGAGCGGCAGTTGCCGCAATGCCAATAGGAATGCTCGGTCGAGGTCGTGAAGTATTCGATATCCTCGGCGAGGGCCCAGAGCGTCGCGCCGGACGAACCGCACAGGGGGCAGGGGCGTTGCGGGCTCATGCTTGTCTCGGATGCGAAGCGGAGAACAAGCGGCAAGCGGTGCTGAAATATGACGTCCGGCGCGCGGCCATGATACCGCTCAGCTCGGTCTGCTCAAGAAATGCCTCCAGCGCATCGTAGTTGGTATATGAAACTTGCGGCAGCCAGTGGTGGAGAAGGTGGCGGCGAAAGCCGGCACCGCCAAAGGTCGAGCCGATTGGTCCGGCAAGGAACATGCGTGTATAGGCACCGTGCGGGGTAAGCCGATAGTCGATCGATGCATCCGCATCCTCTCGCCGGTGTTCCAGCAATTGCCTCATGGCACCGAAGAAGGGAAACACGAGTCCAACTGCGACCACCCAGGAAGCCGCGGTTGCATAGGCCGAGGCAGCGACCAAGACCGAGAGAAAAAACGCATGCATTGCGATACCGGCAGCCGCCACCGCCGGAAACGACCGCGCGACCGTGTTCCGTCCCTGCACAGCAAAGCGACGGCGCGTGGCCAATACCATCAGCACCTGGATGCCGGTGAGGGTACGCAAGATGAAGCCGAGTGAGAATGCGTTGAAATAGGAGCGCTCCGGATCTTCCGTGCCGCCCAGATTTAGGTGGTGCTGCCAATGGATCGGTCGATAGCGCTGCACATCCTGGCAGACCAGCAGGCCAACAAAGAGGTTGGTCAGCACGTCGTTGAGGCGCCGGTCCTGGGCGAGACCGAAATGAGCCCCTTCGTGCAGGAAGAGTGCAATGTAGGCGATCCAGTATCCCGTCAACACGCTGCTCAAAGCCGTCGCCATCAAGCGCCAGCCGATCGGTCCCGCAAGATCGCCCATGAGGGCCGGTACAAGGCTTGCCAGCAGAGCGATCCAGCCGGCAAGAAGATCGAGCCTCGCTCGCCAATAGATTGGTTGCAGAGTGGGCGCGAAACCCGCCACAGTTATTTGGCCGGGGCCCATCAGAGACCCCACGACTTTTCCAAGTCCGCCGGAATAATCGTCCGAGATGGCCAGCTGGTCTGGATGTTCCGCATTATTCACACTGTTCATCACATCTTGACCCTGGTGCTTCCGGACTCTGGTGCTTCACGGATCCTGTCTTGGATTTAGAAGACATGGGCGTCGCTTTGCCGTCAATGGCTTATGCCGTTTGGAATCACACGTGTGGCTGGGGTGAGCTTGCTGGAGGGTCGTGTCCGCCGACAGAGTCGCTTTGCGGTGTGGAGAATTTTCCCGGTTGCCAAAGGCTGGCTTCTTCGCAAGCATGCCGGCACTTCAACAGGGAAAATACATGTCCGAAATCTTGACCAAGCTGCGGGCGGCGCTCGGTGCCGGCGCGGTTCTGACTGGCGGCGATATTGGCGCGAAGCACCGCTCCGACATGAGCATGACGGGCCGCGATCTGCCGATGGCGCTCATCCGCCCGCGCAACGTTGAAGAAGTCGCCGCCGCCCTCAAGATCTGCCACGCGCATGGCCAGGCCGTGGTGCCACAAGGCGGCCTCACCGGCCTTGCCGGCGGCGCCAATGCGGGCGCTGATGAAGTGGCGCTGTCGCTCGATCTCCTGAACGGCATCGAGGAGTTGGACCGGGAGGCGGGAACGCTCACTGTCCTCGCCGGCACGCCGCTTGAACGCGCGCAAGCGGCGGCGGTGGAGGCCGGCTTCCTGCTGCCGCTCGATCTGGGGAGCCGGGGGTCGGCACAGGTCGGCGGCACGCTGTCGACCAATGCCGGCGGCAACCGCGTCATCCGCTATGGCATGGCGCGGGCGCAGGTGCTGGGGCTTGAGGCGGTGCTCTCCGACGGCACGATCCTTTCCAGCCTCAACAAGATGCTGAAGAACAATGCCGGCTTCGATTTGAAGCAGCTCTTCATCGGCAGCGAGGGGACGCTCGGCATCATCACGCGCATCGTCTTTCGCCTGCGGCCCTTGCCCAAGAGCACCAATTCAGCCTTCTGCGCGCTACCTCGTCGGCCTTCTGCGCACTCCCTGGCTTTGCCGCCGTACTCGATCTCCTGAAACGCGCGGAAAGCGACCTGGGCGGAGCCTCCGCCTTCGAAGTGATGTGGCCGGATTTCTACCGCTTCGTGAGCGCGCATCCGATGACGAAATCGCAGCCGCTTGCGCCTGAACACCCCTTCTATGTACTCATCGAGCATCAAGGCCTGGACGAGGCGGCGGACCCCGCGCGTTTCGAAGCGTTCCTCGGGCATGCACTCGAAGCGGAGACACTCACCGACGCCGTCATCGCCCAGAACGAGAAGGATGCGCAGAGCTTCTGGCGCGTGCGCGAAGGCTATGCGCTGGATACGCTCAAGGACATCGTCAATTTCGACGTCAGTATTCCCATCGGCCGCATCGGCGATTTCGCCGCCGATTGCCGGCAACGCCTCACTGCCAAATGGCCGGGCGGGCAGTTCTTCTTCTACGGCCATATCGGCGACAGCAATCTCCATATCACCACCAGCGTCGAGTACCGGCCGGGCGAGGGGATGCATGATGTCGATGAGGTCGTCTACCGGACGGTGCGCGACTTCAAAGGCTCCGTCTCCGCCGAGCACGGGATCGGCACGCTGAAGAAGGATTATCTCAGCTACTCGCGGAGTGATGCGGAGATCGAAACCATGCGCCGCATCAAGGCCGCCCTCGACCCCAAGGGCATCCTCAATCCGGGGAAAGTGATCTAAGGCGGCCGTTCGCTCGTCCCTTGCCATTTACTTTCGATTACGGGATATTCACGAACCTCTAATCAACTATGGCGGGGCGATCTTGTCGAACCAATTGGGTTTTGAAGGCCGGTCGGGAATGAGGCTTGGCATAGCGCTGCTGTTGGCGCTGACCTTGGGCGGCTGCGTTCAAGCATCCTCTCACAAAGCAGCCGTCTCCGAGCCGAATGCTGAGAAGCTCACCGTTGGCACCGTGCAACGGGAAATCCGCGTCGGCATGTCGGGCGCCGACGTTGCGGGCGTCCTCGGATCGCCCAATGTAGTCACGACTGACGATCAGCGGCGAGAGGTCTGGGTTTACGACAAAGTGTCAACCGAGACCGCGTATTCGACCAGCGATGCTTATGGCACCCTCCTCATTCTCGGCGCTTCGCAAAGTTCCGGCGCTGCTTCGACGACCCAAAAGACGCTGACCGTCATTATCAAATTTGACGATGCGAAGAAGGTGCGGGATTTCGCCTATCACAGTTCTCAGTTCTGAGACGGCGCAACGGGCACCAATCAAGGTTTACTGGGGGGGCTATGGGGGTAGTACAATTCAACAGCCGTGCGTTCGTGGCACGTTGGATGGCACGCGCTATGGTCGTGGTCATGTCTATGTCGCTCGCCGCGTGCACACAGCGCATTCCCGAATCTGCACTGGCATTGAAGCCGGACTCGCTGAAGCTCAAGCAGCTGCAGACGAGACGATTTGAGACAACCGATGAAAAGACATTGCTGCAGGCCGGCGCTGGCGTGCTGCAGGATCTTGGCTTCAACATTGACGAAAGCGAGACCAAGCTTGGCGTCATTGTCGGGTCGAAGAACCGCGACGCGACGGAAGCAGGGCAGATCGCCGGTGCCATCATCGTTGGAATCCTCTTTGGCGTGGTGCCGCCAACGGACAAGGAACAGAAGATTCGCGCATCGCTTGTTTCCAAGCCGATCGATGACAAGAACACATCGGTTCGCATCACCTTCCAGCGCATCGTCTGGAACAATCAGGGACTGGTGTCGCGGACAGAGAGCGTCGAGGAAGAGGCTATCTACAAGGAGTTTTTCGAGAAGTTCTCGAAGGCTGCTTTTCTAACTGCCAACCAGATTTGAGCCAGCTACGTGCCGGACGAAAGAAGCACAGCGTTCAAGGGACAAATTATGAGTGCTCTCAATATTGTGAAAATCGCCGGGCTGGGCCTGTTTCTGGTCCTCGGCGGCTGCCAAACCAACTCCAAAGACCAAGTTCTGGCGAGCAGCGAATCGCAGGTCAAGCTAAGGCAGATTCAGACGCGTGCCTTCGATACGACCGACCAGACAAAGACACTGCGTACTGCAATAGCCACCTTGCAGGATCTCGGCTTTGTTATCGACAAGGCGGACGAAGAATTGGGGGCGGTCAGCGGCACAAAGCTGGATGGTTATCAGCTGCGCATGACTGTGACCGTGCGCAAGCAAGGTGAAACGAAGACTGCGGTGCGTGCCAATGCCCAGTATAACGATCAGGAAGTGGTTGATCCGAAGCCCTATCAGCAGTTCTTTGCTGCCTTTGAGAAGGCCATGTTTCTCACGGCCCAGCAGGTAGATTGACAAATACTTCGGATGCCAGTCGGGGGTGTTGCCGAAAAGAAACCAGGCCACAGACGTTCCTTAGTGACGGCTAGACTTCTCGATCGGTGACTAACGCCCGAAACCGCGGCAGCAGCCTTCCCTGATAGCCGGTCGGTTCCGAGCCGATCCGGTCGGCGCCCATGGCGGCGTAGAAGGCGGCGGCTTGCGGGTCGGAATCGATCAGCAATTCGGTAGCGCCGAGCGATGCCGAGAGGTCGAGCGCCTTAGCGAAGAGGGCGCGGCCGATGCCTTTGCGCAAATGCGGCGGGTCGATGAAGAGTAAAGTCAGATCGGCACGCGTGGCGTCGATGGGATCGACCTCGACCACGCCCATTGCGGTGTCGGTGCCGTCAACGGCAACCCAGGTCCTGCCGTCCGCCAGCGCGTCGGCGTTCACCCTGATCTGGTCGCGCACATGCTCCATGAAGATTGTGTCATAGCCCCAATGCGCTTTCGAGCGGAAGCAGAGTGCATCGAGCTCGGCCCGTTCGATGAGCCGGGCCGGGCGGAGCGTGAATGCGCGCATCGGCGCGACCGCCTCAGATCATCTCCAGCGGCACCGGTTTCTTCGGCGCCGGGAAGGCGGCGTCGATCTCGGCCAAGTCTTGCGCGGTGAGGCTGATGTCGCCGGCGGCCGCATTCTCCTTGAGGCGTGCGATGTTGCTGCTCTTCGGCACGGCGAAGCTGAGCGGATTGCGCGTGCACCAGGCGAGCATGATCTGCGCCACACTCGCCTTATGACGCCGGGCGATGGGGTCGATCTTGTTGAAGCCGGTGAGGTCGCCCTGGGCGAGCGGGCAATAGGCCATCAGCGCCACCTGGTGGCGCGCCATCAAGGGGGCAAGATCAAGCTCCGGCCCGCGCACGCCGATATTGTAGAGGATCTGGTTGGTAACCGTCGCCTCGGCACCGGGCAGTGCCATCCATTCCGCCATGTCGCTGACGGTGAGGTTGCTGACGCCGAAGGCGCGGATCTTGCCGTCGCGCTGCAATTGCTGCAGGGCCTGCAGCGTATCGGCAAGCGGATAGGAACCGCGCCAATGCAGCAGATAGAGATCCATGGAATCGGTGCCGAGGCGCTTCAGGCTCTGCTCGCAGGCCTTGATGGTCCCGTTGCGACTGGCATTGCTGGGGAGCACCTTGCTCACCAGATAGACGCGGTCACGCCGGCCCTTGAGGGCCTCGCCCACCACTTCCTCGGCGCCGCCGCTCCCATACATTTCGGCGGTGTCGATGAGGGTGAGGCCCAGATCTATGCCGGCCTGAAGGGCCGCCACTTCCGCCTTCCGCTCCGAGGCGTGTTCCCCCATGCGCCAGGTGCCCTGGCCGATCACCGGAATCTCGCTGCCGTCATTGAGGGTAATCCGCCGCATGGCCCAATCCTTTGCCTGTTCCCGCGCATATTGTTCCCGGGAGGCGGGCATGCCATAAGCCCATTCCCGGTTCACTCGTTCCGGATCACTCTAGCGCGGCCACCTGCCGGCCGCTATCATCGAGCCATGCCAAACATCTTTCTCATCACGCTCGTCATCTTCCTCGTCCTCACCCTGGTGACGCTGCTGATCGGCGTCTTTGCCATGGGCAAGGGCGGCGATTTCAACAAGCGCAATTCCAACAAGCTGATGCGCCTCCGGGTCCTGTTCCAGGCGGGCGCCGTGGTCAGCTTCGTCATGTACATGTTGACGCGCGGCTGACATGGTCCAGCTGACGCGCATCTACACCAAGAGCGGCGACAAGGGCACGACCGCGCTGGGTTCCGGCAAGCGGGTGAAGAAGCATGACCTCCGTGTCGCCGCCTATGGCACGGTCGACGAGGCCAATGCGGCGATCGGTGTTGCCAGGCTTCATACCAGCGGCGAAATCGACGCCATGCTGGGGCGCATCCAGAACGACCTCTTCGATCTCGGCGCCGATCTCTGCCAGCCCGAGGATTCGAAGGATTATCCGCCCTTGCGCGTCGTCGAGGCGCAGGTCGAGCGGCTGGAGCATGAAATCGACCGGCTGAATGCCGAGCTTGAGCCCTTGAAGAGCTTCGTCCTTTCAGGTGGCACCGCTGCCGCAGCGCATCTCCACCTCGCCCGCACCATCGCGCGCCGGGCGGAGCGCGACATCACCGCCCTTATGGATCACGAGAGCATCAACCCGGCGGCCCTGCGCTACATCAACCGCCTCTCCGACCTCCTCTTCGTCATGGCGCGCTATGCCAACGACAAGGGAAAGGCGGATGTGCTGTGGGTGCCGGGGAAGAATCGGTAATCCTTCCTGCCCAAAAGCTTGGCAGGTTCGTGCCCAACAAAGCTGCATTGGGAGCCTTCAATGAGCCTCATGCTAAGGTTAACGCAGCTCATCGATTGGGTGCGAAGTTATTGAATTAGCGCGATTAAGCGCGGGTTTGCCGTTTCCGGGCGAGTTCCCTGGCCTCGTTGACACGATGATGCCATGCCCCTATTTTGCGGTTGCGAAATTTCTGCCTTGCCGCCGCCCTTTCGGCGCGGTGCGCGAGGGCAGGGGGTGTCGCGCCGGGCGCAGGCTCAGATGAGCCCTCGCGCCGCGGGCATCGACCGTTGCAACAACTGTCTCATCCGGGTCCTTGAAGATGAAAGTCCTCGTCGCTGTTAAGCGGGTGATCGACGCCAACGTGAAGGTCCGCGTCAAAGCGGACGGCACGGGTGTCGAAACCCAGAACGTCAAGATGTCCATGAATCCCTTCTGCGAAATCGCGACCGAGGAGGCCGTGCGCCTCAAGGAAGCCGGCAAGGCGACCGAGATCGTCGCCGTTTCGCTCGGCAACGCGCAATGCGCCGAAACCATCCGTACGGCGCTCGCCATGGGTGCCGACCGCGGCGTCCATGTGCAGACCGATGTCGAGCTGCAGCCGCTCGCCGTGGCTAAGCTCCTCAAGGCCGTGATCGACAAGGAACAGCCGGGTCTCGTGATCGTCGGCAAGCAGGCGATCGACGATGACAGCAACCAGACCGGCCAGATGCTCTCGGCGCTCTTGGGCTGGCCGCAGGCGACCTTCGCCTCGAAGTTGGTGATCAATGACAACGGCACGGCCAACGTGACGCGCGAAGTCGATGGCGGCCTCGAGACCGTCGAAGTGAAGACGCCCTTCGTCATGACCACCGATCTGCGCTTGAACGAGCCGCGCTATGCGTCGCTCCCCAACATCATGAAGGCGAAGAAGAAGCCCATCGATGTGCTCACCCCCGAGCAGCTCAGCGTCGACCCGACCCCGCGTCTGAAGACCGTCAAGGTCACCGAGCCGCCGAAGCGTTCGGCCGGCATCAAGGTGGCCTCGGTCGCCGAGTTGGTCGACAAGCTGAAGAACGAAGCCAAAGTCATCTAAGGGGTCATGTCCATGAGCATTCTCGTCCTTGCCGAGCATGACAACGCGTCGCTGAAGTCGGCGACCCTTCATGCCGTCACCGCCGCCCAGAAGATCGGCGGCGAAATCCATATCCTCGTCGCCGGTGCCGGTGCCCAGGGTGCCGCCGATGCCGCCGCCAAGGTCGCCGGCGTCGCCAAGGTGCTGCTGGCCGATGACGCCATTTACGGCCATGCGCTGGCCGAGAACGTCGCCAAGCTGATCGTCAGCCTGGCCCCGTCCTACAGCCACATCCTGGCGGCTGCGACCGTCAACGGGAAGAACATCCTGCCGCGCGCCTCGGCCCTCCTCGACGTGCAGCAGATTTCGGAAATCTCGGCCGTCGACAGCGCCGACACCTTCACGCGCCCGACCTATGCCGGCAACGCGCTGACCACGGTGCAGTCCTCGGACAAGATCAAGGTCATCACCGTGCGCGCCACGGCCTTCGACGCCGCTGCCGCGACGGGCGGTTCGGCCGCGGTCGAGAAGGTGGCCTCGGCCGGTGACGCCGGTCTTTCCAAGTTCCTCGGCCAGGAAGTGCAGAAGACGGAACGCCCCGAGCTCACCTCGGCGCGCATCGTCGTCTCCGGCGGCCGCGGCATGCAGTCCGGCGACAATTTCAAGATGCTCGAGGAAGTGGCCGACAAGCTCGGCGCCGCCGTCGGCGCCAGCCGCGCTGCGGTCGATGCGGGCTTCGTC
>CAZUAL010000037.1:10218-18752 GCA_964618305.1 uncultured Dongia sp. | reverse complement strand
ATCTTGAGCAGCGCCTGCTGGACACCTTCACCCGACACGTCGCGGGTGATCGAAGGGTTGTCCGACTTGCGGCTGATCTTGTCGACTTCGTCGATATAGACGATGCCGCGCTGCGCGCGCTCGACATTGTAGTCGGCGGCCTGCAGCAGCTTCAGGATAATGTTCTCGACATCTTCGCCGACATAGCCGGCTTCGGTCAGCGTCGTGGCGTCCGCCATGGTGAAGGGGACGTCGATGATGCGGGCCAGCGTCTGGGCAAGCAACGTCTTGCCGCAGCCCGTGGGGCCAACCAGCAGGATGTTCGACTTCGCCAGTTCGACGTCATTGTTTTTGCCGAGATGGGCTAGGCGTTTGTAGTGGTTGTGGACCGCCACGCTCAGGATGCGTTTGGCATGGCCCTGCCCGATCACGTAATCGTCCAGGACCTTGCAGATGTCCTTGGGGCTCGGAACGCCGTCGCGGGACTTGACCAGGGTCGTCTTGTGCTCTTCACGGATGATGTCCATGCAGAGTTCGACGCATTCGTCGCAGATGAACACCGTCGGGCCGGCGATGAGCTTGCGAACCTCGTGCTGCGACTTGCCGCAGAAGGAGCAATAGAGGGTATTCTTGGAGTCACCGCTGGCGGATTTGTTCATTTCCGTTCCATTCGAGCTTCGGGCAGCATTGATTCAATTGGCTGAATCGCCCGTCTGTTTGTCACTCTAGCCCCCCGTTCCGGCGCGACACAACGGCATTTTGCATGTTCCGGGGGTTTCTGGCACAGAGCGCGAACAAATCGGCACTCCGAGCCTCTTTTCGATCCAATTATAAGTTGGATTTCATCCACAAAAAGTTAAGGCCCGGCCACACGGTAATGTGGCGGCCGGGCCTTAGATCATAACGAGAACAAGGTGTCTCGGGGCGTTACGCCGCCTTCTCCTTGCCGTCGTTGAGCGGTGGGCGATCGCTCACCACCTCATCAATGAGGCCGAACTCCTTCGCCTCCTCCGGCGTCATGTAGCGGTCGCGCTCCATGGCGTTCTCGATCGTGTTGAGGTCCTGGCCCGTGTGGCGGACATAAATCTTGTTCAGCCGGTCGCGCGTCCGCAGGATTTCCTTGGCGTGGATCTCGATATCCGTCGCCTGGCCCTGATAGCCGCCCGAAGGCTGGTGGATCATGATGTTCGAATGCGGCAGGCTGAAGCGCTTGCCCTTGGCGCCGGCGGTCAGCAGCAGCGAGCCGGCAGAGGCCGCGAGACCGATGCAGACGGTCGAGACTTCGGGGCGGATGTACTGCATCGTGTCGTACATCGCGAGGCCCGACGAGACGACGCCACCGGGCGAGTTGATGTAGATCGAGATTTCCTTGTTCGGGTTCTCCGATTCCAGGAACAGCAGCTGCGCACAGACCACGCTCGCCATGCCGTCATTCACCGGGCCGACCAGGAAAATGATGCGCTCCTTGAGGAGGCGCGAATAGATGTCGTAGGAACGCTCGCCGCGGTTGGTCTGCTCGACAACCATCGGAACGAGGTAATTGTTGTAGATCTCGACGGGATCTCTGTCTCTCATCATCCACTCTCAAGATGGGGCTAAGCGGTCATCCGCGGCGCGAATGGCGACTCACCCGACTGCTCCATAGAGCTCGATCTTAGCGAGTGGCGAGATTCTGGCAAACCGTTCCGCAGGTGATGTGTCCGGCGGAACGGTTCGACAGGATACGCTTACGCTCAGTCGCGGCGGCCTTTCAGCTCCGCTTCGCCTTCGGCCGCGAAAGCCTCGGGCGAAACCTTCCGCTCGCTGATCTTCGCGCGCTCGATGATGAAGTCGACGACCTTCTCTTCATAAAGCGGCGCACGCAGCTGGTTGAGGGCTTCCGGCGAGCGCTGGTAATACTCAATCACCTGCTGCTGCTGGCCCGGATAACGCTGCGCCTCCTGGATGAGGGCGCGGCTCAATTCCTCGTTCGGCACCTGGATGTTGTTCTGGCGGCCGACTTCCGACAGAAGCAGGCCGAGCTTCACCCGGCGCTCCGCGATCTCGCGGTATTCCTTCTTCAGCTGGTCTTCCGACTTGCCCTTGTCTTCCTCGTCCAGGCGCTCTGCCTTCATGTCCGCTTCGATCTGCTGCCAGATGGCGCCGAACTCGGCTTCCACGAGACCTTCCGGAAGAGTGAAATTGTGATTGTCAGCGAGAACGTCAAGGAGCTTGCGCTTCAGGCGGGCGCGGGAGACGGCGCCATATTCCTTTTCGATCCGCTCGCGGGCCTGCTTCTTGAGGTCGGCGAGATCGGCAAGCCCCAGGGACTTCGCCAGTTCGTCATCGACCGGCACGTCCTTCAGGCGGCGTACTTCCTGCACGGTGACGGCGAAGCTCGCATCCTTGCCGGCGAGGTCGCTGTTGCCGTACTCGGCGGGGAACGTCACCTTCACGGCGCGCTTGTCGCCCTTCTTCCCGCCGACCAGCTGGTCCTCGAAGCCCGGGATGAATTGGCCGGAGCCGAGTTCCAGATAGTGACCCTCGGCCTTGCCGCCGTCGAATTCGACGCCGTCGATCGAGCCCACGAAATCGATGACGACGATGTCGCCATTGGCGGCGGCCTCGTCGACCGGGTCGGAGGCGCGCTGGCGCTTGGCGATGCGCTTCAGGCTTTCATCAACTTCCGTCTCCGGCACATCGACGCCGACGCGCTCGAGCGAGATGGTGGTGAAGTCCATCGGCGTCACTTCCGGGATCACTTCCATCTTCACGGAATATTCGAGGTCGGCGCCTTCCTTGAACTCGCCAACCAGCTCCACCTTCGGCTGACCGGCCGGGCGCAGGTTGCGCTCGGTCAGAAGCTGATGCGACGTCTGCTGCACGCTCTCTTCCAGCACCTCGCCCATCACCGACTGGCCGTAACGCTGCTTCAGGAGCGTCATCGGCACCTTGCCGGGGCGGAAGCCCGGGATACGCAGCTTGTGGCTCAGTTCAGCCAACTTGCCGTCGACCTTCTCGCGCAGCGTCGCGGCGGGGACCGCGACCTTGAATTCCCGCTTCAGGCCCTGGTTCAGGGTTTCGGTGACCTGCATGTCAGCACTCTTTCAAACATAGGGGTTAGAGGGCAAAGGGGGCGAACTTGACCGGGTTCCGCCGGCGCCTGCCTGGAACGACCGATTTCCGGGGCATTGGTGCGGGCGAAGGGACTTGAACCCCCACGACTTGCGTCACGGGAACCTAAATCCCGCGCGTCTACCAATTTCGCCACGCCCGCTTCGAGGTCGTTCCGAGCCGCGCCAAGGCGAGCCCTCGGGCCCGGTTCGCACCGGTTCCGGGCGGGGGATGTAGCCCACCCCGGCCAACGCCACAAGCGAAAAAGGCCCGCTGGGGCCAGAGGATGCCACCTATAAGGCGCCGCCGGGGGCCCGCATCCGCCACCAGGGTCCGCTTACCGTCGCCCCCTCGCCTACCACCCGCCAGCCCAGGTGCCGGTAAAAGTCGAAAGCCCGGACATTCACCTTATCCGTTTTCAGCTCCATATCGCCTTTGGCGTGGCGCAAAACCTCTGTGAGCAGCGCCCGCCCCGCCCCGCGCCCTTGGAATGCCGGCAGGACATAGAGGCTATGGATGAAGTTCGTCGGCCAATACACTGATATTAAAGCAATGATATGCTTGCCATCGACAGCCACCCACTGTTCTTCGCCGATGATGCTGGTGGCATAGGCGCCGGCACTTCGCCCCTCCTCAGGCTCGTCGGGGAAAGTGGCGGCAACCGTTTCGACGAAGACCTGCGCGCAGGCCAGTTGATCCTCCGGACGGGCCCGGCGGACGACCAGCGTCACAGGAGAGCCCTCAACAGCCCCGGAATGGCCGCCGGCAGATCCTCGGCGATCAGGCCTGGGCCAACGCTCATGCCGGCCCGGCCATGGAACCAGGTGGCGGCACACGCCGCCTGGAACGCCGGCACCCCTTGGGCCAAGAGGCCAAGAACCAGTCCCGCCAGAACGTCACCGGAACCTGCGGTTGCCAGATAAGGGCTGGCGTCGGCATTGATCGCCGCCTGGCCGTCAGGCGCGGCAATGATCGTATCCGCCCCTTTGAGGATGATGGTCGACCGCGCGCGCTGGGCGGCAAGCCGCGCCCTCGCCAATTTGCTGAGATTGGGGCCGAGATCGGGAAAAAGCCGCGCGAACTCCCCCTCGTGCGGGGTGAGGACGACATCGCTCCGCCCCAGCGTGAAAAGATCATCCGGGCGGTCGACGAAAGCGGTGAGGCCACCCCCGTCCACCACCGCCGCCCGACCGCCGGCCAGGGCCGTGATGACCGCTTCCCGGGCGGCTGCGTTGGGGAGCAGGCCGGAACCGACCAGGACCGCCGAAATGCGCCGGTCCATCAGGATCTCGACCAGATCCTCCGGCCGCGCGGCGGGCTTGGCGATGATGCCGGGCTGATCGGCCATGAACAGGGGAAGGCTTTGGGCCGGCGCGGCAACGCTCAACATGCCAGCACCGATCCGGCGCGCGGCGGCCGAGGCGAGGCGGCCTGCGCCCGGCATGTCGCTGCTGCCGATCACCAGTGCATGGCCGCGGCTGTATTTGTGATCCAGAAGACCCGGGCGCGGCAAAGCACCCTGCCAAAGATCCGGCTGGTTTCGCCAAGTCGCATGTGCGGGCGGCAGAAGGTCCGGGGTCAGCCCGATCCCGGCCACAATTAAATGACCCGTATGGGCCTTGCCCGGGAGCAGCAGATGCCCGGCCTTTGGCCATCCGAAAGTGACCGTATGGTGCGCCTTGACCGCCGCACCAAGGGTCCGGCCATCATCGGCTGAAACACCGCTCGCGATATCGACGGCCCAGATTTCGGCGTCCGATCGATTGATCCAGTCGATCAGGGCCGCGACCTTTCCTTCAAACGGTCGATCAAGGCCAATGCCGAACAGGGCATCGACGATCACATCCGCTTGCGGCATGGCTGCAGGGTCGAAGGGAAAAAAGGTGCCGCCATCCGCCCAGGCTTCAGCCGCCTTGGCCGCATCCCCCTTGTAGTCCGCAGCATCGCGCATGGCGCTTAGCACGACATTTCGGCCGGCCCGCCTGAGCAGGTCGGCGATCACAAATCCGTCGCCGCCATTGTTGCCCGGCCCACAGAGGACAAGGATCTTGGCATCGACTGAAATGCGCGCATGGTGGATGGCATCGGCGACGGCCGCCCCGGCCTTGCGCATCAACGCATAGCTGTCGTTGTTGCGGGCGAAGAACGCCTGCTCCGCACTTCGCATCTCGGCTGCATTCAAGACAGCCTGCGCGATACCGGCGCTGGGAACGCGGTCGGGCATATCAGTTGATGACGGGCCGGCAGAACTGCCCGCTGACGCGCGAATGAATGTTGTCGCACATCTCCTGCGCTTCTTTCAGCGATGGGAAGGGCCCGACAAAGATCCGATACTCGGAGCCGACAGCACTGACGAAGGGCCGAACTTCCAGCTCAGACTTGTCCAAAATCGGCTTGAACTGCAGCTGGAGATTGCTGAACTGGGTCTTGGCGGAATCCTTGGTGCCGCGGCGATCGAGCCAGATGTGATAAACTTTTTCCGTCGGCGACAAGGTTTCGGCCACCGGCAGGTCCGGCTCGGCGCCCATCTGGGTGATGTCGCCCCCTTCTCCCTGGGCCTCGGCCACTTGCTCGCCCTCGGCAGCATGCTCACCGTCAGCAGCATGTTCGCCGTCAGCGGCTACGGTTTCGGCCTTGTTATCGGCGCTTTCGGCAGCGTGCCCTTCCCCTTCGGCTGGTGCTTGCTCAGCTGGCATCTCTTCGGCCGTGTTCGTCGCATGCTCACCCGCGGCGTCATGCCCCTCCGCCGGCACGGTTTCTACTACAGCTGCTTCACCTGCTGCGCCATGCGAGTCCGTTGCGTCGTGCGTTTCTGATTCCGCATGGGTATCGGTCGTTTCCGCAGGCGGCGTTTCCTCGTGGGTGGTTCCTTCTTCGGCCGGCGCGGTCGCGACTTCATTGCCGTGAGCGGCAGCACCCTCTTCATGACCATCGCTACTGCCATGGGATTCCGCTGTCTGCTCGGCAGCATGGCCGGCCTCGGCAGCGGCCTCTTCGGTCGGAACCACATTGGCGGCGCCGTGACTATCCGCAGCAGGCTCCGCCGCGCCATGAGAATCAGCCGCCGGAGTTTCTGAGTGACTGTCCGCCGCGCCCGCCTCAGCAGCGGCTTCGGTCTGATGGGCCTCGCCCTCCGCACTGTGAGTGTCAGCAGCGGTATGAGATTCGGTTGCTTGCGTCTCCGTAGTGTTGGAAGCCGTGGCCGCCTCGCCGGCACCATGCGATTCCGCAGGGGCCTCTTCCGCGGCATGACCTTCGGTCGTCTGGCCCTCCGCAGAGTGCCCTTCCGCTGCATGGCCTTCTGCCGGTGCTGTCTCGCCGTGGCTTTGCGTCGCTGCGACCGCTGCTTCCGCTTTCGGCTTCGGCTTGGGAAGCTCGGTCAGCTTCTGCTTCGCCTTCATGTTGCCGGCGGCGGCGGCCTTCTCGAGCCAGGCATAGGCTTGGTCGGGGCTCTGCGCGACGCCGTGGCCGGTTCGATAGAATTCGGCGAGGTCGATTTGCGCCTCCGCCAGGCCGCGCTCGGCCGCCTGCGCGATCCAGTGCGCCGCCAGTTTCTCGTCCTTGGAGACGCCGTCGCCACGGTCAAAGAGCAAACCCAGATTGTACTGGGCCTGCACATTGTTGGCATTGGCGGCCTTGGTCCACAGTTCGATGGTCTGCTTCTTGTCCGCCGTCACGCCGTTTCCAAGCATGTATTGGACACCAAGATTGAATTGAGCCGTGGCATTGCCCGCCTCGGCCGCCTTCGTCCAATAGGCGATCGCCTTGTTCTGGTCCTTCTTGACGCCCCGGCCATCGGCATAAAGCATGGCGAGATTGTTCATCGCCGGCGCAAAGCCCTGCTCGGCCGCTGCCTCATACCATTTCAGCGCCTCAGCTAGATTTGCCTTCGTGCCGCGTCCGCTTTCCAGCAACAGGCCAAGGGCATGCTGAGCGCGCTTGTCGCCGGTCAGCGCCGCCTTCTGCCATTCCTTGAGCGCCTGTTCGTAGGCCCCGGCATTGAACGCATCCAGCCCGGCGCCGTAATCCGCCAAGGCCAAGCACGACCCGCCGCCCCACAGGGCGGCAGCGAGTAAGGTCACCCGCAGGAGGCGACAGGGATTCGCCCGACTCAGTTCCATACCCGTTAATATGCCGTCCGGGCCGCGCCGGGGCTAGTGCCCCCTTAGCGCATGGTGGCTTTGGGTCTATGCCGGGGGGCTATTGCTGGGGCCTCAATGCCGGGTCACATTCCCGGTTTCAGGTGTCCGCCTCCTGTTTTCATCCCGCGGGATGAGGGGGCCAGCCTGATGCAGGATCATGCGCCATGCCCCCTCTTCCTCGGCAAACAGGTTGGTGCAAGCCGTTTGCCCGCCCGGCAGCAATTCCAGGCCGCAGACGATTCCCACCCCGCCGACAAGCTGGACCTGCTGCGGCAGAAACTGGATCTCTCCAGGGTGTCCGTGCTGAAATATCTGCCGCCAGGAATTCAGGACGCTGGACCTATCGATGAGCGGCGGAGCGCCTGGATGAAGGCAGGCGACCGGAAGTCGCGCAGCCCACAATCCCTCCATAGCCACCAGATCGGCATGGGCGAAAGCTTGATAGAAGCGGATGTTGGCTTCTTCGAATGGGAGACGGGCGGGCATGATCGGACTCCTTCGGGTCATTCAACCCTTAGTCCAATCCAATGCCAGCGTCGACGGCTTCGGCAATCCTGTCGTGAATCAGTTGATGAAGTGACCGCTGCTCGCGTTGCCGCCGCTGGATCCATTGCCGCCGGTGCCGCGGTTCTTACCGCCGCCTGAGTTCGGCTGCGAATGACCGTTGCTGTCGCGATCATCTTTGCCACCGTCTGAATCTTCTACCCCCTCGTCGTATTCGGGGAGCGAAAGGGCGGCCATACCCGCCGGCAGAGCCCGAGCCGGTGCAACTTGGGCGGTGCAGAGCTGCGTCACGACCACCTTCATGCCAGTCATAGCCAATTGTCCGCTTCCACCTTTGCAGCCCGTGACCTCCACGGCGCCGGAAACGACATTGACCTCGGTCGAGCCGTTTGGCCAAACATAGATCACAAGTTCGGTGCCGCGAATGACCATGGTCGCGGTCGGCGTCACGAGGCGGATATCTTTCTCCGAGGCCATGTTTCCGCCGACATAGCGGAAGGCGCCGATGGCGAAGGAAATGTGACCGGCCCCTTTCGTGGAGGCCGTATCGTAGACGAAGCTGTCGAGCCGCAATTCCGCACCCGGCCCAACGTCGATGCTGGTTTCGTCCAGAAACTGCAGGGCGGTTGTCGAAGAAGCGCCTGTCTTGACCGTATCCAGGGCGTAGACGTCATCCTTGTAGAGGATCGCGTGCACCTCGGCTGAATCGGTCGGCTGTGCAGTTGCACCGTTATAGTCGCGCTGGACAACCGAGCCCACGCGCGGCGCGGCAAATGCGACGCTCCCTGCCGCAAGCAGAAGCGCCAATGAAAGGGG
>CAZUAL010000037.1:2514-10208 GCA_964618305.1 uncultured Dongia sp. | reverse complement strand
ATGTTCGTTACCTGAGCCGTCCTGCCCTTTGGTCGCCGGAAACGCGTTTCCGGTTCGTGGATAAGTCATTCGTACATGACCGGCAGATGGCTGAGTTCCTCCCCCGATGCCAGCGTGACCGGGCCGACCAGGCCTTCGGACGCCCCAAAGGACCGGGCGAAGAACCCAGCAAGTCCGATCAGAAGCAATGCCAAAAATATGCGGCGCGCGGACACAGCAAGTCCAATCCGGTAGTTTGCGATGAATTTTATCTAATTCGCATCGGCTGGATTGGCAGTGACTACGATCACAACTCGGCTCGTACCGAGGTCAACCCAAATCCGAAAAGAAAACGCCCCGGACCATGATCCAGGGCGCTTCTCATTCAGTAGTTGCGGCGTTGTTAGAAGGAGCCGGTATCGCCGGTATCTTCGTCCCCGCCGTCAGTTGGCCCGCCGTCGATTGGGCCACCTTCAGACGGCCCTTGCTCGCCGCCTGTGGGTTCCGGCGCGGGCGCCTCAGGCTCTGGCTCAGGCGCCGGCCGATCGCGGACGCGGTCATGATCGGTCGTGCCACCGTCACCACCTTCATCGCCACCGCTTTCCTCGCCACCGGCAGCGGTCGCAAAGTCGCCGAGGTCGTCGGGAACGTCGAGTGCGGCCAGATCCGAGGGGAGCGTCCTGGCGGCGGAGACCGAGGCCGAGCAGCTTGTGGTCACGATCACGCGCTGACCGATGGTCGCCGGCGTCACATCCGGCTTGTCGCAGGGCTGCACGTCGATCGCGCCGGAGACGACGTTGACTTCGGTCGTGCCGTCGACACCGACATAAATGACAAGCTCGGTCCCGCGGATCGTCATCGTCGCCGTGGGCGTGATGAGCTTGACGTTCTCGTCACTCTTCATCTTGCCGCCGACATAGCGGAAAGCACCGACAGCCATCGAAATCTTGCCGGCACCCTCGGTGCTGGACGGGTCATAGATGAAGTCGTCGAGCTTCACCATGGCGTTGGGACCGACGTCGAAGCGCGTCTCGTCCAGGAACTGCATCGACGTGGCGCCGCCGTCACCGGTCTGGACCATGTCGAGAGCTGAAACCTGATCCTGGTAATAGATCGGCTTCGTGCTCTCGGTCCCGTCCGGGGTCGCCGTCGCGCCGCGATAATCCTGCAGGATCACCTTGCCGATGACGTCCGCCGAAGCGGTCGTGCTGAGGAGGGCCATGAAACTCGTGAACGCCAGGATCATCGTGCCTGGGCGCAGGGTCTGACGAGATTTGATCCGGGCGCTCGTCATCGTTCCCGTGAGGCGGGTCATTTTGCTACCTTCCGTCCGTTGCTGGGGCCCACATGGTTCGCTCCACACGGGCAATCATTTTTTTAACGAATTGATAACAAATTTTATCTATTGGCCCGCCGGGAATCCAGGGCGATGGAACGAAAATCCCCACACCTGGGTGTAGTCAGGACGGGTTTCATCAACTTTTCAGATTCTTTTAAGATCGAAAATTACACGAAAGTCACGCTGCGGCGGCCGCCTTGACCAAAAAGCTGCTGCGCCGCACCATCCGGACCGAATCACGCCAAGCGTCAAATCCATTGAAAGGATCGCCATGATCGGCCGCCTCAACCACGTTGCCATCGCTGTTCCGGATCTCGGCAAGGCGGCTGAGCTTTATCGCGGAACCCTGGGGGCCAAAGTCTCGGCACCGGTGCCGCAGCCCAAGCATGGCGTCACCGTCGTTTTCGTTGAGTTGGTCAAAAACAATAACGAACAGCAACAACCGCTGGGCGAGGGTTCACCGATCCCATCTTTCCTGGAGCGCAATCCGTCGGGCGGGATTCATCACGTCTGCTATGAAGTGGAAGATATCCTGAAGGCCCGCGATCAGATGAAGGCGAGCGGTGCCAGAGTGCTTGGCGATGGCGAGCCAAAAATCGGCGCGCATGACAAGCCGGTCCTGTTTCTGCATCCGAAGGATTTCCTGGGGACGCTGATCGAACTTGAGCAGGCGTGAGGAGAACGGGTCATGAGCGGTGTCGTAACCCAGCTCTTCATGTTCCTGTTCATCTGGTGGCTGACGCTGTTTGCCGTCCTGCCCTGGGGCGTACGCCGGACCGAGGATCACGCGGCCGGGCACGACCCGGGCGCGCCGACAAATCCGATGCTCCTCAAGAAGGCGCTCATCACGACGCTTGTCGCAGCACTGATCTGGGGCGTTCTATTCACCCTCTTCCGCGTCTATGGTTTCACGCTGTTCGAATTAATCGAGCGCCTCGGTTTCTGAGGGATAAGCGGGATGAGCTCCTATTGCAGCATAGCTCCGGGCCACGAATTCCATGGCCCCTATCACGATCATCATTACGGCTTTCCGATCGAGGATGATGATCAGCTGTTTGAACGCCTGGTGCTTGAGATAAACCAGGCGGGGCTATCCTGGCTGACGATCCTGAAGAAGCAGGAATCGTTCCGGAAGGCCTATAGCAATTTCAGCATCGCCAAGGTGGCGCGCTATGGCGAGAAGCAGCGCACGAGGCTGCTTGCCGATACCGGGATCATTCGCAACCGGCTGAAGATAAACGCCGCCATTGAGAACGCGAAGCGCATCGAAAGCCTGCAGCGCAGCCACGGCTCCTTCGCCGCGTGGCTCGCCAGCCATCATCCCAAGACCAAAGTCGACTGGGTGAAGCTGTTCAAGCGCGAATTCGTTTTCACCGGTGGTGAGATTGTCGGCGAGTTCCTGATGTCGATCGGCTACCTGCCGGGGACACACCGGGAAGATTGCCCGGTCTATCGCCGGATTGCCAAGGTGCAGCCGCCTTGGATGAAGGCCGTGAAGGCCGGGATGAGGTACTGATCAAATGGTAAGAGGCAGGTCTCCCCAGACCTGCCTCTCGTGGACCGATAACGGTCCCTCCCCCACCCAAACTCTTCTTGTCGTCCCAGAACTTGGACCGTGCGGTCTCTTTGCTTAGGTATTCTTCCCGTCGACTCTCGCCGGGCGGAAGGAACCCTAACCAAATTTTACACGGAAGTCACGGCGGGTTTTTAGGGCCAGTCTGTTGAGTTTGCGGTTCTTTTTGCTTTCGCAGCGAAAGAAACCGAAAAGGCCGAGATTAATCCACTATGCTGCGCTGCAGCATAGTGGATATCAATCCCCCTATGCTGCGCTCGTCTGCGCAGCAATTTCTCTGGTCCGGTCTTCTCGGTCCTGGGTTTCCTTGACCCGGTTGTCGTTGGCACGCTGAAGCTCTCGCCAAGCTTCCACCTGGGCCAAGTTGGCGTCGGGCCGCTCGGCGACGATCTCCGCCTTGCCGGCTAGGACGTATCCAGTATCGCCATCCAGGGTCACAAACTCACCTGCCTTCAAGACGATGCCGCCGAAACTGCATTGCCGCTGGTCTTCGCTGACCTTCAGTTCAGAACATCCAACGAGGCAAACTTTGTTCAATTGGCGCGCGATGACCGCCGCATGCGACGTTCGGCCGCCATGCCGCGTGAGGATGCCGGCCGCCGCGTTCATGCCGGCGATGTCGTCGGTCGTCGTATCGAGCCGGACGAGGATCGCAGGCTCGCCCCGTTCAGCCATCGCCACGGCGTCAGCCGATGTCATGGCGAGCCGTCCACTGGCAACGCCGATGCCCGCCGACTTGGCCTTCGCCAGCGGCGGGCGCCCTGTGTCCTGCAAGCGGTATCGGACAAGATTCTGCAGCGGCAGGTCTTTCACCCGGGCGAGGGCCTCTTTCGGTTCGATCATTCCTTCCCGCGCCAGATCGACCGCGATTTGAAGTGCCGCCCAGTCGGTGCGTTTTGCTCGACGCGTCTGCAGCAGATAGACTCGGCCATTCTCGATGGTGAACTCGAAATCCTGGACGTCGCCGAAGGCGTGTTCGAGGCGGTCGCGGATCGCCACCAGCTGCTGATAGGCTTCGGGCAAGAGCGCCGCCAGTGAATCGGCCGATTCAACCGGGAAGCGGCCGGAGACGACATCCTCGCCCTGCGCGTTGAAGAGAAACTCCATGAATAGCTCGTTGGCGCCCGTCGCCGGGTTCCGGGTGAAGCCGACGCCGGACCCCGATCCCGCGCCACCATTGCCGAACACCATGCGCTGCACGGTGACGGCCGTCCCCGGCAATCCGGTGAGCTGGTTGAGGCGCCGGTAGGTGATCGCCCGATCGCTATCCCAGGACCGGAACACGGCCTCCACAGCCAGGGTCAGCTGTTCCATCGGATCTTCGGGAAAAGGTTCGCCGAGCACCGAGGCATAGTGCGCCATCAGGTCCATGGTCAACACACGGAGCGATAGCGTATCGAGCTCGGCCGTGGAGGTGACGCCCGCCGCATCGAGTGCAGCAGCGGTCACGGCATCGAAGCCGGCCGCCTCGGCGCCCTTGGCGATTTCGGCAAAGCTCTGCACGAGGCGCCGCATGGAATCCCAGGCAAGACGCGGCTTGCCGGTCAAGGCGATGAAGCCCGGCAGCGTCCCCATTGTGAGGCCGATATTGAGCAGCGTTTCCATCATGCCCGGCATCGAGGCCGCCGCGCCCGACCTTACGGACAAGAGCAATGGCCGCCTCGGATCACCAAAGCTCAAGCCGGAAACATTCTCCAGGCGCCGTACATGTGACGCCATCAGGTCCGGCAATTCCTTGCTCAAGCGATGACCATGCTCGCCCCATTGGCGGCAATAGCCGGTCGAGAGTACAAAAGCCGGTGGCACCGGCAGATTGAGGCTCGCCAGGCGCATCAGGTTGAAGGCCTTGTTCCCCACTTCCGGCAGCAATTCGTCGGCCGGGTGCGCGGATTCAGCATCGATTGCGTAGATTTTCGGCTTCATCGTCTTATCCCCTCAACCGCGCTTCCAACACATGGTCGCCCAGTACAAAGCCAGCATGCATGATTGCATCGCCGACGGACTCAAGATTGGCGGCAATCAGATGCTCCAGCAGCATGAGTTGCGGCTGCACGGCCGACGTGACCAGGGTTGTCAGCGCATCCCGTTCCGTCTCGTCCGACGCATGCTCCATATCCCGCAAGCGATCGACCAGCATCAGCAAATCGCGCACGTCCTCGCGCGCGGCACCGCGATGGATGTGCGCGGTCAAGGACAAAGCTCGCACATAATCTTCAATACCCCCCGTGATCTGGCGAACAAGGCGCAAGATCGTCTCCCGCGAGGCGAGCGTCGCCCCTTCCGGCAGCAGGCTGATGTTGAACATCGCCTCCTCCAGCTCGTCGGCGGCGTCATCGGCGTGAACCAGGACATTGCGCCACATCGGATCGACTCCGTTGCGGGCAACCTGATTCCTCACCCGGTTGACCAGTCGGTCGGCATCGCTCTCCCATTTTTTGGCGCGCTGGCGGGCAGCGTTGGGCTCCTTCTTCGGCTCCGCGCCCAGACGCATCAATTGCCCCTCCACCAGATCGGCAAGATCGTGAAGAAGCGCCGCATGATCGAGCGCCACGTCGAGCACCTGGTCCGAGGCGGACTGGATGCGCACCATCAGATCGGCCCGGATCTGTTCGGCGACATAGTCGGCGCTGCGGTGGGACAGCAGGGAGTCCGTGCAGGTGCGCAGGACGTTGCGCATGAAGAGCAGTGTCTCCCGTTCGCCGAGAATCTGATCGAGCGGACGGCCGAGGCCGGCGGAGCGGCCGCCACCGTCGAGCGCCGCATAGATTAGGTTTTCCCCGCCGAGCTTCAGGAAGCCGCGGTGGCCGATTTCGCTGTCCGCGGCCCAGCCAAGCAGATCGATCGCCGCCTGCTTGCTCATGAAATTGCGCAGGCGCTTGCGGGCCTTGTTCCAATCGATGAGGAACACGAGGGCCGCGCCAATGGCCGTCAGGCACGCATCGCGCTCGGATATATCCTTTGCGTCGCAGAGACCGTTGGCCTGATAGAACTCGTCTTCTTCGAGGCCCGCCACATGGCGCTGGCGCGTGTCGCTCCAGGTCATATGTGCCCGCTTGAGACGATCCTGGAAAAAGCGCAGGCGGCGGCTATGCACGTCTGTATAGGTCAGGCTGACCTTCATGCCTTCGACATGGATGACGAGGACATGCGCATCGGTCGTGCCGATATCGTTCTGAATGGTCAGCCGGTCGCCGGACCGGGTTGCCGTCGTGCCGAGGCCGGGATGATCGAACTTCAGCGGCGCCGTGCGACTGAGCCCCTTCATGAAGGCGGCGATCGCGGTGCGGTCCTCATCCTTGATGCGATAGACCCGGGCACCGTCGATCGATTCCTCGGCAATGCCTGCCTGCAAGGCGTTGAGGGCCTTGTGCATGTCCATCACCAGCAGGTGCATGGAATCGGCGGAACCCCGCTGAGCATGCGTCAATTCCGTCACCAGGGTAGTGGGCAGCAGATCACCGTCGAGTGCCGGAAGCGCGCTGAGCTTCTGCAGCCGCAGCGCAAAGCCGGCGTTCGGCTCGGCACTCCCTGAAGCGGCGAAGGGCGCCAGCATGGCGGCAAGGTCGTTCAGCACCAAGCCGATGGCCGCCTTCGCACCCGGAACGTGATATCCGCCTTCCCTGCGGCTTGCAGCGCCCAGCCCGTCCTGCAGATCGAGGCCGCTCAAACCGGGAAGGCGCGCCTCCTCCGCCATGTTCGGCGCTGCGCCGTTCGGATTGTCGGCCCGGATGATTGCCGATTGCAGCCAGGAGAAGATGACCTTGATGCGATCATTAGCTGCCAGGGCTTTGTCGATGAGATCGGGAAGCAGCAGGCCCGCTTCATCGAGGGCTGCGGCGATCTTTGATTTCTCCACCATGATCCAACCTCCCTTCAGGCGACGATGTGCGAACCGGCATCAATGAAGATGATGTTACCGGTCATGTTGCTGGAGAGGTCGCTTGCCAGGAATGCGGCCATTGCGCCCACATCCTGGATGCCGGCCAAGTGATGTGTCGGACCGCGCCGGCGCGCGTCGTTCATCAGATCATTGAAGCCTGGGATACCTGACGCCGCACGGGTCGCGATCGGACCGGGGGAAAGGACATTGACCCGGATGCCGCGGGAACCCAAATCGTTGGCCAGATAGATCGAGGCACATTCAAGGGCTGCCTTGACCGGCCCCATGACGCCGTAATGCTCAACGACCTTCTCGGCGCCGTAATAGGAAACGGTGAGAAGCGAGCCGCCATTCTTCATCAGGGGCTCGGCCAAACGTGCCATGCGCAGAAACGAATGGCAGGAAATGTCCATCGCCCGCGCAAAGCCCTCGCGCGAACTGTCGAGCAGCCGGCCGGTCAGGTCCGCCTTCGGTGCATAGGCAATAGAATGGAGCAAAAAATCAAGGCGCCCATAGCGCTTGTCGATCGCTTCAAAGGTTGCTTCCAAGGCCCCCGCTTCCTCGACATCGCAAGGGAGGAGCAATCCCGCCTGGAGAGTCTCGGCAAGCGGCGCCACGAAGGGGTGCGCCTTTTCGTTCAAATAGGTGACGGCCAGATCGGCTCCGGCCGATCTGAAGGCTTTTGCACATCCGTAAGCGATGCTGTGTTCGTTGGCGATACCGACAACGAGTCCGATCTTACCATTCAACGAAATCACGCGGTTCAGGCCTCCAAAACATATGTACCAGGGGCGGCACACAGACCTTGCCGTGGTTTGCGTGCAGGAACATCGACTGGGTTTGACCGCTGCTTCAGCCAATCGACCCAAGCCGGCCACCAGGAACCTTCGAAGGACTCGGCCGTGGCCAGCCACTCGTCCATG
>CAZUAL010000037.1:0-2504 GCA_964618305.1 uncultured Dongia sp. | reverse complement strand
ATCCAACGGTCAGGATCGACGAACCGGTCTTCGGGCCCTTCGGTCGCGATGCGGAAGTGGCGATGCGGGTGGCCGGGTTCGCTGACGATCCCGGCATTGTGGCCGCCCTTGGTAAGGACGAACGTCACTTCCGAACGGCTGAGCAGGCGGATCTTGTAGACAGAACGCCACGGCGCGATGTGATCCGTTTCCGTCCCGACGGCAAAGAGTGGCAGACGGATATCGGTCAGGGCGATGGGCCGATCGTCGATCAGGAAATGACCCTGGGCCAACTCGTTGTTGACGAAGAGCCGCCGCAGATATTCAGCATGCATGCGGTGCGGCAGCCTGGTCAGGTCGGCATTCCAGGAGGTGAGATCGGTCCCCTCCTCGCGCTCGCCCAGCAGATATTGGCGCACGAAGCGAGACCAGATGAGATCGTTGGCGCGCAGCAGTTGGAAGGCGCCGGCCATTTCCTTGCCGTCGAGATAGCCGCGCTGCCACATGATATCATCGAGGAACGCGACTTGATCCTCACTGGTGAAGACCTTGATGTCGCCGGCTTCGGTGAAATCGGTCTGCGCCGCGAGCAGCGTCAGACTCGCAAGGCGAGCCTCTCCATCGCGGGCGAGCCGTGCCGCTTCGATCGCCAGCAAGGTGCCGCCAAGGCAATAGCCGCAAGCATGAACCGGCTGGCCGGGGACAATATCGGCGATCGTGTCGAGCGCCGCGGCGATTCCGGATGTACTGTAATCTTCCATCCCCCAATGACGCTGGGCGGAGCCCGGATTGCGCCAGCTGATCGTGAAGACCGTGAAGCCCGCGTCGAGCAGGTAGCGGACCAGCGAGTTTTGCGGCGAAAGATCGAGGATGTAATATTTCATGATCCAGGCCGGCACGATCAGGATCGGCTCGGCCCGGACCTCCGCCGTCGTCGGCGAATACTGGATCAGTTCGATCATTTCGTTGCGGAAGACGACCTTGCCGGGTGTCACCGCCAGATCGTGACCGACCCGTTCATTGCCACCAGGCTTTTCCCCGTTGCCAACGCGCTTGAAATCCTCAATGAGGTTGGAGGCGCCGCGGAGCAGATTGCCGCCGCTGCTTTCCATCGTGACGCGCAGGATTTCGGGATTGCTGATCAGATGATTGGCCGGTGAGCAGGCATCCAGACCCTGTCGAACGAGGAAGCTGATGATCTTCTCGTGGCTGGTCTTAACCCCGACGACACCGGTCGCCGCCTCCTGCCACCAATCCTCCCAACGCAAATAGCTCTCGCGCAGGAGATTGAACGGCGTGTTTCCCCATTGCGGGCTGGCGAAGCGGCGATCGGCGGCTGGTCTGCTGCTGTCGGTTTCGTCCGCGTCGGCTCCGGCCCGTCCCGCTTCCTTGGCGATGGCCAAGCTGTGCTCCCAGGCCTTCAGCCATAGATCGAGACGCTTGCCCGGAGCGTTGCCCAGATGAATGAGCCAATCATAGAGCGCCAACGAAATAATGGTCGGGCTGAGCGAGCGGGTCATGTAGCCTTCAAAGGCATGCACATGCCTGTCCAGCTCTGCGATCGCTCCGTTTTCTGGGGCCTGCTCTGGGCTTGGCTGCCGGCTCGTGGGATTCTTGGTTTCGGCCTTATCAAAAGCGGTGACGGCGCCGTCGTCCATGGCTGATCGGATCCCCGAAATGACTCTCTTGGGGGATGTAGTTACACGCGGATGATTGCGGTTTTGTGGCCGGCACTGCACTGCAGCAAAAAATGTGCAGATTCCGCTAATGCCTTGATAAAATGTAATAAGAATGTGGGGAGTTGGTGGGGCGAGTGACGGAACTTGAATCCGCAACCTCCGGAATCACAATCCGGCGCTCTAACCAATTGAGCTACACCCGCCACCGAGGCAAACCAGACCGAGTAGAAAACGGTTCCGGCGGGCAGCGATGTAACCGAGCACTCCCTTCCCGTCAAGGTTAATGGGGCCGTTCGGCCCCACGCCGGCGCAGCCTTAACAGCCTTGGACGCCTTCAATTCCGCCGCTCCCGTCGGCTAGCCCTCCCCAGGATGATAGAATATTTGCGGCTTATACCCTTTCTGCATAACCCCCGCTTGTCGCCCAAGTATAACAATCCGTCGCGGAGAGCCTCTCACGTCGGCTCGAGCTACATAAACTGCCGCACCGTTCCGGATTTGGCGCCATAAAAGGCGCCAGCACCGGCCAATCCATCAGATAACCGGGGGAAGACCGATGCTTCAGCTTGCCAGCGGCATGAGCCGACTTGGAACCGAATCCGCTTTCGAGGTGCTGGCCCGCGCCAACGCCCTGCGCGCCCAGGGGCGCAGCATTGTCGCCCTGTCGATCGGCCAGCCTGACTTTCAGACCCCGGCGCACATCGTCGAAGCCGGCATCAAGGCGCTGAAAGACGGCCATCATGGCTATACCCCGGCCAATGGCATCCCCGAGGTCCGTCAGGCCGTGGCCGACGACCTCAATCGCCGCCATGGCATCAACACCGTTCATGCCGACAATGTCCTGATC
>CAZUAL010000036.1:0-19205 GCA_964618305.1 uncultured Dongia sp. | reverse complement strand
TAGGGGTCACAGGTTCAATCCCTGTCGCACCCACCATCTTTTCAAGTACTTAGATGGTAAATGTCTCTGACCTAAATGGACCCAGGATACCACCTGGATACCACGCAACCGTATTTGGCCTTGTGATGATCGCCGCTGACTGCCCCAGTAGTCCTGACAGCGAGCCGGCGATCTGCAGCCCGTTTTAACGCCGCTTCAGAAACTGATGCAGAAGGTCATCGCCCGTTCGGCAAAGAAAACGGCCAAGACCGCCGCAAAGTCGAAAGGCAAAGTTCCCGACCGCCGGCCGCGACCCAAGGCAAAATAGCTGCACGACTACTGGCGTCATCCACGGCCCCTTGATCGGCCGAGCAGTCCCCGCCCCCGGGTTCGTATTCAAGGTTCCAGACCGCCCAAGGTTGAGCTATAACTTCGCCGGGCGCTGCCGGGGCGAGCTGTGTCATCCCCGGCCGCAATTGAGGCGGTGTCTGTCGTCGCGCTTCAGGCGCCCCGGAAGGCCCGCCGCCCCCGGATTTGTGATTCCGGGTAAACCCGCGGGCCTCCCGTGCTTCTGCTCCCCTGGGTAACGCGTCTGCCGGAGCGCCGTTGAAAGGCGAAGCCCTCGTCAGCATATGCCATCGCGGCCCCTTGCGAACGTTGACAGCTTGACCTTAGACGCGCCCCCGGGGGGCGTCCGATGGCATGACCTGGGCTGGCGCGATTAGGTCATGCCTTCGTAAGAGAAATTGTCCAGCTTCGGGCCGCTCGTTTGGGCCTTAAAGCGCAACCACTTGTCAGAAACCTCCGCCGCCGACGATAGCAGCGACCCGCCGATGGCGAGGGGCGCCGCACCGGCCACAGCGCGGCCGGCCGCCCGAGACATTGCGGCGTCGGCCGCATAGTTCTCTCCCTGCACCCGATAGCCCCACGCCTCGCGCTGGGCATTGTTCCTGGTGCGCTGGCTGTCGATCTGCTCGAACATGTCGGTATCCTGGAGCACCGACAGGGCGCTCCCCTCGTCGAGCGCCACCCCGTTCGAGGCCAGCTTGGCAACTTGGCTCCCGCGGGTCTGGGCGTACCGACGCCGCAACTCGATATCGGCCTCGCCGCCACGCTTTATCGCATCGTCCGCCTGAGCGTTGGCGATCTTCTGATTTTGCTTGGCGATCTTGGCCTCGGCAGCGTACATGGCCTTTTGCGACTGGGCTTGCTTCCATTGCCCGAAGGCAGACAGCCCTGCTCCGGCAACTGAAGTGGCGAGCGATGCTAGCATCATCGTAGATGCGGAAGACGCCGCTGCGGTAGCACCCGCCGCCGCAGCGGTGCCCGCTGCCGTTGCCGCAGCCGCAGTCGAGCCGGCCGCTGCGGCAGTACCCGCTGCTACTGCGGCGGCTGGGGCTGCGATCAAGCACATGGAACCTCTCCCTTGCAATCCAGTGGCACTCGGCGCTTTGCGGCGGCCGTGCTCCTGCGGAGCCTAACCCAGTAAAGCGGCCTCACAGACCGCACCCGCCCACGACTGGTCATTTGAGCGGCGGCGGGTCTGCGAGCGCTTCCCACGCCGATAGGTCCTCGCCGCCCATCCATCGGGTGAGCCCGTCGCCGGTCTTGAATATCTGCGCCGTCGGCATACTGGCGATCGGGCCAATGACATTGAGAGCGGACTTGATCAGACTACGGTCGAGGTCGCCCTGCCCGACTTGGATAGCCAAGTTCTTATTGGCCTCGAGGAACGCCGCATAAGCCGTGGGCGGTGCCCAACCCATCCAGGCCGAGACGAGGTCGCGCAGGCCGACAACACCACCTGCCAACCAACGGAGATGCGCCGTAGCGGCCCACTTCGCCCAGGCCCAGGGCCGGTTTTCATCGTCATCGTCAGGCGGGCCACCATTCAAAATCAGGTCGCCGAGCAAAGCCGGGATGGTGTTTATCCACAGCATGTTGAAGGCGAAGCGGAGCGGGTTGATCTGGCCTCGACGCAGCCCCCTCACCTGATCGATGTTCATGTTGAATATATTGATGAAATAACCGAGGAAGGTCGTCAGAAGCTTGACGGCCTCATGACCGCGCTGAATGTCCGCCAGATCCTTGGCGTAGCCAGCGCCGAGCGCCCGGCGCACCACGCTATCGGCATAGGCAATTGCCCCCGCCTCGTCACCGGCCGCGGTATCGGCTTCCCCTTCCATCGCCTGGTTGAACGCCGCTGTCCAAGTGGCGCCGGCAACAGCCAGATCGGTATAGGCAGTCAGCCCCATGACCCAACGCTTGGCCGTCTCGCGCAATTCCTTGCGCGGGTCCATACTGTTGATGACGTCGCGCATGTCGCGGCTAGAGGAACGGAGCCGGTCCGCCATCATCGGGGACTTGCCGGCGATCCCGCGCAGTTTTGACCCGATTGCAACCGGGTTCGACAGGAACGGAATGCCGTGCATAACCATCCGCTTTTCGCCAACCAAGGCAATGGCCGGTGCGAGGCCGGTGAAGTTCTGCACGGCGTTTGCCACATTGAGGCCGAGACGGGAAATGACATAGCCGCCCCGAAGTCGCCGTATGAAGGTCATGAGCCTTGTATTCGGCTCAGGCTCGCCACCGGCGACCGCGCGGATGGTCTTGTCTAATATCTCGCGCACCTCTCGACCCGCTGTGGCATTCAGCGCATCGGTAACGTCGAGCCGGGTCGCGAGCCGATGCACGTCGACCACGGCCTCACGATGCGTCAGGTCGTGGATGACCGACGCCACGTGTCCGAAAAGCACCCCGATATCGAGCTTGACGGGTGCCTTGCCAAATCCGATGCGCTCCTTGGTGTGCCCGTGGCGGGTCGCCGCGCGGCTGACACCCCCGCCAAGCATTTGCTGGTATCGTTCGTTGGCGTCCTCCGCCGCTTTCTTGCTCGATACCTCGGCATCGCCTTTCAAGGGATAGTAGCCACCGCGATAGACCCCGAACGGCGTCATAACAGGGGTGGCCTGCACCTTCGCCGGCTCGACACCGGTCATACGGCGTTCAAGCGCGGCTATCTCGGGCCAGAACGTGTCGACGTAATCCCAGACCGACTGTACGAAATCCCAGTCCTTTTTCGTAAGGCTGCTGGCAAGCAGGCGCATCACGTCGTCGCGCTTGTAGCCGTTGCCATCCTCGACGGCCTCAATATTGCCCTGGTTGCCCATGTTCAGGGCAAGAGAGAGCAGATCCCATTTGGTCATGACCCGACCGAGCGCGGGCACCGTTACGTGCTCCGCCATTGCCTTGCGCTCGGCCTTGGAAAAAACGGCAAAGAGTGCCTTGAGGTCTTGTCCTGCCTGTCGGGTCCGCGTCGCCTCGTCCTCGGCAGCATCCGAGAGCGGCTTGTAGATCAGGTTCCACCAAGGCCCCCGCTTGCCGCCATCGAATTCGATCGCAAGGTTTTCCAGCTTACGATGCTCGGCCAGGAACCCTCGCAACCAGCCGAGATTGCGATCTTGCCACGAGCCCTGCAGCCTGCCGTGCGCTGGCACGTTGGTGAGCAGCGCGCCCAGCATCTCCTCGGCGGCCTGATTGATCTCGCGATCCTTTTGCGCCTTGAGCAGCTTGCTCTTGAGCTTGCCAAGATGGGCAAGCTGGTCGGCCGTGTCCTTCAGGTCGAGCAAGTCCGCGACGGTCATTTTCGTGTAGTGGACGCGATACGCCTGGTCCAAGAGTTTGCCTGGAACATTGATGGCAATTCCGGCATCCTGTTGCGCGGCGGCCCACTCACCCAGGGAAGCAAGTCGCTCAATCTTAGCCTGCGAGAGGCGGGTGAGGTTGAAACGGGCAAGCAGCGAGTGAACTTGGTCGAGATAATCCGGGTCGAGGCCCTTGATGACGCGCACGGTGGCGTAGCGCTGCAATCGCTCAACTGCCCTGCCCACCGCATCGGCCGCTTTCTTAGCTTCCCGATGCAGCAACATGTTCAGCAATTGCCGTCGCTTCGCGTCGAATGCCTCGTCGAACCTGCCGGCTATAAGGGCGGCCTCAGCCTCTCGTGCGGCTTTCGCCTCGGCGCGAGCGTAGTGCTGTACCGCTGTCACGTCGGCAACGCGCCGCCCGGCGATCTGCTCGGCGGCCCAGTCCTTGGCAAGCTGCAAGGGTGTCGGTTGCCGGTTGGCTTTGCGGCCGAGGACGCGCAATTCGGTCGCCAGCAATTCCTCCTGAGGGCCGTTGCGGATGGCGGCCTCCGCTTCCTCGCGGATTGTTTCGGCACTAGGCGGGGCACCGAATGCCTCTTGCATTCGGCCCTCGACCAGATCGTCAACCGCCTTTTGCTGTGGGGATCGCGGATCACCTGCCTCTTTCAGCGCCTCGGCTTCCCGCTGCACCGCCACCATTTCGTCGACCATGTCACGGCCGGAGGCGTAGCCGAACCATGGGGCAATCATATCCGGGTGGACGCCTTCGGCCCGATAGGTGCCGGGCGGTATCATTTTGAGGATCTCGTCGACGGCGAAAGTCTCACCGCCGTACATGTCAATGAGCGCCTGCCGGTCGAGCGTCAGGCGGGGTTCAGGCGCCGCATCGCCGTTAAGCCAGACGCCGTCCCGGAGATAGCGGATCAGCGCAAACACCGGCCGGGCGCCGACTTCCTCGGTGGCCGCGTCGCGCTCTTGCCTCTCTGCCTCGCGCCATTCCGCAGTCCGACGCTTAAGCAGGTCGGCCATGACCTTGCCCAGCAATTCGGTATTGGTCGCCGCATCGGCTTCCAACACTTTCTGCCGATACGCCTCAAACTCGGACTTGGCCATGCTGTCCGCAGTCGCCTCGGTGAAAAGCGCGCGCAGGCCAGCGTCGGTGCGCGCCGCGGCGATCTCCTCATCAAGCGCCAGTAGGCGGTCCATGACCCGGCGGATTTCGTCGTTGATCGGCGACCCCAACTCAGTGACAGTCCGATAGATGCGAAGCAGCCAGCGCTTGAAGTCCGAGAATATTCTTTGAAGGGCGGTGGTCGGGGCCTTTCCTTCCATAAGGTATCGCTCGACGCCGCGTGCCCATTGCTCATGGTGCACCGCTGTGATCTGCGAGGCGTCGGCAACGCCGAACCAGTTCAACACGGTCGCCAAATCGTCCCGGATCTGCTGAGGCGCGCTTGCATCCGACGCGTCGGCAATCAGTTCCTCGAGCCACAAGTGCCCGGTTTCGTGCAGCATGGTCGACGCATCGGCACGAGTGAAAAGCTGCACCATCGCGCCAGACTGCCCGAATGTGATCTTACCCCGCGCCGGCTGCTCGTAGCTGGTGATCCGCATTCTGCCGGCGTCATAGATGACATAATTGTAATCTTCCGGGTTGTCGCTCGCGCCCTGGGCGCGCGTTTCCCCGTTGAGGTAGCGGTGGCCCGGAATTCCGGCGTTGAGCAGCGCCAGCGACGCGGCCCTTTGCATCTCCACCGCGGGCAGGCCGGAGAGCAGCGCCAAGTCTATGTAGATTGCTTGGCCGGTGCGCCGAAGGTCCAGCTTGAAGCCTGGGCGCAGACTTTCAGCCGCCCGCTGCACTGCATCTTGTATCGCCTGGGGCTGCTCATTGAGCGGGATATCCCAGGCCAGCAACTCGCTGTCGTCGGGAACGTCAAGCGCATAGAGCCGGCCGGGGTTTTTCTTGGGGGCGTTGCTCAACTTCCCCTCAATGCGCCGACGATAGAGCGCCCGCGTTTGCGGGTCGAGGGAGAGGACGACGGCCGGCAGTTCGGCGGTGTCATTCACCATCGACAGGGTGACGAGGAGCGACGTCATTCGCTCACGACCATCAACACCAAGCCATTTGTAGAACGGCGCAAACTTGGTTTCGAGCTCGTCATGCACCATTGTGTCAATTTGCTGGCCGTCGAGCAGCAAGGGGTTCTCGTCGGGATTGGACAGCGTGTCGCGGTAATACTCCGCTAGAGCCTTTTTGCCGGCCGCGTAGCCACCCCAGCCAAAGGCCTGCATTCCCTCGCCCTTGCCCATATGCGCAAAATCGAATGCGTCAAAGCTGTGGGGACTGCCATGCCATGCCGGCTGGTAAAACATGCCGGTGGCCGGCTTGACCACGTCGGCACGCGTTACTATATTTCCCCTGGCCCTGACCCCAGGCGCTACCCGACGTTGGATCGGATGTGCAGGGTTGACCGCGCCGCCTTCGGGGCGGTGGTTTTGGAAACGGTCGGACCCGGGTTCGTCCTCTCTGGTGGCAGGGCTGAATTCCTTTAGATAGACCTTCTCGCGGCGCATCAGCGCAGCTTCGATCTGGCGCTGTATCCAGTCGCCATCGGCACCCTCCCGCCCGTAGACGCTGAGAACGACGCTTGCGGCCTGATTGTCACTGCCTGAGCCCGATTTCTGGAGGGGGGCAATGATCAAGTTCGCCGCGGTGTCCTTGGCATCCAGCACGACCACATAGCTGCCGTCGTTCTTGCCGGAGGGAAACACCGCCAGCGGGTCGGATATGAGTTCCGGGAGGCGGTCAAACACGGCGCGCGGAACTTCCGGGTGCTCTTTCAGAACCTTGTAGATCTTGCCGGCAAGCATGACGAGGTTGCCTTTGCCAAAGCCAACCGCCTGCAAGACGGCGGGGACGCGGCCCAGGCGAATGTGCTGACTGGCCGGCACCGCGCCTTGCGTGAGCAGTGCCAGCCGCTTGGCCCAGTGCGCGGCGTCTTTGCGGAACGCCTCCGCACCCGGCACCTCGTCTTGGGAATAGGTCGCGCCGGCCTCTTTGACCTGGGCGCGCACATGACTGGCCAGCGCCACGCGGATTTCCTCCTCGGTTGCTTTTTGCAGGTCAACCGAGAGCGCATTGAGCAGCGCTCGCAGATCCCGCACAGCCGCACTCAGGGCCGGGATGCTCACTCCCTCGCCAGCATTTGCCGCGGGCACGGGTGCTTGGCCTTCGGAAGGCCCAGGGCCGATCGGTTGAGGTTGTGCCTCTGCACTCGGGACGGCCTCCGGGGCAGCGTCGAGGGCGCCCCCGGCCGGGGTAGCGGCTCGGCCTTCGGCGGGGTTCTGCGCTTCCCGCGCCGTGGATGTGGCCTGCTTAGCGGGGGCGTCCGCCGCGCCGGAGGCGATATCTTGGGATGGCCGCATGGCCGCGGCGATGACGGTCGACAGTTGACCGTCGTTCAGCGCCTGCAGGCTCTCGGGGAGCACCAGCTTGATCGAAAGGCTGTTGGCTTGGTGGACGTCCAGCGCACTCTCGCCCTTGCCGCGACGCTGCGCACGTGTTTCGGCACGCGCCGCATAGATCGCCGCTAGGTTTCGTGCTTCCGTCACCGCGCGCCCGGCAAGCCGCAACTGCGAATAGACGTCGTCGAATACCTGCCGCATCGGCTCAACGGCCTGCTTGACCTCGCCCACTTGTCGCGAAAGATCGGCCATCATTGCGTCGCGATTACTCTGATACCGCGCGAATTCTCGCTTCGACATGCCGAACTCACCCACGCGGACGACGTCAGCTAGCGCCCGCCCGGCGCTCGTCGCCTGGATGCGGGTCACATACTGCGCTACCGGAACCGCGATATCGGCACCGGTGGCCAGGCTCTCGCTGATCTGATCTGCAGTCAGGCCCCACTGCGCCGCAATCGAGTTGGCGTTGGCGCCGCCATCGGCCTGAAATAGCTCTTTGATCGTCTCGCCCGGGATGTAGATTTGATCACTGCCGGCGACCTTCTCGACGAACTCGGCGGCCTTCTGAGGGTTTCGGCTGAATAGCTTGCTTGCGCCGATGATGTCGCCCGCCCGCAACGCCTGCTCAACGCGGCGAACGTGATGCACCCCGCGCCGGTCGAGCAATCCAAATAGCGTACCCAGAAAGGCGCCGCCGGAGGCACCGCCAACGCCGCTGCCGATGACGCCATCCCAAATCGAACGCTCGGCGTCGTACATGTGCTGGGCAATGAAATTGGACGCAATCTGCTGTCCGATCTCCTCCGCGCCTTCCGTCGCGGTGCCCAACAGAATGCGGCCTGCGACGCGACCTAGCGCCCGATCGACCACGCCCGCGCCAAATCGGGCAATGAGCGCCTCGGCCGGCAGTAACTCACTGAGGCCAACAATGCCGCCCATTCCTGCAGCACGGCGGGCCGTCTTGATATCGGCGCCGCTGCGACGTGCATCCTCATATTGTGCCGTGGCGCCTTGCCCAGCGCCCGCGGCGGCGGCAAGCCCCGGATTGGCGAGCGCAGTCAGCAGATAGCCGACCGCCGACCCGGTACCTGCCGCCGCCTGCCCCGCAAGGCTCTCGTCAAAGGCGGGAGTGGTCAGGAAAGTAGACTGCAGCCACTTCTGCGCCGCGCTGCCCGCCTTGTAGACCGCTTGGTTCTCCGGCGTCGTCGCACGCCTCACCTGCTTCCGGTAAGCCTGGCGGCTGGCCGGGTTCATGATGTAGTCGTAGAGCTTGTCGCCGGTCCCGCGGAGCAGCATCCTGGCGCCGCCTGGCGCCGCCGGGTCCTGCAAGGTGACAGACTGGTCCGGGTTGATCTGGAATAGCCCCTGGATGCCTCCAGTTTGAATGAGCTCGGATCCGCTGCGGTCAATCCGATCGAACAACGACAGGGTGTCCTCGGCAGACATTGACCCGACGAGCGCCGCCGATTTCAGGTTGTCGGCCCCAATGCCGCCCATCGCCTTGGCGAAGGATTTTCCGGCTTGGCGGATATCGTTCCAAATGCTCTCGGTCTGCCGCAACGTCTCGAGGTCGTCGTTGACGAGACGCATGTTGACCGGATCGCGGATAAACTCGCCCGTCGCCTTGTACGAGGGGAAAAGCGCCGATATCTCCTTGGCTTTGGCCAAGCTCTCCGCCCGTTGCGGCAACGCCGCAACCGTATCGACCGGCACCCCGAGGCTATCGGCAAGGCGCATTTGGCTCGCGAACTGGTCCGGGTTGCTGCCTGCAACAGCGTCGGCGATCGATACTGCTTGGCGCTGCTTTTCAGCAATGCGCTGCTGCACGACTTGCTCAAGCGGATCGAAAGGGGTCGCGGGCTCGGAGCCGTCAGCCATTAGAAGTCACCTGCGGGGGTTCCATAGTTGACCGCGTCGCTCGCCTTCGCGGCGGTCTGCGCGTCCATTTCCGCCTTGAGCATGGCGATGTAGTAGTTGAGGCGCGTGATATCGTCGACGCTGTCGCCGGCTCGTGCGATGGCCTGATCAATCGCCGACAGGAGCGGCTTTGGGATCTGATCAAGCGTCAATTTGTAGGCGGGCCCGTCGACCTCCGGCACGTTGAATTCCCGCACTCCGCCGGTTGGCGCCCGGTAGCCCGGGCCGTATTTCACCTGCGCGTGGATTTTGACGCTGTCGAGCGCCATGCTGGCAGACAATTCGTCGAGCATCTGCCGCGCCTGGGTATCGCTGAGCTTGTCGCCCTTCGCCGTGGCCGCGTTATAGACCTCCCGGGCGCGGTCCATCCAAAGAGCGTAGTCTTTCGCCTTGTCGCTTTCCGGGTGCTTTTTGATTTCACTCTCGACGAAGCCGAGGCGCGGGCCGTAGGCGTATTCCTCGGCAACCGTCATGAAAGCCTTGCGGCCGGCGTCGATATCCTGGCCACCCTTGATCTTGGCCTGCTCGCTGACCAGCCAGCCGAAATCCCCTTTGTCGAGATAAGTAGAGGCCTCGACCGGATCGATGGTTGCGAAGCCGCCCGGGTTCACGTCGCGCATCGTTTTGAGCATCGACAGTCGGACCGGGTCGGTTTTCACGTTGTCGCGCTTGGCATCCCATTCCATCATCGCCCGCTGGTCGCCCTCAGCCAGATTGCCGACAATGGCGGGAGGCAGGCTCGCGAAGCGGGCGCCGCCCAGAAGCGCGGTCCAGGCTTGGCTCTTGGCCTCGGCAATGCCGGCCTTGGCGGCCGAAATCTGCGCCTCGAATTTGGCCTCGACCTGTGATTTCATCAACTTGACCGCGTCTGTCTGCGGCATCCCGGCTACTGCCAGCACCGCCCGTGCTTTCGCAGCTTCAAGCGCCGCCACGGGGTTGGCGACCGGCTCGGGCGTCAATCCGGCATTGCGCAGCACGCCGGGGATGTAGTCGCGCGTTTCCTTGTAGGGAATGCGGCGGGCCCATTCCTCGCTGCTGATCTGGCCAGTTCGCGGGTCGCCATACTGATCAAGCCATTCGCCCACCTTTCCCGGCCCAGCGTTATAGGCGGCCAGGGCGAGCACCATATTTCCATCGAACTCATTGAGTTGCTCGAGCAGATAGGCTTTGCCGAGCTTGACGTTGATATCCGGGCGCGCAAGATTGTCCGGCGTCGGATCGATCCCAAGCTTGCGTGCCATTTCAACGGCGGTGCCCGGCATAAGCTGGGCCAGACCAAAGGCACCTTTCGGCGAGATGGCGGTCGGGTTGCCGCTGCTCTCTTGCGATACCAGACCATCGAATATCGCGTCGACCGCCGCCGAGCGGTCGTTGCTGGCGACAGCAGTCATTCGAGGCGATACGCTTTGCATCGCGTCGTTATAGATCGCTTCGGCGCCGCTGGCCGCGGTGGACAAATCATCCTGCGCCTTGGCGGCCGAATAGAGCTTGGCATACGCCGACGCCGACAGCATGGATTGATAGCGCTTCAAGTGCTTCATGGCGTTGGCCGGATCCTGGCCGATCGCTTGCGCCGCCGCTGCCTCGAAAAAGTTCGATTGATACTGCTTTACCGCGTACTGGGTCGCCTCGGCGCCCAAGCCGTTGCGTTCGGCCTTGGCGTATATCTGGCTTAGGCCGACGTTGTAATGCGTCGTGGCGACGTCCGGCCGCATCCAGGAGAGCGACCCGTCGTTGATCGCGGTGGCCACAAGCGCGTCGTCGGTCGCGTCAAGATAGCCGCGCCGTTGCGTGGTGGCGTGCTGCCCGAACTGGTCGAGATACTCTATCGAGCGTGCCTGGGCCACCTGCCCGAAGGTCATGGCGACACGGTTATTGCTGGCCTTCGCGCTGATCTCCCGGCGAACTTTGCCGAGCTCGGCCTCGGCACCAGCCAAGCCGTTCATGGCGTCAAGGCCCGACGTATCGAGGTACTTTTGCCGGATGGCGCGAGCCCGCTCATTGAATTCGAGGTCGAGGTTCTTGGCCTCGTATTCGTTGTCCTCGGCCTGCAACGCAATGGCGCGCTCCGCCAGAACGTCGCCAATCTGGCTTAATCCCTGCCCGGTGTTTTGAAGTTGCCTGGCCTGCGACGATCCGAAGGCATCCGCATTGAGATTGACCGCCACTCTGGCATTTGGAATGGGCGCCGTGTCGACGGATGGGTTTGATATGCGGGGAACAACCGGCATCGCGGACCCCTAGGGCCTGTCGAAAATGATCGGCGCTCGCGTTGGAGCAAAGGCAGGTTGCGACGCGCCCTGCAGTGCTGCGGGCCTCCGCTTGAAACTCGAACATAAGACATGCGCCAGCATCCGGGCAGCATAAAGGGTCGCACGCCCGTCAAGGGCCATGCGAGCGGGTAGTTTCGGCGCCGGTGCGCCCGCCGGCTAGTGCCGCCTGCGGAGCGGCTTCAAGTTCACAATTCTGTTGTCGGTCAGATCTCCGTTGATCCGCTCGACATGCTCCGGGATGGCCCCGCGCGCGAGCGCCCATGCGACTTGCCCAGCATCGAAAGTGACACCGGCGACATTGACTTTGAGGCTACCATCTTGGCCGGGTATGCAGGCGGGCTTGCCACCATCATGGCGACGTGTCGGGCGCCAAGTTATCTCCCCCGTCTCGGGGTCGTATTCGACAAAGCGCGCGATCGTTGCCACAGAAAGAGCATTCAGTTGCGTCATCCTAGGAACCCCCGAACCGCTGGCGCCGTCGTTTCGCGCGGCGCACGTACGGGTTTACAACATGAGCAATAATCCGATCTGCATCCGTTTCGGGCCACCCCTCCGGATGCCGCCATTTAATCGCTGAGCTTTTTCCAATCGGCGGGGGTCTGAGCGCGGCGTTGATAGCTGAGGATGTTGCGCACCGTTCGCCTGGATATGCCGAGTTCCCGGGCGATCCGGCAGGGGTTTTGGCCCAGATCCTCGTGCCGGCTGCGAATGTCGTCGACCTGCTGGTCGGTCAGCTTCGCGTTGTGATGCGTCGCACCTATGCGTCGGCCGCTCTCGTTGATTGCCACCCAGCGTTGACCGGCTTTGCCGGCGGGGGCTTCTGTCAACCGGCACCTCCCTCCAGCGGGCGATACCAGTAGATGGTGCTCTTGCTTCCGTCCGCGTCGCGTGAGCCAAGGGTATGCGGTGCCTTGTATTCAATATCTAGGCGACTTGCCGGGCGGAAGCCGGCGGCGAGCAAGTAGACGATCGCTGCCTCGTAATCCTCGAATTCTTCCGCCAGAATGGCCAGCGCACCGGCCTGGCCAGCGCACCCGCGGTTGTGGATTTCGACGAACTCCCGCAAACTAAAGGCACAGTTACCGTCGAGCAGCTTGGCCGGATCGGCGGGCAATCTCTCGATTTGCGGCGCTGCGCCGAGGCGGACGTGCATATGGTGAATCATCGATCTGGCCTCCTGGATTTCAAGCAATGTCGCTGGGCTGGGTTTCTTCCGGTTGCATAAGGAAGGCTCCGCTTACCGGGCGACGCGTGAAGGGCAAAAGAACCGGATCAGGGAGCCGCTCGCCATCAAGTCGGACGCGGGCCAACCGGCCGCCCCTACCGATTATGTAGCTCGGACGACGGTAGATTTCCGGCAAGGCGAACCAGCGTCGACCGGAGTTCGGCCATAGATGGGCGATGGCTGCAGCGTGCGCGCAGTATTGCGCTGCGACCGATAGGTCATCGAGTGACCAGCACTCGTCGCGGAGCAGGAGGTGGACGGCCTCATCCTCTCCCGCCAGATAGTAGCGCTCGTGAACCGGGACGCGCTCTTGCCAGCAGTTCCAGCACTCGACTAGCTGGCTGGTCTTGAAAGACCAGAACCCATTCAGAAGTTCATCGGGGTTCTCCGGCAGCGGCGCCGGCCTGCCGAATAGGGGATGCCACGTACTGCGAGGGGTGGCTGGTTCGCTTTCCATTGTCTGTGTCTCCTACTTGCTGTTGAATGCGAGTTCGCATTTTTTGCAATTTCTTCTTGTCTAGAGGCCGGTTGCTTCTGTGCAAAAGATGCGAGTTCGCGTTTTATTGCGGGTATCGGTGGCACATGGGGCGGATGGGGCATATGGTTTCCCTATGTTTTCCCCTTGCGCTATGCGCCGTCTGGGCCGGGGGTGCCCATATACCCATTTCTACAGTTCTCCGTTTTCAAAGATGTAAATGCCACATATGCCACCGCTATGATTTGCCGAGATTTTTGATACGCCACGAATGCGCCACCAATGCGCCGCGTCCGCCACTTCATTTCCGAAACCACAGTCGCAAAGTGCGCCCACCGACCTTCCGCTTTTCATCATTCCAACCAAGAGCGCGCATTGCTCGCGCTGCCTCTCGCCTGTTTCCCGCGTGCAGTTCCTTTGGCAACAAACCAACTGCCGCTTGGAGGACTACATCTAGCGATAGGCCGTTCTTTGGTTCGCTGGGGCGAAGCCCGTCATCTTCATCGAGCCATCGCGCGATCGCCTCGAGAAAGATCGAACCCGTCTTGTATTGGCCGTGCTCCTCGCGCGCCAACCGCTCGGCCTCCTCGAAATCGGCGCCGACAAGCTCGAACAGCGCCAACGCCTCGGCGTAAATCTGGTCGCGGTCCGCTTTGAGACGTGCGCGGTCAAGGCGACCGACCGTCACCGGCAGATAGCGCCGCTCGCCGGTATCGTCCTGCAGGAACTCGTCCTCGTTGGTGGTGCCGACACAGACGAAACGCCGCACCACCTCGCTCTTATTTTCCTGGTACTTGCGGACGAACACGTCGGTGGTGCGGCTGATCCAGGCCTTGTGCTCGACCTGATCGCGCTTCGCGAAACCCTTAAGCTCGCCGAGCTCGACCATCACGACGCCGTGGGTGTGGCGCGCCCGGTCGGCCTCGGAGAGCGCCAGATCGAGCTCGACATGCTGATCGACAGCCGGCGCCAACAAGGACAGGAAGGTGCTCTTGCCGATGCCCTGAGCGCCAACGAGGATGGGCACCATGTCGGCCTTGAAGGGGGCTGCCGTCGCCAGCATGCGCCCCACCAGCGCCGACATGAGGTAGCGGCCCACCGCCCGCACATAGGGCGTGTCAGGGGCGCTCAGATAGTCGACCAGCAACCGCTCGACCCGGGGCCGCCCATCCCATGCGGGGAGTGCGCGCAGCCACGAGACGGCGCTGTCATAGGCGTTGCGGTCGAAATAGGCGACCAGCGCGTCGCGCATGATTTCCTTACCGACCGGCTTGAAGCGGAACGGCGCCTTTTCAAGCCGCTCGCGCATTTTAACGATATCGGCGTCGGTGATGCTCCGCGCGCGCTCACCCGCCCAGGCCACCGTCCCCACCTGCCGGAAGGTGTCATAGGCAATGGCGCAGCCGAGGACGACGTCGAAGGGCAGCGCCCGAGCGAGGTTCGGCAGGGTAGCCTCGACGCGTCCCGTCTTATCGCGCGGCAGCTTCATTTCGAGGAAGCGCTGCACCTCCTTGCGGTAGAAGTCCTCGCTGGGCGCTGGCGCCGGGGGCGGCGCGCCCTCCCCTACGCCGCCGCCTGCGGCACCCGCCACGCTTGGCGCCGGGAGCGCCAGTTCGCCGGTAACGATGGCGAGCTCGAACCCGCACTCCTGCAGGAACTCATGGTCAGCCCGATGCGAGCAGGATGCGTGCAGGCATTTGAAATGCCCCTGCTCGTAGCCGTTGGTGTGGGCCGGGTAATAGACCGTCGAGCTATCGCCCGCCTGGCCTGTCGAATGACCCTTCTCGAACGGACAGCGGATGATCAGCGACAGATCGGGCTTGGCGTCGTGCACCCAGCCATTCTCAAGCAGGAACTTGGCGACAGGGTCGTTGGTGTGGACCCGCGCCATGACCTCGGACCGCGGGGCGGTGCTGGCCTTGCCCTCGACGATCGGCGCTATGCCGTACTCATTCTGGAGCGCCGCGGCCAGATCCTCGAACTGCTCGAGCGTCAGCGCCGGCACGTCGATATCTGTGGGCAGGCGGGCATCGCCGTCGCTCATCTTCCATTGGTACCGCTCCCCGCTCGGGTGGGTACCGGCAGCGACGAACTGTTGCCCGTCGCCCAACAACTCGATATTGCCGTGGCGCGTCTTGATGACCTGCTTGCGGATCGCCTTGGCCACGCGGATGGGGATCAGCACCTTGCCGCTGTTGGCGCGCCAGCGCAGCGGCACGCGCTGCAGCAGGTGATCCTCGACGAAAGAGACGACGCGCCCGGCCTCGATCGGGTCCGCTATGTCTATGTCGATGGCCTGGAGCCCATCCGGCCGGCATTGAACGCACAGCGAGTAGCCGCCATGCTCGGCCCAGGCTCGCACCTCGCCCGGTGTCGACTGGTGCGCCGTCCACTTGGCGAAGCCCGCCGCCTCGGCGCCCAGATAGCGCGACGGCACCTTGCCAAGCTGATCCTGTCGCAGCCGCGACCCGGCCTTGATTGCGGCCTTGGCGTCGGCGACAGCCGGCAAGAGCGCCGCCGGCCCGCCGCACAATTCCTGGAAACGACCCCATTCGGCGCGCGTTGCGCCGCATGATCTGGAAGCGAGTAGCCGCGCGCCATCTGCCATTTTGGGCTCACTCAGTAACGGCAGAGGTGCTGGTTGCCGCGGTGCTTTCTGACCATGCGAGCAGGTCGGAGAGTGCGTACCTGATTGACCGGCCGTGTCGACGAAAGCGGGGACCACAGCCGTGTTGGCGCCAGGACTGAAGGCTGCGGACCGAGACACCTAGGAAGACCGCCGCTTCACGCTCACTGAAAAAACGCTCTTCTGGTGGCCCAACCTTCCGCTCGCTCCGGCATCGCTCGTACCGGGACGGCCCCATCGGTGTCCTGTCCCGATCGTACAGAAGGCGCTGCTCTAGCGTCAGATCGGGCAATGTCGGCGGTAGCCCGCCGACGGAGCTACCCTCCGACAGGTGTTCCCGGGATCTTGCAGAACCGCCTTGTGCGTTCCCAAAACGGGCGGCGGAATTTAGAAGATCGGATTTAGCCATTTTGTAGCCCTCGCGAACTGCTTTGAAAACGCAACGAATGCGGCGTGGTTCGTCGGAGCAGATTGCGGTGGTCTCAAAAGCGGAGCAAATGCAGCAATTGCTGCATCAATTTATTCCGCATCAATTCTGTCGCTTCAATTTCCCGTCAGGGCAGGAAGAGTGCCATGAGCCTTTGTTTTCCTGCCCGGCTTTGCCCAAGCCGGATCCCCGTACCCCTTAAGCACAGCATCAATAAGCGCAGCATCAATTCGCCTGTCGGTTACGCGGCGACCGGAAAAGTGGGCGCGCATCGCTTCGCGCGCGCCGCGCTGCCCCACTGTTGCGCCGTCGCTTCTGGCCCTGCTGCAAAGATCCTGCATCGCCTTGTTCAGTTCGCTGTCGCTCACCTCTCGTACCGGCTTCGGTGCCGTTCCTCTCATATTTGAGCTCTGGGCCGCACCTGCCACCACGGTTAGGTTTGCCACGAGCGCGTCGAAATCGTCTTGCTTGATAAGAAGCGGCAAGCGCCCGCGCGGCCAAACGTCGACGACACCGTATTCGACAAAGTCGATAGCGTTGGCGCGGTGCCACTCCGCGCACGAAATGACCCGAAGGCCGTCTTTGAGTTCGCAATACGCTGCAAGTGCCCCTCTTTGAAGCGCTGGCAATAGCAGGTTGCGTTCGACAATGCGCCGTGCCGCCTTCCAACGGGCTGAGCCGACCTTGCCTGCGGCAGGAAAGCGCTTCGCTATGAGCCTCTGAGTAGCGTCCCCGAAATCCAGATAGCCAGCAGGAGCTTGCATTTTCCCTCTCCGTGACGAGGCCGTGAGGGTCGAGACGAGGAAGCGCGTCACGGGAAGCGCGCTTGTCGGCTGGCCGGCCTATCCTCGTTCCCAAGCATAGCGAATGCAGGCCGTTAACACTCGGCACAAACTAGGCACCCCTAGCGCGACCCGTTCGAGGTCTAAGCAGCGCTGACGGCGCGCCCATCCAAGCGCGCGAGCACTGCCTCGGCGATCCGATCCGCCGCGGCCTTCAAGTGGACGTCGGTATGGTGCAGATAGCGCCCAGTCGTTCCCGGGATGCTGTGGCCGAGGAGCGCCGAAATCGTTGGCAATGCATATCCCAGTTCACCACCCAGGCTCGCGAAATGGTGCCGAAGATCATGTAGGCGAGCCTGCACCCCAGCTTTGGCGCAAACGTCGCGCCAGACTTTGGGCGTCCCCTCGAATAGCTTGCCGGCGCGTAGCGGTGGAAACACAAAGTCGGTCCCCTGTTCGTGCGGCAACTCCCCGAGCAGATCGCGCGCAGGCTTGCCCAACACGATAAGGCGCTCCCCCGTCTTGGAGGCTGGAAGGCGCAGAACCCCGTAGTGCAGATCAACCCAGGGCCAGCGCAGGTGAGCGATCTCGTTCTTACGCGCGCCGGTGAGAGCGAGTAGCTTTATGACGGCAACGGCCTGCGGCTGGTCGACCGCCGCGGCGAGCAGCGCCTCGCCGAGTGCCTTCATTTCGGCTGGATTGAAGAATTTCTTGGTGCTCTTGCCCAAAAAGCGCACGACCCCGTGCACTGGGTTATCCTCGCGCAACCCCGTCCGCACCGCATAGGCAAAGATTGCGCCGAGGGTGTTCAGACAGCGAGCCGCGGTGCCCTGGCCGCCGGTCACGCGGGCCAGCCCGCCCCGCTTCTTGGTCTTTACCGTCGCCTTGGTCGCACCAGCGGCGATCTGCTCTTGGAACTTCTCGACGTCCCGGCGAGTGACACTGCCGAGCTTGCGGGTTCCGAGGAGCGGGATGATATGCCGGTCTATGTGCCCGGCTTCGATCGCCAGCGTGCCAGGCGTCTTTAGGCGCCCCCGGCGGGTAGGCAGGGTCTTAATCGCTTGCCGGTAGTCCTTGCAGAGGTCCGAGACCGTCTTGGAGCGCTTCTCCGCCAGTTTGCCCTCGGCCGGATCGTGGCCCCGCGCCACGTCGCCCAGGAGCCGCTTGGCCTCGTTCCTGGCGAGCGCGACACTCCAGGGAGCGCCAAAGCGGCCGATCGTCATCAATCGTTGGCGCCCGGCGATCCGGTACTTGAGGCAAAAGCTCTTGGCGCCACCAGATCGGCACCGGATGCCTAGGCCGGTTATGTCGTCATCCCAAAGGGTGTCGCCCGGCCCCATCGCGTCGATTTTGCGCTTCGTAAAGCTCCCCTGTTCAGCCACTTAGCCTCCAATTTGGTATCCCGGCATCAAAAACTATGGCAGGATACCAGCGGGATACCAAGCGAGCAAGTAGATGCGAGCAAACGGTGCGAAGTTGTGCATCAATTTTTATAGCTACTGCAAAGATTTATGCGGCTAAATCGCAATTGCGAGTAAACGGTGCATAGTTGTCCTCAGCCTTCACACGGTAGGGGTCACAGGTTCAATCCCTGTCGCACCCACCATTATCCAGCTGAAAAACAATAACAATTCTATTCTGAAGCGGGTTCGCTGCGGGCTGTTCTTTGGCGCCTGGCCGGTTTCTGTCTGAATTGCTTTGGAAAATGCACGGGCGTGAAATAAATCGGGCCCGAAAATATTGAAAAATCACGCTTTATTTCATCTGCGTGCTGGCCACGACAGCGCTGTCAAGGCAAACTGCGGGCGACTGGAATGACCTCATAAGAACGACGAGCCCGAGACAGAGAGACTGATGCCCGCACCACGCAGCACCCTCATATCCGACCCATTCGACATGATCGTCTTCGGCGGTCGGGGCGATCTCGCCCGCCGCAAGCTCATCCCCGCCCTCTACCATCTGGCGCGCGAGCAGCGCCTGCCGGATGACGGGCGGATCATCGCCGTCTCGCGCGGCGCCATGAGCCGCGAGGATTTCGTCCGGATGATGCATGACGATTGCGTCACTCATTCCGGCAATGGCGGTACGGACGGCCAGTTCGACAAAGAATCCTGGGGCAAATTTGCAAGCCGCTTGCAGTATCTCAGCCTTGAGGCGACCGAGCCCAAAAGCTATGCGGCGCTGGCCGAGACGCTGAAGGGCCGCGAAGGCATCGTCCGCGCCTTCTATCTCGCAACGGCACCGGACCTCTTCGGCCCGATCGCCGCGAATTTGAAGGCACTCGGCCTTGTCACCGCCGCCTCGCGCCTGGTGTTGGAAAAGCCGCTGGGGCGCGACCTCGCTTCCTCGCGCACGATCAACTCGGCGGTGGCGGCGGCCTTTGCCGAGC
>CAZUAL010000035.1:4280-19548 GCA_964618305.1 uncultured Dongia sp. | reverse complement strand
AACTTTTCGCGCGCGGCGAAGAGGCCGACATAGGGGCCGCCGAAGCCCAGCGGATTGCCAAGCGATTGGCCTTCCGCCGTAACGATGTCGGCACCCATCTCGCCCGGCGGTGTCACGAGCCCCAGCGATACGATCTCGGTCACGACGACGATGAGCAGAGCGCCGGCAGCGTGAACAGCGTCGGAGAGCGCCTTGAGGTCGCGGACATGGCCGAAGAAGCTGGGGTTCTGCACGACGACGCAGGAAACGTCCGGACCGAGCAGCTTCGATAGATCTTCATTTCCAGCCGCGTCGAGTGGTGCCGAGACGGTCTCGAAGCCGGTGTGGCGGCCATGTGTTTCCACCACCTCGCGGTAATGCGGGTGAAGGCCGCCGGACAGGATTGCCTTTTTGCGCCGGGTGACGCGATTGGCCATGGCGACGGCTTCCGTCGTCGCCGTGGCGCCGTCATACATCGAGGCGTTGGCGACATCCATGCCGGTCAGCAGGGCGACCTGGGTCTGGAACTCGAACAGATATTGCAGCGTCCCTTGCGCCACTTCCGGCTGGTAGGGCGTGTAGGAGGTGAGGAACTCGCCGCGCTGGATGAGATGGTCGACCGATGCCGGCACATGATGGCGATAGGCGCCGGCACCGAGGAAGCTCGGCACGGCATTCGTGCCGACATTCTTCGCCGCCATGGTGCCGAGCACGCGCTCGACCTCCATTTCGGAGAGATGATTGGAAAGACCGGCGATGGGCGCCTTCTGCAACGCGCCGTTCGGCACGTCGGCATAAAGGCTTTCGACCGAGGGCACGCCGATCTTCGCCAGCATTGCCTGGCGGTCGGCCTCGGTCAGGGGCAGATAGCGCATGCCCGTGATCCTTTCTTGTTAGTGCTGGCCGTCGCAATAGGTCTTGTAGGCGGCCTCATCCATGAGCCCGTCGAGCTCGGCCTTGTTGGCGATCTTCACCTTGGCGAACCAACCCTTGCCGAGCGGATCCTCGTTTACCGTGCCCGGCGCATCGCCAAGCGCGGAATTGATCTCGACCACCTCACCCGAGACCGGGGCGTAGACTTCGCTCGCCGCCTTCACGGATTCGACCACGGCCAACTCCTTGCCCTTCTCGACTTTCTTGCCGAGCGCCGGCAGGTCGACGAAGACGACGTCGCCCAGCTGTTCTTGCGCATAAGGGCTGATGCCGATGGTGGCGATATCGCCGTCGACTTTCACCCATTCATGATCCTTGGCAAAGCGGATGCCGCTCATCGAATTCTCCTCGTTCATGTTGCGGCGCTTCGACGGATCGTCGCGCCTTTCCCCAGTGAAGCTGACCATGTCGGATCAGCGTTGATAGCGATGGGCCACGAAAGGCATGGCGGCGATCTTCGCCGGCAGTGCCTTGCCGCGGACCATGAGGTTGACGGACGTGCCGATGGCGGCATGGGCCTTCTCGACATAGCCCATGGCGATCGGCGCGCCGAGGCTCGGGCCAAAACCGCCGGACGTCACTTCGCCAATGACGCGGCCGCTCGCATCGGTGATCTCGGTATGCGCGCGGGCCGGTGCCTTGCCTTCCGGCAGGATGCCGACGCGCAGGCGCGACGGACCTTCGGCAAGCTGGCGTTGGATGATGCCGGCGCCGGGAAAGCCGCCTTCCTCGCGGCGGCGCTTCTGCATCGCCCAGACGAGGCTGGCTTCCACCGGGTTGGTCTTCTCGGTGATGTCGTTGCCGTAGAGGCAGAGCCCCGCTTCGAGCCGCAGCGAATCGCGGGCGCCGAGGCCGATCGGTTTCACTTCCGCTTCGGCCAGCAGCTTCTTTGCGAAGGCGACGATGTCAGCGTTGGCGACGGAAATTTCGAACCCGTCCTCGCCGGTATAGCCGGAACGGGTAGCGATCACGTCGCAGCCCGCGGCCTTGAGCGGCCCGCCGTTCATGAACTTGAGCTTGGCGCTCTCCGGTGCGAGGCGCGCGAAAACCGCCGCCGCTTTCGGACCTTGCAGCGCGATGAGCGAGCGGTCGCCGAGCACCTCAATCTCGCAGCGGCCGGCGAGATTGGCTTTCAAATGCGCGATGTCGGCATCCTTGCAACCAGCATTGACGACCATGAAAATATGGTCGCGCCCGTCACCCGGACCCATGCGGGTCACCATCAGATCATCAAGGATGCCGCCGCTATTGTCGGTGAAGAAGCTGTAGCGCTGCTGGCCAGGTTTCAAAGCTTGGAAATCGGCCGGGCAGAGGCGCTCAAGCGCAGCCGCCGCGGCCGCGAATGTCTCGGCGCGGATGCGGATCTGGCCCATATGCGAGACGTCGAAAAGGCCCGCCGCCTCACGCGCATGGAGATGCTCGGTGAGAATGCCGGCCGGATATTGCACGGGCATGTCATAGCCGGCGAACGGCACCATCTTGGCGCCGAGTTCGACATGGAGTGCATGCAGGGCGGTGACGTGAAGGGGCGCATCGGCGCCGACAGGCTCACTCAACGGATCTTCCTCCGACATATGGCGACCGCGACCGGGATACCTTGTCGGTTTCCCGCGCGACCCCCCTCTGTCTTCGGAACCTGAGAGATTGGCCGTCTGCAATGCGCGCGCCGATAGGCGCTAGAGCAAAGCCGGCGGTTTACTCCTTCGGTGGGATGAAGCCCAGGTGTGGGGCCATCCGCTTTCCAGAGTTTTTCCCCGATGCCGGTCCTTTTGCCTGAGAGTTTCCGGGGGCGGTTGCTCCTTCGGCGCCTTGGCTCCAGTCACTCTGGCTGGGGCTAGGTCTCTCCCGACAACGGGTTTTGCCGCGCGCAAGATGGGCCGCCGCATGACTATCCGTCAAGCGGCATTTTTATGTGCAGATGCGGCACGCGCCTCTTGGCGTTGACCCTAGAACTGGGGATTGCGCCGGTTGTAGGCCAATTCCTTCTCGTTGACGGCGATGCCCACATAGATGCGATAGAAATCGCCGTTCTCCCCCTGCTTCAGGGGAATGGTCACGTCGACCTGGTCGGCGACCGAGTTCTGCACCTTGGCGGCGGTGAAGGGCACTTCGACGTCGAGAATATTGCTCTGCAATTGCGAGCCGCCTGGACCCGTCACGCGGACGAAATAATTGAACTTCGCCATGCTGTCCGGATTCTTCGGCCCACGCGACGCAGCGAAGGTCAGGGTCAGGTAAGTCAGGGTCTGGGTATCGGTATCGGTGTAGAGATATTTGCACCAGCTGTCGGATTTCGTGATCCGCGCCTCGAACGAGGTTTCCGCCAGATCCTCCGACTCGCCGGCAAAGCGGGTCATGTAGGAGGCATCCTGGATGAGCTTCACCGCCGGGCATGGGCGCGACTGGTCGGGAACATTGTCTTGGCAACCGGACAGCAGCCACAAGGCGCCGGTCGCGGCAATCAGAGTGCGGCTCAAGCCAACCATCGATTTCATCATTATCCTTTCCGCGCGATCAGGTGCCGCACTTAGAGCTTTGAATGCGACCCGTCGCAAAGCGGTGCCTTCTTGGAATGCTTGCAGCCGCAGAAGTAGACGGCCTTGGCCTCAGTCGCCTCGAACTTCATCGGGCTGAACTCGGTGCCCTTGTGAGAGCCGTCGCAGAACGGCTGCTTCTGGCTGCGGCCACAGGCGCACCAGAAATAGCTCTTGCCGGCTTCGACCTCGACCTTGTACGGCCCCTTCTGGGCGATCTGCGGTTCGGTCATGGCTGCTCATTCCCCCAAGGGGCCCGGAATCGGGCGAATCTCTAACCAAATTAACCCTATAGCGGGACTTTAGTTCAGCCGGAAAGCTTCGACAAGCCGCCCCGCCGCCCTCGGCCGGGGCGTGACCGAATTCGATCCGCCCATGACCCCTTCGGCATTGCTTCAGGGGGCGGAAACCCTATATTCCAGGCAAAATCAGTCACCGCCGGTTCAACTAGTGCCAGGGCCTTCCGGATGAGCAAAACCAAGCTGAATGTCTATCTGGCTGCCCCGCGAGGATTCTGTGCCGGTGTCGACCGCGCCATTCAGATCGTCGAGCGCGCCCTGGAACGCTATGGCGCCCCGGTCTATGTGCGCCACGAGATTGTCCACAACCGGCATGTGGTGGAGGCGCTGGAAAAGAAAGGCGCCGTCTTCGTCGAGGAACTGGACGAAATTCCAGGCAAGTATCCGGTCGTTTTCTCGGCCCATGGCGTGCCGAAATCGGTGCCCGAGGATGCCGAGCGGCGGGAGCTGATGTATCTCGACGCCACCTGTCCGCTGGTCTCCAAGGTGCACCGCGAGGCGGAGGGACATCATGCCAGCGGGCAGCACATCATCCTCATCGGCCATGCCGGGCATCCGGAAGTGATCGGCACCGTCGGCCAATTGCCGGAGGGTGCGGTGTCTTTGGTCGAGACGGCGGAGGATGCGGAGAAGATCGAGGTCAAGGATCCGAAGAACTCGGCCTATATCACCCAGACGACGCTCTCGATCGATGACACGATCGGCATCATCGCCGTCCTGAAGCGCCGCTTTCCAGAGATCCACGGGCCGCGCAAGGAAGACATCTGCTACGCCACCACCAACCGCCAGCAGGCGGTAAAGGCGATCGCCGAGAAATGCGATCTGATGCTGGTGATCGGCGCGCCGAATTCCTCCAACTCGCGCCGCCTGGTCGAAGTCGCGCGCGGCGCCGGCTGCCCGGAATCACATCTGGTGCAGAAGGCGGCCGAGATCGACTGGAGCTGGTTTGCGAATGTGGCAACCGTCGGCATCACGGCCGGTGCCTCGGCGCCCGAGATCCTGGTCCAGGAAGTGATCGCGGCATTGCGCGACCGCTTCGACATCGATTCGCACGAGGTTTCGGTCACGACCGAGACCACGCATTTCAAGCTGCCCCGCGCGCTTACAGCCTAACCCAGCCGGAATTTTTAAGATGGCCGTTTATACCGAAGTGCCGGACGGAGAGCTTGCAGCCTTCCTCAAAGCCTATGACATCGGCGAGGTTATTTCCTGCAAGGGCATCGCTGAGGGCGTCGAGAATTCCAACTTCCTCATGCACACCACCAAGGGCAGCTTCATCCTGACCCTTTATGAAAAGCGTGTGAACCGCGCCGATCTGCCCTTCTTCCTGGGGCTGATGGAGCATCTGGCGTCGAAGGGGCTGAGCTGCCCGACGCCGATCAAGGCCAGCGACGGAGAGGCGCTGCGCGAGCTTTGCGGCCGGCCCGCTGCGATCATCTCGTTCCTTGAGGGCATGTGGCCGCGCAAGCCCAACGAGCGGCATTGCCAGCTCCTGGGCGCGGCGATGGCCGAGTTCCACTTGAAGGGACGCGACTTCGCTTTGAAGCGGCCCAACAATCTGTCGCTTTCCGGCTGGCGGACGCTGGTCGCCAATACCAAGGACCGGGCCGATGAAGTCGCCCCCGGCCTGTCGCGCACGATCCAGGACGAGCTGACCTTCTTGGAAGCGCACTGGCCACAGAATCTGGACGTGGGCGTCATCCATGCCGATCTCTTCCCGGACAATGTCTTCTTCCTTGGCGACCGCCTTTCCGGACTCATCGACTTCTACTTCGCCTGCACCGATTTCCTGGCCTATGACGTTGCCATCTGCCTCAACGCCTGGTGCTTCGAGCCGACGGGCGAGTTCAACGTCACCAAGGCGCGCCTGATGGTCGAAAGCTATGGCAAACTCAGGCCCATACCAGCGGCGGAGATGCAAGCCATGCCGGTCCTGGCGCGCGGGGCGGCGCTCCGCTTCCTGCTGACGCGCCTTTATGATTGGCTCAATCATCCGCCCGGCGCCTTCGTGCAGCCGAAGGATCCGCTGGAATATCTGAAAAAGCTGCGCTTTCATCAGCAGGCCGCACACAGCGGCGCCTACGGCCTATGAGCGACGCTTCGCTTAAGCTCGTCGATGTCTTCACCGATGGCGCCTGCAGCGGCAATCCCGGGCCGGGCGGCTGGGGGGCGATCCTGCGCTATGGCGCGGTCGAAAAGGAACTTTCCGGCGGCGAGACGCTCACCACCAACAACCGCATGGAATTGATGGCGGCGATCTCGGCGCTTGAGGCGCTGAAAGGCACCGTCAACGTGCGCCTCCACACCGACAGCCAATATGTGAAGAACGGCATCACCAGCTGGATCCACAATTGGAAGCGCAGCGGCTGGAAGACGGCTGACAAGAAGCCGGTCAAGAATGCCGATCTGTGGCAGCGGCTGGATGCCGCCTTGAAGGATCACAAGATCGAATGGATCTGGGTCAAAGGCCATAACGGCCACGATGAAAACGAACGCGCGGATGCCCTGGCCCGCGCCGCGATTCCGGGACGGTAATCTCTCTCAACCTCGTGAATGGAGTTCCGCATGACCACCGGTTTGCTGATCATCGATGTGCAGAAGGCAATTCTCGCGGGCGCCGGTACGCCGGAGCGCCAGCCCATCCTCGACCGTGCGCTGGACGAGGTTGTGGGGCGGCTCCATGATTTACAGCAGAAGGCGCGGGCGGCTGGCGCCCCGGTCATCGTCGTGCAGCACGACGATCAGGGCGATCATCGGCTTGCCAAGGGGCAGCCGGGCTGGGAATTGCGCCCCGAGATCGCACCGCTCCCGGGCGAGGCACTGGTGCACAAAAGGGCCTGCGATGCCTTCTTCGAGACGAACTTGCAGGAGGAATTGCAGAAGCGCGGGGTGACGTATCTCGTCATCGGCGGCTGCATGACGCAATATTGCGTCGACACGACGACACGCCGGGCGGTCTCGCTGGGCTATGACGTAACGCTCATCGGCGATGGGCATATGACCGGCGACCGGGGTGCGCTCACCTATGACCAGATCATCGCGCATCACAACGGCCTGCTCGACTGGTTCGATGCCGGCCAGCATATGGCGCGGGTGAAGAAGGCCGCGGAGATCAGCTTCTAGGCGCTAGCGGAACGCCGAGAGGACTTCAAGGAAGTCGGCACCGTAGCGCTTCATCTTGCGCTCGCCGATGCCGGGGATGTGCAGGAAATCCTCAAGCCGTTTCGGCATCGCCTGGGCGATGGCGAGCAGCGTCGCATCGTGGAAAATGACATAGGGCGGCAGGTTCTGCGCGGTCGCGAGATCGCGGCGCCGGTCGCGCAACGCATCCCACAGGGCCGGCGCCACATCGGCCTTGGCGAGGGCCGCGGCGACCGTCGCCTCGGCAGATCCGCGTGCCTTGCGGTTGCCGCGCCCGAGCTTGCCGTTCGGCCGGCGCATCGTAAGGCTTGCTTCGCCCCGCAGCAGCGGCCTTGCACTCTCGCTCACTGTCAGCGTGTTGAACTGTTCGCTATCGACCAGGAGATAGCCAAGCGATACGAGCTGGCGGCCGAGTTGCTTCCAGACTTGGGTGTCGACGTCGCGGCCGATGCCGAAGACCGGCAGCTGCTCGTGGGCAAAGCGTGTGACTTTCTCGGTCAAGTCACCACGCAGCACGTCGATGAGGTGGCCAAGGCCGAAGCGCTGACCCGTCCGCCAGCAGACGGAGAGCAGCTTCTGCGCCGCGACGGTCGCGTCCCAGGTCTCGCCGGGGTCCTGACAGATGTCGCAATTGCCGCAAGGGCCTGATTCCTCGCCGAGATAGGCCAGGAGCGCCCGGCGGCGGCAGCTTGTCGCCTCGCAGAAGGCGAGCAGCGCATCGAGTTTGCGGCGGCTCACCACTTTGCGCTGGTCGGAAAGCTCCGATTCATCGATCCGCCGGCGCAGCAGCACGACATCCTGCAGACCGAAGGCAAGCCAGGCCTCGGCAGGGGCGCCGTCGCGGCCGGCGCGGCCGGTTTCCTGGTAATAGGCCTCGATTGAGCTCGGAAGATCGAGGTGCGCCACGAAGCGCACGTCGGGCTTGTCGATCCCCATGCCGAAGGCGATGGTCGCCACCATGACGATGCCGTCCTCGCGCAGGAAGCGTTCCTGGTTGCGCCGCCGCACATCGGCATCCATGCCGGCGTGATAGGGCAGCGCCTTGATCTTGCGCGACACGAGCCAGGCCGCCGTCTCCTCGACCCGCTTGCGCGACTGGCAATAGACGATGCCCGCCTCGCCGACATGATCGCTCTCGATCAAGGCCAGCAGCTGGCGCTTGGCGTCGCTGCGCTCGACCACGCGGTAGCGGATATTCGGCCGGTCGAAGGAGGTGAGGTAGATCCGGGCTTCCTGCAAGGCGAGGCGTTCGCGGATCTCCTGCCGCGTCTCGCGGTCGGCGGTCGCGGTGAGCGCGATGCGCGGCACGCTCGGGAAACGCTCGTGCAAGACCGAGAGTTGAATGTATTCCGGGCGGAAATCGTGCCCCCATTGCGAAACGCAATGCGCCTCGTCAATGGCGAAAAGGCCGATCTTCAGCGTCTGCAGCAGATCGAGGAAGCGGGACGTAAGCAGTCGCTCCGGCGCCACATAGAGAAGCTTCATATCTCCCTGGCGCAGTTGCGCCTCGACCCCGCGCATCTCGTCGAGCGACAGGCTGGAATTGAGAAAGGCGGCAGCGACACCCATCTGCTGCAGGGCCGCCACCTGGTCCTGCATCAGCGCGATGAGCGGGGAAACGACGATCCCGACACCATCGCGCAGCAGGGCCGGTATCTGATAGCAGACCGACTTGCCCCCGCCCGTCGGCATCAGGACCAGGGCGTCGCCACCCGCCGTCACATGATCGACAATCTCCGCCTGATGGCCGCGAAAAGCCTCGTGGCCATAGACGCGCTGCAGGATTTCAAGCGCAAGGGATGTCGGGATATGCGGCGAGTCGGCCGTCATTCAGGAAACACTGAAAGGAAAGGGCGGCAGCGTCGCCGCTGCCGCCCAACCTCTAGCACGCGGATCGAGTCTCAGAGAACCTTCATGATCGCTTCGGCGCTGGAAACCTCGAAGGCGCCGGGTGCCTCGACATTGAGTGCTTTCACCACGCCATTGTCGACCACCATGGCATAGCGGCTGGCGCGGGTGCCCATGCCATAGCCGGAGCCGTCCATGGTGAGACCCACGGCCTTCGAGAAATCGGCATTGCCGTCGGCGAGCATCAGGACCTTGTCGCCCACATTCTGCGACTTGCCCCAGGCATCCATGACGAAGGCGTCATTGACCGAAAGGCAGGCAATGGTGTCGACGCCCTTCTTCTTGATCGCTTCCGCGTTGGTGACGAAGCCAGGCAGGTGCTTGGCGGAACAGGTCGGCGTGAAGGCGCCGGGCAGCGCGAAGAGCACCACCTTCTTGCCCTTGAAGATGTCGTCGGTGGAAAGAGTCTGCATGCCGTCCTTGTCCATCGACTTCAGGGACACGGTGGGGATCTTGTCGCCAACCTTGATCGTCATGGGCAATTCCTTTCTTGCATTGCGGGCGGCAGGTCGATGCCTAGCTGCCTCGTTGAGAATCTAGCCTTGCGGGAAATCTTGCTGATTGCGAACCTAGATATAGGCCCGCTCGGCATCGCCTGCCAAGCGGGCAAAGCCAATGCGAAACTTGCGGTTATTCCGCCTGTTTCAGCGCATTCATAACAACGTCACTGGACAACAGTTCGGGCAACAGAATGCCATTGGGCGCGCCGGGTCCATAAACCACGTTCATCGGTATGCCGAAGCGGCCAAATGCGGCGAGATAGGCGCTGATGGCAGGGTCCGGCTTGGTCCAGTCGGCACGCATCGCGACCTTGCCCTTGAGCGCGCCCAACACCGGTTCCTTGCCGAGGACAAATTCCTTGTTGGCCTTGCAGGTGATGCACCATTCCGCGGTGACGTCCACCAGGACCACCTTGCCGTCCTTGACTAGGGTGGGAATTTCGCCCGCGTCGAATTTCCGCCAGGCGATTCCGTCGGCATTTCCACCCGCGGTGACGAGCCCGGTCTGTTGTGCGAGGATGAGGCCGAGCCAGAGGCTCGTCGCTGCCAAGGAGAGGCCGAGCGCGCGCTTCAGCCACAGCATCCAGCGGCCGGGATGCGGCAGCCACTCGACGAGATGCGGGAAGGCGGCGATGGCGAGATAGGGCAGGGCGAGACCCAATCCCAGCGCCAGAAAGATGGCGGCGATCTCGATGGGACCGCGGGCCAGCGCAAAGCCCACCGCCGTGCCGACGAAGGGCGCGGAGCAGGGGGTCGCCAGCACCGTTGCCAGAATGCCGGTCAGGAAACTGGCGAGCAGCGGGCGGCGCGGTTCGGCGCGGTCCGCGAGATTGCCGAGCGCGCCCGCGATGGCCGGGATCGGTATCTGGAACAAGCCCCAGACATTGGCGGCAAGCGCCAGGCAAAGCAAAGCGAGAACACCGAGGAAGACCGGCTGCTGGAATTGGATGCCCCAGCCGATCGTTAGGCCGCCTGCCTTGATCGCAATGAGGATGAGGGCGAGGAGCAGAAAGGCGGTGACGATGCCGGCGGCGCTGGCGACGAAGCCCGCGCGCAAGTGCCGCCGTGCCGCTCCCGCATGCTCCAGCACATGGCTGAGTTTCAGAAGCAGGACGGGAAGGACGCAAGGCATCACGTTGAGGATGAGCCCGCCGAGGAGGGCCACGGAGAGCATGGCCCAAAGATCCGGCCCCGCATCGGCGGGAGCGGCAGCCGGCGGCTGATCGGTGCCGGCGGCATCGGCGAAGATCTGCGGGACGATGGTCTGCTCAAGCGCGCGCGCACCGTCGAAGATCGTGAGCGTCAAGGCCGTCGCGGCAGGGTCCGGCGCGCCTTCCTGCCGGTCGATGGGCAAGGTGAAGCGCGCCAGCCGGTTGCCGTCCTGCAACTCGACCTTCGGCTTGTCGAAATAGAGACCGCTCGGCCCCTCGATGATGGCGTCGGGATGTTCGAAGGGCAGGCCGTCGGAGCGCAGCGCGAGTTCCAGTGCGTTGTTCGCGACTTGGGCGCCGACAAGGCTGAAGCGGGCCTTGGCGCCGGCATCGGGAACCAGCGACTGGTACTTGCTGATGAGCGGCGCATCGGCGCCGATCTTGGCGGGACCCGCCGGCAAATCGAGCGACAGATCGTGCTCATAGGGAATGCAGACCTGCTCGCACACGAGATAGCGCAGCCTGGCCTTGAGGGTGACGGCGGCACCCGGCTGCTGCGGCGTCACGCTGAGCGGATAGACGATTTCGCCGCCATAGCCGAAGGTCTGCAGCCCGAAGAGCTCGAAGCGGTGGGGCACTGGATAGGAAAGCTCGGCCGCCGCGACATTGACGGAGCCTGCGATGTCGATCGTGGGCGCAAAACCGGCATCGCCCGGGCTCCGCCAATAGGTCTTCCAGCCATCCTTGAGGGTGATGGCGATGCCGAAAGGGATCTTCTGGAGGTCGCCCGTCGCCGTGACGGCGCTGATGAGGCGCACCTGGCTCTGGTCGGTCGCGGCCGAATCGGCCGCCCGGGCTGGAATCGCCTGGGCGAGCAGGATTGCGCCCAGCAAAAGGGTGCCGAGACGCCAGGCTCTGGCCAGTTTTGTCAACGATCGCAAAGACTTGATGCCTTCAGAATGATTCACTAATTGCCAACCTTCGGCGGCGATTATACCTTTTAAAGGTACGGGCGGTGCAGCCGGCTTGTTTCAACGGCCATGCTGGCCGGCCCTTGGATATAGGTGAGGTGCCATGCATAAAGGGCTTTTACATCAAGGCTTTATGACAGGGCAACTGCTGGTCGCGATGCCGCAGATGCGCGATGCCAGATTCACCCGCACCGTGATCTACCTCTGCGCCCATACCGGCGACGGCGCCATGGGGCTGGTGCTCAACCGGCTCGTGGGCGCGCTAACCTTTCCCGATCTCCTGAGCCAGCTTGGCATTGAAACGGGCGAGGCGGTCGAACATATCCGCATCCGCTCCGGCGGGCCGGTCGAAACGGGCCGCGGCTTCGTACTTCATTCGGCGGATTACAACGAGGATGCGACGTTGAAAGTGGGTTCCGAAATCGGCCTGACCGCGACGCTCGACATCCTGCGCGACATCGCCTCCGGACAGGGGCCGCGCCGCTCCGTGCTGGCGCTGGGCTATGCCGGCTGGGGGCCGGGGCAGCTCGATCAGGAAATGCAGGCCAATGCCTGGCTCAACGTCCCGGCCGACGAGGAACTCATCTTCGGCGACGATCTCAACGAGAAATGGGAACGCTGCATCGGCAAGATCGGCGCCAATCTCGGCGCACTTTCAGGCGATGTCGGCCACGCCTGACCTGCGCGCGAAATCCTCCGCCAGCAATTGATGGCAGATGTGATCGCGCCAGGCGCCGTTGATCTTCAGATAGCCGGGGGCAAGGCCGATTTCGTGAAAGCCGCAGCGGCGCAGCAGGGCGCGGCTCCTCTGATTGTCGGGAATGCAGGCGGCATCGACGCGGTGCAATCCAAGACCGGGCTGATCGACATCCGGCGACGCAAAGGCATGCGGCAGCAAGAGATCGAGTGCCGCGCGCATCAGGCCCTTGCCGGCGAAGGGCGCGCCCATCCAATAGCCCAGCGAGCATGATTGCGCGGAGAGGCGGCGGATATTGTTGAGATTGACGCCGCCCAGCAGCGCATCGCGCGGCAGGCCACCCTTGCCCGTGGCGAAGATGTGGAAGGCATAGCCCTGGTCGTTGTTCCAGTCGCTGGCCACGCGCTTGACCCTGGCCCGGTAGGTGGCGCGCGTGAGGGCCTGGTCGCCCCAGAGCGGCTCCCAGGGTTCGAGGAAGGCGCGGCTCAGCCCGCGCAGGTCCGACCAGGCGCGGTAATCCGCCAGGAGCGGCGGCCGCAGGTACACATCCTTTCCAAGCAGCGGCACCGGGGCCGGCCGGTAGGTCGGTTCAAAGAGAAACATGCTCACCTGGCCTCGATCCGCCGCGGATTAGGCGGCGATTGGGCTCAAGCCTGCAAGCGCGCACGCAAAGATGCAAGGTCCATGACCTGCCCGATCGGCCCCATGGCGGTCAGGGTCGGCCGGCCGGCGAACAGGCGGGCGGCCACGCGGGCGAGATCGGCGATCGTCACCGCCTCGATCTTGGCGACGATCTCCGCCGGCGGCAGGTAACGCTCGAAGATCAGCAGCTGCGACGCCAGTTGCTCGCACCGCGCGCTCGTCTTTTCGCGCGCCATCAGGATGCCGGCCTTGAGCTGTGCCGCGGCACGCAGCAATTCCTCCTGCGAGATATCCTGCGGCAGCTTCAGGAGTTCCTCGCAGACGATGGGGATAAGCTCGCCCGCTTCGCGCTCGCCGGTGCCGGCATAGATGCCGAAGAGGCCCGCATCCATCCACGCGCTGGCGAAGGAATGGATGCCGTAGACGAGGCCGCGCTTCTCCCGCACTTCCTGGAACAGGCGCGAAGACATGCCACCGCCGAAGAGCTGCGACAGGATGGCACTCGCATAATAGTCGGGATCGTGGATGCCGATGCCGTCGAAGCCGATGAGGATATGGGTCTGCTCAAGATCGCGCTCGAGCAGCAACTCGCCGCCGGCATAGCGGGCAGCTTCCGGCGCACCGCTGCCGCCGGGTGGCAGATTGTCGAAAGCCTTGACGGCAAGATCCACGAGCGTGCGGTGATCGAGATTGCCGGCGGCTGCCAGAACCATGTTCCCCGGGCGATAGCGGCTCCGCTGATAGGCCGCGATCTCGTCGGCTTTCAGCGCGGCGATGATTTCGGCGCGGCCGAGGACCGGGCGGCCCATGCTCTGATTGGGGAAGGCCGCTTCCTGGAAATAATCATAGATGATGTCGTCGGGCGTATCTTCCGCCTGGCCGATTTCCTGCAGGATGACGCCGCGCTCGCGCTCCAGCTCACCCTCGTCATAGACCGAGTGCTGCAGGATGTCGGCGATGATGTCGACGGCCAGCGGCAAATCGCCCGAAAGCACCTTGGCGTAATAGGCGGTTTGCTCGCGCCCCGTATAGGCATTGACCACGCCGCCCACATTCTCGATCTCCACCGCGATGTCGCGGGCCGAGCGGCGCTTGGTGCCCTTGAACGCCATGTGCTCGAGAAGATGCGAGACGCCGTTCTCCGCCGCGTCCTCGTGCCGCGTGCCGATCCCCACCCAGACGCCGAGCGATACCGTCTCGACCGAGCTCATGCGGTCGGTCGCGATGCGGAATCCATTGTCCAGCGTGGTGATCTCGACGCCGGCCCCGTCCGGGGCGGGAATTCTGTCCAAAATGGTTTTACCCGTTACCTGTTATGGCCAAGCCTCGTGTTGGCAAGGACATAGTCTTGCACTTTCTTGAGGTCGTTGGGTAGCTCGGAAAGCCGTTCCTTGCGTTCCAGCAGGTCGGCAAGGTGGGCCGGCAGGGCCGGGCGGATGCCGGTCGCCTTTTCGACAGCGTCGGGGAATTTTGCCGGATGCGCCGTCGCCAAGGCGATTGTCGGCTGGGCAATGGTCGGGGTGGCGCTGCCCTTTTTGTTGCCTTTGCGCTCCGCCATCGCGGCGGCAAGGCCGATCGCCGAATGCGGATCGACCAGCATGCCGGTGCGTTTGTACATATCCTTCATGACGGCGATCGTCTCGCGATCGTCGAGGCGATGCGCCTTGAAGACCTTGGTCAGCGCACCCCATCCCTTTTTCGGCGCCGTGAAGGTGCCGGTGTCGCGGAAGGCCTTCATGGCGGCGCCGAGCTTTTCCCCCTTGCGGTCGAAGAGGTCGAACAGCAGGCGCTCGAGGTTGCTCGATATCTGAATGTCCATGGACGGCGAGAGCGAGGGCGTCACCTTGCTCATCTTCATGGTGCCGGAATTGAAGAAGCGGGTCAGGATGTCGTTGCGGTTGGAGCCGACGATGAGCTCGCCGATCGGCAGGCCCATCTCGCGCGCGGCGTAGCCGGCAAAGACATTGCCGAAATTGCCCGATGGCACGGCGAAGTTGACGATCCGGTCCGGGGCGCCCAGGGCCAGGGCACCGGTCACGTAGTAAACGATCTGCGCCATCACGCGCGCCCAGTTGATCGAATTCACCGCCGACAAACTGACACGGTCGCGGAAGGCCGGGTCGTTGAACATGGCCTTCACCATGTCCTGGCAATCGTCGAACGAGCCGTCGATGGCGATGTTATGGATGTTGCCGGCATCGATCGTCGTCATCTGCCGCCGCTGCACTTCAGAGACGCGGCCCTTCGGATGCAGGATGAAGATGTCGATCGACTGGCGGTTCTTGCAGGCCTCGAGCGCGGCCGAGCCGGTATCGCCCGACGTCGCGCCGACGATGGTGATGCGCTCGCCGCGCTCTTTGAGCACGATGTCGTAGAGCTGGCCCAGCACTTCGGCAGCGACGCCGCTGCATCGTCTGCGTTTGCATCTGCGCCCAGTGCGGCCGTCAGCCCCAGCGAGTTGGAGCGCGTGGCCTTCACGACAACGGGCGCCGAAGCGTCCTCAACCATCTGCT
>CAZUAL010000035.1:0-4270 GCA_964618305.1 uncultured Dongia sp. | reverse complement strand
GCGAGGGTCGGGCCATGGAAAAGCTCCATCAGCCACAGGCTCTCATCGATCTGGACGAGCGGCGCCACGGCCTGATGCCGGAAGGTCGCGTAGGCGGCATTGATGGCCTTTTCGGCGGCAGCCGGCTTCAGCGCCTTGCCGATGAAGGGTTTGGTGACCGCGGCGGCGACTTCCGCATAGGGCTTCCCGGCCAGTTTGCGGAATTGCTGGGCGCTCCAGGCGGGCCAGCTTTCCGGAACATAAAGCCCGCCGTCGCGGGCGAGCCCGGCAAGCAGGGCGGCCTCAAAATCGAGCTTGGGCGCCTGGCCGCGCGTGCTGATGTAACGCAAGGGAAACCTCGTCGGATGGGAGCGGAAGAACCGGCCCCAAATTACGGGCGGGCGCCTCCCCTGACAAGGCAAAGGGACCCCGCCAGACCGCCGCGGCATTGCGAAATTGTCATGCCGCGGGCTCTTCCCGCGCATTCCGCGGCAGGCAGGTCAGCGGGCGGACGGGAAGTCAGTGAGCCGACTGGGGCGCCGTCTGTTCCAGGGGGTGAATGCGCGCTGCGGGGAGGTGCAGGGTGACGGTCGTCCCCTTGCCGGGGGTGCTTTCCAGGGTGATTTTGCCGCCGTGCATGTCGGCAAGCTTCTGCGAAATGGCAAGGCCCAGGCCGGTTCCTTCCCGCTTGTGGCGGAAATCCTCGCCGGAACCCTGGAAGAAGGGCTCGAAGATCCGGGCCAGGGTTTCCGGCGACATGCCGATGCCGCGATCGGTAACGGCGATGCTGATTCCGCCCGTGGCCATCGACCGGCGTACCGAGACGGTGACGCGTCCCCCGGCATGGCTGAATTTCACCGCGTTCGAAATCAGATTGATGAGGATCTGGCGCATGCTGCGCTGGTCCGCGTAGATGCCAATCTGGCCGACCTGATTGTCGATTTCGAGTGTCACCTGCCGCTTGGCGGCTTCGCGTTCATTGAGCTTCACCGACCCGGTGACGATCTGGCTGAGTTCACCCAGATCCTCGTTGAGTTCGAAACGCCCGGCCTCGATCTTCGACATGTCGAGGATGTCGTTGATCAGCGTCAGGAGATGCTGTCCGGAATCGCTGATATCGTCGATATATTCGCGCTGCTTGCCGGTCAGCGGCCCAAAGGCTTCGGCATTGAGCACCTCGGCAAAACCGATGATCGAGTTCATCGGCGTGCGTAGTTCATGGCTCATGGAAGCAAGGAAGCTGGACTTCGCGCGGTTCGCCTCTTCGGCATGGCGGCGCGCCTCCTGCAATTCCTTCTCCCGTTCTGCAAGAGCCAGTTCGCGGCTCTTCAAGACGGTGACGTCGATCATCATGCCGCGCAGTTCCAGCGAACCGTCGACCTTGCGGTCGATGCGGAAGAGGTCGCGGATCCAGACGGCGGAACCATTCTGGTGCACCAGCCGGTATTCCCATTCGTAATCCTGCTCCGGCTTCAGATCGCGGCCGCTGATGAGTTCCATGCGCTGGCGGTCTTCCGGATGCATGTAGCCGAACCAGGCCTTCGGCTTGTGCCAGTCGGCAACCGAATGGCCGGTGATCGATTCGATGCGCTCGCTAATATAGCTGTAGGTGATGAAGTCCGGCCCCGGCATGGCGTAGGGCGCCACCTTGTTGTTGTCGATGAGGATGCGCAGGCGCGATTCATTCTCGGCGATGCGGTCCTGCTGCCGGTCATGCTCCGACCGGGCGACGGCCACGGCGATGAGACCCAGCTCGCAGCTCAGCACGAACAGCAGCAGCGCGGCACTTTCATGAGTGCCGGCAATGTGGTGGAAGATGATGGCGCCGTGATGCGAACCGCTGACGATGACCAGGGCGAATGCAAGGGCCGCCAAGCTGGCCCCGCGCCTCCCGTAATGCGTGAGGACATAGAAGGCAAGCGGCAGGGCGAGAATGCAGGCATAGACCATCTCGCGGATGATGGCGAGCGGTGGGCGCAGGGTCAGCCACAGGAAAGCCGCGCCAATGGCAACGAGCCACAAGACCTCAGCGGCATGCGGCGGGCGCACCTGGACCTGCGTCGCCCAGATCAGAACGAAGGGAACGACGGCCAGCAGTATGGTGACATTTGCTGCCAGCAGGATGGAGAAGGCCGCGAGCGCGTCGTCGATGATGCCGAAGGATGCGCTGAAACCGGCGACCGCGGCAAAGACGATGCCCGGCACGATAACGGCCGCGACCAACAGCAGCTTGCCCAGATCACGCTGCCAGCGCAGGCGCAGGTCGATCGGGATGGCCATCCGCGTTGCGCCATAGACCAGGACTGCGCCGGCAAGGTCCGCAGCCGCCGCCAGCGCAGCCGCCCGCCAATCCGCTTCTATGAAGAGTCGCGCGACAAATCCGGATACAATGAGCGCCGGGATCGACCGCCATCCGAAGAGCAGGAGCGGCCCAACCAGAAGGGCTGGTGCGCCCCAGAGCGGGGGCGCCAAAGTCGGCCAGAATTCGGCGATCTGGCAGCCGATATGATAGGCAAAGGCAATGCCGAGCACGGCGAGAGCGGCCAGATAGGCCAGATAGGACCGCCGCGCCGTTTCCAGTTTACCCCATGACTTTCCGTTGAATTTTATCATCCGCCTCGGTCCCGGCGGCCATGCTGCCAAGCCGCGGGTGCCGACTCAAGCGATTAAACGATTGCCGCTCAAGTTTACAGACCGGGGTGTGGGATACTGGCCGGAATCACGATGCCGCGGCACCCCGGCGCCATGCTCAACCCGCTGCCGGAAGGTCTTCAGGCGGCCTGCAGATAGCGCTGTTCCAGGTGGCGGCGGAAGATCCCGGCATCCAATGGCTTTCCGGTCGCCGCCCGAATGATGTCGGGCGAGGTCATGCTGGACGCACGGGCATGCACGTTCCGGCGCAGCCAGCCGATGAGGGGAGAGAAATCACCCTGCTCGATCGCGGCGGGAATGCCAGGCTCGGCCGCGACCGCGGCGGCAAAGAACTGGGCCGCTGTCATCGCGCCGAGGCTGTAGCAGGGGAAATAGCCAAAGGCCCCATCGAACCAGTGGATGTCCTGCAGGCAGCCTTCCCGGTCGGACGTAACAGTGAGGCCGAGCAATTGTTTCACGGCCTCGTTCCAGGCGGCCGGCAAATCGCCGAGCTTGAGATCGCCGGCGATGAGGGCCTGCTCCAGCCGGTAGCGCAGGATGACGTGGGCGGGATAGGTGATCTCGTCGGCCGAGACGCGGATGAAGCCGGGCTCCACGCGCGTGTAGAAGCGGGCGAGGTTTTCCGGCGTAAAGGCCGCTTCGTTGCCGGGATAGGTGCGGTTGAGCAAGGGCGAGAGGTAGCGGCAGAAGGCCGGGCTGCGGGCCGCCTGCATTTCGACGATCAGCGACTGGCTTTCATGGAGCGCCATGCCGCGGGCCTGACCGACCGGCTGGCGGCGCCATTCCTTGGGCAGGCCACGTTCGTACATGGCGTGACCCGTCTCATGTACGACACCCATCATGGCATCGGCGAAATGGTCGGTGTTGTAGCGGGTGGTGATGCGCACATCGTCCGGCGTGCCGCCGCAGAAGGGATGCAGCGAGGTATCGAGCCGGCCATGAGCGAAGTCGAAACCGATCATCGCCATCAGCTGCTCGCCAAGCTTCTTCTGCGAGTCGACCGAGAACGGGCCCCTGGGCTCGACGATCGGCGGCCGGCGCTTCTGCTGTTCCAGCACCTTGCCGAGGAAGCCGGGCAGGAAGGCCGCGTAATCGTCGAAGATCGGCGTGATGTCCACGGCGCGGGCGCCCGGCTCGAATTCGTCCATCAGCGCGTCATAGGGGGAAAGGCCAAGTTTCTCGGCTTTCGCTGCGGCGACTTCGCGGGTCAGGTCCAGCACCGCCTGGAGCTTCGGCTGGACCAGCTTGAAATCGCTCTTCGGCCGTGCCTCGCGCCAGGTCTTTTCGCAGGCCGCGCGCGCCTTGGTGATCGCTTCGACCAGGTCCGGCGACAGGTCGGTCGCATGGCTGTGGACGCGCCGCATCTCACGCAGGTTGGCGGCCTGCCAATCATCGAACGTGTCGCCGCCGGCCCGCGCCAGAAGGTCGCCCGTCTCGGGGGAGGTCAGGATCTCGTGGGCGATCACATTGATCGTCGCGAGTTGTTCGGCGCGCGATTCGTGCCCGCCTTCCGGCATCACCGCCGCCATGTCCCAATGCAGCATGCCGGCCGCTTCACCGAGCGCCCCCATGCGGGCGAAACGTTGTTCCAGGACCTGGTAGGCGTTGCTGCTCATGGCTGCTCATCCGGATGTCTGAT
>CAZUAL010000034.1:2104-19704 GCA_964618305.1 uncultured Dongia sp. | reverse complement strand
AGATGGCCGACGCCCAGGCGTCCATGCCGACCCAGGTCGGCCAGCCGCTGCGCGTGTCTTTGAAATCGGCCTTGATCTGGTCGAAACCGGCCGGGCGATAACGCTCCAGCATGCCTTCCTTGTCGAGGATCATCAGGCTCGTCGCCGCAAGACCCCAGACCGCATCGGCCTGACGGTTGTCCTTTTCGGCAAGCAGACGGGCCGAAATCACGCCCGTGGAATCACGCTGCCATTCGATCGTGATACCCGGGTTGGCCTTCTCGAAGGCTTTCTTGTAGACCGGCAGCTGCTCTTCTTCGAGCGCGGTATAGACCTTGAGGACGACATTGTCGGCCAAGGTCGGCTGCGGTGCGGAAAAGAGGGCGGCCGCCGAGCCAAGAACAGCTGCCCCCAACAGCGCCATCTGCCGGCGCGAGATCCAATTCTTCATTCCCCAATCTCCTGGTGTGCGACCGCCAAATGCGGCGCCAGGAAATTGGCCACGAACTGCGCATCTTTGATGATGGATTGATTACAAATATAGGTCACAGGGACCTTTCCCTATGACCTATATAGATAAATTCGATGAAAGAATTGCGGCCGCCTAGACGAGCCCTTCCGTCTTCGCGACGAATTGCTCCAGCAATTGAACGGCATAGCCGGTGCCGCCCGCTGGGCAAGTCGCTCGATCCTTGTTGGCGAACTCACGCCCCGCGATATCGAGATGCGCCCACGGCCGGTCCTCGACGAATTGCTTGAGCAGGGCAGCTGCGTGCGGGGCATCGCCGGATTCCGAATCATCCGCATGATGCTTGATGTCGGCGATGCGGGATTCGAGATGCTCATCATAGGCCTTGTCGAGTGGCATCCGCCACAGCCGCTCGCCCACGGCATCGCCCGCGCCAACCAACTGTTTGGCGAGATCATCGTTGTTGGCAAATATGCCCGCAAACACCGTTCCCAGCGCGGCCTGGATCGAATAGGTAAGCGTTGCCATGTCGACAATCGATTTCGGTTTGAACCGCGTCGCCGTGTAATAGAGCGCGTCGATGAGGACCAGGCGCCCTTCGGCATCCGTGTCGATCATCTCGATCGTCCGGCCCGACAGCGTCTTCACGATGTCACCCGGCTTGTAAGACGTGCCGGAAGGCATGTTCTCGACGAGGCCGACCACACCGACGGCATTGACCTTCGCCTTGCGCTCCGCCAAGGCCCGCATGAGACCGACAACGGCGGCGCCGCCCGCCATGTCCCCCTTCATGTCATACATGGCGCCCGAACGCTTGATGCACAGGCCACCGGAATCGAAGCAGACGCCTTTGCCCACGAAGGCCAGCGGACCTTCGCTCTTCTTGGACGGCGCCCCGTGATATTGCAGAACCAGGAGGCGCGGCGGATTGGCCGAGCCCTTCCCCACCGCGAGCAAGGCGTTGAGGCCGAGCTTCGCCATCTCCTTCTCGTCAAGTGCCTCGACCTTCACGCCCAGCTTCGCAAGCGCCTTGGCGCGCGACACAAAACTCTCCGGATAGAGTTCATTGGGCGGTTCGTTGGTGAGGTCACGCGCCAGATTGACACCGTTGGCCAGGGCCTGCTGCCGCAGCATCAGCTTCTGCCCGCCCGCCGGCTTCGACAGGATGAAGGACATGCCGGCCAGTGCCGGCGCCTTGTCAGGCTTTGGTTTGGTGAGGAATCGGTCAAAGCGGTAGTTCCGCAAGCTCGCACCGAGTGCCAGTTCAGCGGCAATCTGCGCCTCATCGAGCTTGGCACCTTTGACGGCGTCGACAAGCACGATTGCAGCGCCTTCGAATTCAGCCAGCAGATGAGCGGCAAGCGCGCCGCCTGACTCGCGGAGCGACAGCGCGTCGATCTCTTTCGCTGCCCCAAGCCCCAGGATGATCACCCGCCGCAGCGCGGAGCCGGCAGGTGCCAGAATGTCCGCCACCTCCCCCTTCTTGCCCTTGAATCGGGGCAGAGCCAGGCCGCGCTGCAAGGCGCCGGAAAGGCTCTTATCGAGCCCCTCGGCGCGGGCGCCGAGCTTGCCGCCCTCAGCGACGAGCACGACCTGGACAGCGGCGTTGGCAGCCGGTTTGGCGGCGAAATCGATCTTCATGGGGAAACCTCAAGCGATTGGACGGAACTAGGCCGAGCTTAACCATACCCGCCCCGTTCGCACAATCCGCCGGTTGTTCCCCAGCCGCGCGGGATCGTTACCCGAGCGCACCCACCGTGTGGATAATCCCGGAGCTGAGACGCCGGACCAGCGTATAGAGCCCGGCAATCGGCCCGAAGATCGCCTGATGCTCGCGCTCGTAGGTCTGGTGCCAGTCGCCGACATAGGTCGCGACTTCGCCGAAATCGCCCTCGAACTTCACCTGCTCGACCTTTGGGAAAATCATGTTGAGCTTGCGCATCGCATCATCGATTTCCAGGTGGAAGATCTTCGAGACGAGCTGCTGACGGCTGATATTGTGCTGGTCCGAAAAGTCAGGGATATGCGCCGTCAGCGTGAAGATCCGCATGATGAGCGCGATCCGCAAGCCGTGCATCAGGCGAAGATTCATGCGCGCATCGTCGCTGATCTTGGCTTGCGGCAGCCCGACCAGGGCAAGACCCTCGCGCAGATCGAGCATGTCGCGCTGGAAGACGCGGTAGATCTTGGCGAGCTTCTCGTAGATCGCCTCACCTTCCAGATGCTCGGCCACATGGCGCAATTCGCTCGCGGCACTGGAATCCTTGGCCTGATAGGCGCGGGACAGCCACTGACCGGGATCGAACAGATCGACATAGCACTTCAATGCCTCGAGATCCGTGAACGACAGGGCCCAGTCGACCATGCCCAGCAAACGGCGGCAGCGTGGTGAGGATTGATAGAGCCGCTGGAAACGCTCCGGATCTCGGGCGATCGCCTGGCCGACACCGCCCACCGTGTTCGCGAGCAGGCCGAGCTGCTGCAGGATGCCGTTGTGGGGGATCGCGCGCATCTCCTTCGGGTGCGTGAGGTTGACGCGCTGCGCTAGGCCTTCATGCTCGCGCTTCACCGGCCGTGAGCCGCTGGTGAAGAGCAGGTTACCGCCGAACGTATCGAGCAGCGCCGCATAGGAAGGATCCTCCATCACCGCCTCGTTGAAGCGTCGGATGGTGATGAAAAATTCCTTCACATAATCTTCGTCGTGGCGATAGGCCGGGTCCGATTCAACATTGTCGGTCGGGATCGGCAGCATGTATTCGAGAATGCGCGTCACCGATGCCAGCGCCACCTCGGGCGTGATGAAATAGAGATAGCCGTCGCCGCCCTGGAAGCTTGCCTCCTCCTTCACTCGGATGCCTGCTTGAACGAAATTCTGCCGGCTCACGGGCGATGCCACATATTCAAGGCGCGCCCGGAAATCCTCCGGATGACCCCCGCGGCCAATGGATTCACCGTGGGTATCGAAGATCACCAGTTCGATATCGGCAAAACCCCGCTGCCGCATCAGTTCGGCAAGCTTCAGGCGCAACCATTCGACTGAAATAGCAGCAACCGTCTGGCCAAGGTGCCGACCGGCATCGGAGAAACCCGTCTGGATGCAAAGGCGCCCGCGCTGGCGCACATAGGCGGCGAAAGTCGGGTTCTGCAGGCATTCGTCGATCACGCGAATGCCGCGCTCAAACGCCTTGGTCGTTTCGAACAGCGGCGAAATGTCGACCTTGCCTTCGACGCCGAAGAGCTTTGCGAAATAGAGCGCCGCCAGCAGCGTCAGCGGTGTCTCCGTCTCGGCGATGAGAAAGCGGACCGGCACCGTCGCGTCGATGTACTTCAGCATCTTGGCGACGATCATGAATAGCCGCTTGGCCGAGGTGCGTTCCGCCAGGATGGAGGCAAAGTTGATCTGCACCGGCTTCACGCCGGCAAGCAGCTTGCCGATCTTGGCGATGTAGGAACGCTTGTGCGCCGGATCATCCGGTGCCGCTTCCATGTCGATGAGCTTGCGGATCGCATTGTGAATCTGCACGGCATTGAGACGTACATGCGTATGGGCAAGGCCCAGCCCATGATTGGCGAGTTCGGCCCGGAGAACGATCAGCTTCCGGCGCTGCTCCACCGTCTTCGAAAGACCCAATGCGCGGTCAATGAGTTCCAGCAATTGCGCCGATTCAATCAGGCGCAGGTCGCGGCCGTCATGCATGCGCTTGGCGATGCGCCGGACTTCCTCGGCCCAGGCAAGCGGGGCTTCCCCTTCCTTCTTGCCGCCCTGGAAAACGGCGATCTCGTCTTCCGCCTCCTTGATAGCAAGCGCCAGCCGGCTTTCCAGCAATTCAAGCAGATGAACCAGATCGACATTGGCCCGCCGCTGGTCGATCCCGGCGCGCAACTTCTCCACTTCGGCGACATAGCGTTGCAGCTGAAGGACCTGGATCTTGAGGCGGGTGAAGAGCGTGTCGCTCCATTTGATATCGGAACGCCCATCGAGATCGTAGCCGACCCAGCTTGCGACCGTCAGAAGTCTTGGCGACAGCTGCTCCCATTCCTGCGGATAGAATTCAGCGGCGACGTCGAGCGAAATCTCGTAAGCGCGCCGGAGTGCCGAATGGATATTGGCGATCGCCGCCACCGACATGTCATATTCGTAAGCAAGATCGAGTTTCTCAGGCGGGCGGTGCTCAACGGCCCGCACGTCGCCCAGAATCTTGCGGCGGCGTGGCGCGCTGAGCTTGTCGCCCTCCGAGGTGCGGCTGATGCCCAGTTCTGCCAGCAGACGGACCATTTCGTGCGATTGGCTGAAGGTCGGATGGCCGGTGATGACGATGCCGAAGAGTTCCCGCTCCACGGCCTCGCGGAACTTGGCAAAGGGAACGGGCGAGGCCTTTCCCTTCGAGCGGCCACCGGTCGCCAATGCCTTGAACAACTCCTTCAGCCGCAGCTCATTTCGCTTGGGGTCACTTTCCCCCAGATACGCATCGAGCCGCGACGCCCGATGCTCGAACGCCTCGGCAGTCAATTCCTGGATGAGTGTTTCGACCGCGCCCAGGGAGAGCTTCCCCTTGTCCAGGCGTTTGCCTACTTCGAGGGCCAGGAGCTTCACCGAATTGCCGAAGGGATTGCGCTCCCGCAGCCCGGCAAGGTCGCCAAAGACGGATTTAAGCTCGCGCTCGGTCTTTGCTGGGTCGAAGCCGCGCTCCGGTGCAAACATCCGATCGAGCGCCTTGAGACCCGGCTCCAAGGCATTCTTTGACGGCTTCTGCGCCCCCGGTTTCGCGCGCAATGTCGCCACTTCGCCACCCCGCGACGTTGCCCGCTTCGCCGTGCTCATAAACTCCTCCGGATTGATCGAATTGCTGCGCCGAACGGGTGACAGTAACCCGCTTGGCGCAGCTGCAAAAGAAATTTGTGCAATGCAAAAGCCGCCGGATTTTACACCCCGCGCAGGGCCTTCAGCACCGTCTCGCCCATCTCCGCCGGCGTCGGCGTGATGTGAATGCCAGCCGAGCGCAGCACCTCGATCTTCTCGGCAGCACTTTCACCACCGCTCGACACGATGGCACCGGCATGGCCCATCCGGCGGCCGGCGGGTGCTGCCTTCCCGGCGATGAAGCCAACGACCGGCTTCTTGCGCTTCTCGCGCTTCAGGAACTCCGCCGCGTCGATCTCGGGCGTGCCCCCGATTTCGCCGATCATGATGATGGCTTCCGTTTCGTCATCCCCCAGGAAGAGTTCCAGGATGTCGACGAAGCTCGACCCATTCACCGGGTCACCGCCAATCCCCACCACCGTCGTTTGCCCCAGCCCCACTGAAGTCGTCTGCGTGGCCGCCTCGTACGATAGCGTGCCCGACCTGGACACAATGCCGACCTTGCCCGGCTTGTGCACATATCCTGGCATGATGCCGATCTTGCATTGGTCCGGCGTGATGACGCCGGGGCAGTTCGGACCGATCACGCGCGACTTCGTGCCTTTCAGTTCCTTGCGCACCCGCGCCATGTCATGGACTGGGATTCCGTCGGTGATCGCAACAATCGTTTCGATCCCGGCATCCACCGCTTCCATGATGGAATCCATGGCATAGATCGGCGGCACGTAGATCGCCGTCGCGTTGGCACCTGTCTTGGCGCGCGCTTCATGCACGGTATCAAATACTGGCAATCCCAGATGGGTGCTGCCGCCTTTGCCGGGCGTCACGCCACCGACCATCTTCGTTCCATAGGCGCTCGCCTGCTCCGAGTGGAAGGTTCCCTGCGTTCCGGTGAAACCCTGGCAGATGACCTTGGTATTCTTGTCGATCAGGATCGCCATATTTCATGCCCTCTTCATGGTCGCGACATTGCCGCGCGTTGCCTCGACGATCTTGCGGGCCGCGTCCGAAAGCGTCGTCGCCGTGATGATCGGCAATCCGGACTTTTCAAGAATCTCCCGGCCGAGCTCGACATTGGTGCCTTCGAGCCGCACGACCAAAGGCCGGTCGAGGCCCACTTCCCTGGCCGCGCCGACGATGCCTTCGGCAATCGAGTTGCAGCGCATCATCCCACCGAAGACGTTGACGAGAATGCCGCGTACGCCCGGATCATCGAAAATGAGCTTGAAGGCCCGCGCCACGCGCTCCTTCGTCGCCGCCCCCGCAATATCCATGAAGTTCGCCGGCTGCCCGCCGAAATGCTGGATGATGTCCATTGTCGCCATGGCGAGCCCGGCACCATTGACCATGCAACCGATATCGCCGTCGAGCTTCACATAATTGAGATCATGCCGGGCCGCCTCCAGTTCCAGCGGATCGACTTCATTGTCATCGCGCAAATCCTGGATGTCGTTGTGACGGAACAGGGCGTTGTCGTCGAAGATCATCTTGCAATCGAGCGCCACCAGACGCCCGACACCGGTCACTACAAGCGGATTGATCTCGACCATCACCGCGTCAAGGCTGCGAAAGGCCTTGTTCACCGCCATGACCAGGCGCACGAACTTGTGCACTTCGCGCTCCTTCAGCCCCAGGGCAAAGGCGACCTGCCTTGCTTGAAAGGCACGCATGGGCGTTGCCGGCTGCATGTCGAGCCGGATGATCTTCTCCGGATGCTTCTCGGCAACTTCCTCGATATCCATGCCGCCTTCGGTGGAAGCGATCAGGCTGACACCGCCGGTCTTCCGGTTGATGAGCTGGGCGACATAGAGCTCCCGCGCGATGTCGCTGGCCTGTTCGATATAGACCTTGCGCACCTGACGGCCCTCCGGCCCGGTCTGATGCGTTACCAGCTTCATCCCGAGCATCTGGTCCGCCGTGGCCACCACCTCTTTGATCGACCGGCAGACCTTGACGCCGCCGGCCTTGCCACGCCCGCCGGCATGGATCTGGGCCTTTACCACCCAGGTCGCACCGTCGAGCGCCTCGGCGATCGACTCCGCCTCGACCAGATTGTGTGCGACATCGCCGCGTGGCACCGGGACGCCGAAGCGTCGCAGCAATTGCTTGGCCTGGTATTCATGAATGTTCATCGCCGACTCTCCCTATCGACATGCGCCGGCCCTTGGAGCAAGCGGCTCCGTGGCGCCCTTTGGCGCGATCAATTCTTGTTAATTGTTGGCTGCGTACAGCAGGCCGATTGACCAAGCGATCGGCGTTCAGCCGACCCCCGCATCCGGCACACGATCACTCTGGTCGCGTGGTCGGATGGCGACTACTTGTATGTGCCCGCGTTCAATTGCGCTTGCGGCACTTGTCCGGTCATTCGTCCGGGCGTCATTGAGACGACCCGGAATCATCTTATCTGCCGGGACCTTTCTCACTGTCCCAGATTCGACTAGCATGATATCGAAAACGTCACGAGTCGCTGGCACGCCGCAAGATGAACAATTTGCCCCGCAGACGCGGGTTTCGGCATCCACTGATGACAACGCTGACAGCGTCGCTGCTGTTCTTGACCGCTTGTGCAGAGAGTGAACCGCCAGTCTACACACCACCCGTGGCAAGCTTGGCGCCGGCGCCTATTCCTGGGCCGGCGATCATCTATGAGGACATGCAATGCGTCCCCTACGCGCGGCTCGTCTCCGGGATCAATCTGCGGGGTGATGCCTATACCTGGTGGGAAGGCGCTGCGGGTGTCTATCAGCGCGGATCGGCGCCAATGCCGGGGGCGGTCCTGGTCCTAGCGCAAACCGGGCGGCTGCGCAGCGGCCATGTCGCGGTCGTCCGTCAAATCGTCAGCGCCCGCGAGATCCTGGTGGATCATGCCAACTGGGTGCCGGGCGAAGTGATCAACGGACAGAGCGTCTACGATGTGTCGCCTGCCAATGATTGGACGATGCCGCGCTTCTACAACCTGGAAGCCGGCGTCTACGGCAGCATCTACCCGGCCTATGGCTTCATCTACAATGCGGCGGCAAACGCGATCCCGCCGGTCGCGGCCACGTCAAGCGGCGCGAACGGGCTGCCGGCGCAATAGGCCCCGCTGCTTCAGGTCCGCGATCGTATCGACCAGCGATTGTTCCAAGGACCGGCATTGCCAATGCAGCTCACGCTGCGCCTTGCTGCAATCGAAGGCCATGGACGACCGCGCGAGGCGCACGCCGGTAAGCGGCGCCAGGGGCGGCTTTTTGGTGATGTCGGCCAGCGTCTCGCTGACCAGGGCTGAAACGTAGGCCAGCCAATAGGGAACCTTGCGCTTCGGCATGGGCAGCCCCGTCAGCTTCTCCAGCAGGGCCAGTAGGCGGCCAAGGTTCAAGTTTTCATTCCCGAGGATGTAGCGTTCCCCGATCCGGCCGTGCTCGGCCGCGAGCAGATGGCCAAGCGCCGCATCCCGCCCGTCAACAAGGTTGAAGTCGCAATCGAGATAGGCCGGCGTCGTGCCGTTGAGAAAGCCGAGGATCATCTTGGTCGGCGGCGTCAGCAGATAGTCGCCGGGGCCGATCGGCATCGTGGGATTTACGATCACCAGCGGCATGCCGTTGTCGGCGGCGGCTTTCGCTGCCTCTTCGGCCCGGAACTTCGACCGGCAATAGGGACCGGGAACATCGTTGACGGTGTGGCTCACCTTTTCATCGATGAGCGCGTTTTGCGACGAACGTGGCGCGTTGATGTTCTTGAGGATCGATTCCGTCGACGTGTAGACAAAACGGCTGATTTGCGCGCTTGCTGCCGCCTCCAGCACGCGGCAGGTCCCCTCGTAATTCACTTCGTGAAACGTATTGGGATCCGCCGCCCAGAGATTGGGGTTGGCGGCAAGGTGGAACACGCGGTCGACACCATTCATCGCGCGCGTGAGTACGGCCCGGTCACGAATGGACCCCAGCCGCAACTCGACATTCGCCGGCATGGGCATGTCAGCGGAGTTCGGCCATTCCCTGAGGTCGAGAATTCGCACCTTCTCGCCACGCGCGCTCAACAGCGAAACCAGATGGCGGCCCATGAAGCCGCAGCCACCGGTCACCAGCGAAACCCTGCCCTCGCCCGACTCCGCCTTCAGCATGTAGCTTCCTGTGCCATGAACTTGCAGCGCCTCTTTCCTATCCTGTTGCTTGCCGTGATTGCCATTGTCCAGCGCCCCGCGGCCGCCAGCGCAGACATACAGCATGCCGCAGCGGCAAGCTATATCGAGGCACTTTTTGCAACCAATATGCGGGACGGGGCCGGAAAGCCCGAGATCTGCCCCGAGGCGGCCGCTTTCGGGCGCTTTTCCACCGGCCGCGCTTGGCGTGCCTTCACGGCGACCGAGCGTGCGGCCTTCGATCGCGGCTTTTGCGACCTTGCAGCCGACGCGGTATCGCGGTTGCGCACTGGCTTTCCGAAACTTGGCCTAAGATTGCAGCAGAGTTTCCCCGGGGCACCCGGCATCATCATCCTCGGTGGCGAGGTTACTGGCGCTGCGGCAGATTCCTGGCCGGTCGAGTTCTTCGTCGCGGGCGAAGGCCAATCGGTCCGGATCGCCGATATGAAGATAGTCGGCGTCTCGCTCGGCATCTTCCTGCGCAGTCTGGCCATCCTGATGCCAGCCCGCGAAGCCGGCGACGCGCCATCGCCCGATGGAATTCTCGAAGCCTGGAGACGTGCCCTCGACCGGGCTCTGCCTTCACCCGCCGCTCAGCGCTGATTCCTTTGCTCAACGCCCGGTTCGGACGCCCCGGGGAAGTGACTCCATGGCGACAGTCTGCTATTTAGCGGTCACATGATGCGCTCATCCCAGCGAATGGTAACGTCTTGAAGAAATTAACCTATTCTGTCAGGAAGCTGATTGTGGCTGCGCTGTTGGCGCTGGCCAGTCCGGTTCCGATGGCGGCGCCTGCCCTCGCCCATGCCATCATCGTTTCCGCTGCACCCGCGGCGGGCTCCACCGTCACCGGCCCGGATGTCACCATCGCCTTCACCTTCAATGTCCGCATCGACGCATCCCGCTCGACCCTGACCCTGACGGCGCCCGACGGCAGCACCCATCCCATCGCCATTGAAGCGTCCGACAATCCGGCCGTCCTGAGCGGCCGCGTCTCCGGTCTGGTCGCTGGTGCCTATTCCGTGCGGTGGCAGGTCCTCGCCACCGACGGGCATATCACCCGCGGCGATGTCGGCTTTACAGTCGTTCCCTAGACCACCCAATCGTTCGGATCGGTACGGCCCCCTTGTCCCTGCTTCTCGACATCTTCGGCTTCTTGACCGTCTTGCTATCCGGCTTCATCCGCTCGGCTCAGTGCTTCTATGTGGGATCGGTCGCCTTCCTCTATCTTGCCGCTCTTCCCTTTAGTGGATCCGCCGGACCTCTCGGCCAGAGCATCCTTTCCACCAGCCGCCGCATCGGCTTCTATGCCGCGATCATCATGACGGCGCTGCTGGCAGCGAACCTCTGGGCCCATACGGCGATCCTCGCCGGCACGGCAAACCTCACTTTCATGGAAGCGCTTGGCGGCACCTATGCCACTGCGCAGATTGCGCGCATCCTGCTCGGGATTGTCGCCGTTATCCTGCTCTCGCGCCCGAGCCGTGCCGGCTTTCTGCTGCCGCTGGTCGCATTGGCCGATATCGCCGCCGGAATTGCCACCAGCCACGCCGCCGCGCGCCTTGAAGACCAAGGTATCCTGTCAATCGCCACGGCGCTCCACCACCTCGGCGCCGCAATCTGGATCGGGGGTCTGCCTGCCTTCCTCTATGCCCTCGGCGTATTGCCCCAGGGCGAAGCACTGAGCCGCATCGGCCTGCGCTATTCGATGCTGTCGCTGCTCTCCGTTCTCGCCATTGCCGCGTCCGGCGCAATTTTCATTGTCTATTATGTTGGCTCCGCGGAAGCGCTGTACGGAACCGCCTATGGCATGATGCTGGCGACCAAGATCCTCCTCTTCATAACCTTGCTGGGTCTTGGCTTCTTCAACTCCCGCGCCGTGCGACGCCTGGCAGTTGGTGATGGCAGCAGCCTCCTGCGCCTGCGCCGTTTCGTCGAGGTCGAGATTGGGATTGGAATCACCATTCTCTTCGTTGCCGCGTCGATCACCTCTCTCCCACCAGCGATCGACCTCACCGAAGGCCGCGCCACACTGGCCGAGATCACGGAGCGCCTCACCCCGCAATGGCCGACGCTGACCAGCCCGGACAAGAGCAGCCTCGCCTTCTATGAGGAGCAACGCGCTGCCAAGGCAGCCGAGGGCATGTCCACTCACATGCGGGTCTACGTGCCGGGTTCCGGCGTGCCGTTGCCGCGCAATGCCGAGGATATTGCCTGGTCGGAATACAATCACCATTGGGCGGGCGTCTTCGTTCTGCTTATCGGCATCCTTGCCCTTTTGGAAAAGACCGGTCGTGCGCCATGGGCCAGACATTGGCCACTGCTCTTCATAGGCCTCGCAGGCTTCCTATTCCTACGGTCAGAGGCCGAAGGCTGGCCCATCGGTTCGCTGAGCCTCGGCGAAAGCCTGCGCGACCCGGAATATGTGCAGCACAAGCTCTTCATGTTTCTCATCGTCGGGTTTGCCGGTTTCGAATGGAGTGTGCGCACGGGCGTCCTCAAACGCGCCTGGGCGCAATACGTCTTTCCCATGATCAGCGCCGTTGGCGGCATGATGCTCCTCACGCATTCGCATTCCATCGCCAATGTGAAGGAACTGCTTTTGATCGAAATGACCCATCTCCCCATTGCCGTGCTTGGCATCTGGGCGGCATGGTCCCGCTGGCTTGAACTGCGCCTCGACGGGCGCGGACAAGCGATCAGCGGCTGGATCTGGCCGATCTGTTTCTGCCTCGTCGGCATCGGCCTCATCCTCTACCGGGAGATTTGATTGATGCTGGAGAAACTGGTCGGCGCGATTGTCGCCTGGAGCGAACGGCGGGCCATTCTATGCGTGCTGGTGGCACTCCTCGTGACCGTTGGCGCTGGAATCTTCACCGCCAAGCACCTTGGCATGGACACCGACACGGCCAACATGATCTCGCCGGAACTCCCCTGGCGCAAGGAGCTGGCTCATTTCAACCAGCTCTTCCCGCAGAATAGCGGGCTTCTCGTCGTCATGGTCGACGGCAAGACGCCGGACGCGGCCGAGGACGCCGCCGCCGCGCTCTTTGCCAAGATTCAGGCCCGGCCAGACCTCTTTGCCACTGCCCGCCGTGCCGATGGCGGACCCTTCTTTGAGAAATACGGCCTGCTCTTCCTGCCCACCGAACAGGTGCAGAAGATCTCCAATGCCGTCATCGAGGCGCAGCCGTTCATCGGGTCGCTCACCCAGGACCCGAGCCTGCGCGGTCTCTTCGACGTCCTCTCGCTTGCCATGGACGGCATCATCCAGAAAGCCGCCAGCATAGACCGGCTGGAGAAGCCGCTTACCGCGATCTCCGCAACCTTGAGCGACGCCCTCTCCGGCAATCGGCAAGCGATGTCCTGGCAGACCCTGCTGCTCGACCGGCCGGTCGAGGCACGCGACCTCAGGCGCCTCATCCTCACACAGCCCAATCGCGATTTCGCGGCCCTGAAGCCGGGCGCCGCCGCCACGAATTTCATTCGCGACAGCATCAAGGAACTGGGCCTCACCCCCGATACCGGCGTCACAATACGCCTCACCGGCCCGGTCGCGCTCAATGACGACGAGTTTGCAACGGTTGCGGAAGGCATGGGCTGGGCGCTCGTCATCTCGACGGCGCTCGTGTTGCTCTGGCTGTTCCTGGCACTGCGCTCGGTGAAACTGATCCTGGCGACTTTCGTCACGCTCGTCATCGGCCTCATCCTGACCTTTGCCTTCGCCGCCCTCGCGGTCGGCAAGCTCAACCTGATCTCGGTCGCCTTTGCCGTCATGTTCATCGGCCTATCGATCGATTTCGGGATACAGTTCGGCGTCCGCTTCGGGCAGGAAAAGCTCGACGGCGGCGCCTCCAGCGCATTGGTGCGAACTGGCCTCGCCATGGCGCGGCCCCTGACCCTGGCAGCCATCGCCATCGCCGTCGGCTTCGCCGCCTTCATTCCGACCGACTATCGCGGCGTCTCGGAGCTGGGGTTGATTGCGCTCGCTGGCATGGCGATCACGCTCATCCTCAACCTCACGCTCCTTCCGGCCCTGCTCGCCCTGATGAAGCCGGGCATCCATGGCGGGGAGATGGGTTTTGCCTGGGGACGCGCAGCCGATTCCTGGCTGATCCGCCACCGCAAGCCGGTTCTGGTCGCCTGGGCCCTTGTTGCGGCCGCCGGCCTCTTGCTGTCGCCGCGCCTGCAATTCGATTTCCATCCGCTGCATCTCAAGGATCCCAAGGTCGAATCAATGGCGGCGATCCTCGATCTGATGAAGGACCCGATCCGCTCGCCCTATGCCATCGAGATCCTGGCGCCGGATGCGGCGACGGCTGACGAGTTGAAGGGAAAGCTCTCCAAGCTGCGTGAAGTCTATGCCGTCATCTCCGCCTCAAGCTTCGTGCCCAAGGACCAGGATGCGAAACTCGACATCCTGGAGGATCTTCAATTGCTGATGGGGGTGACGCTGGAACCGGTGACGACCCGGCCGGCGCCCACGATCGAGGAAACGCGCGCTGCCCTCAGCCGCTGTGCCGCCAAGCTACGCGAGGCTCTGCCCTCGTCCGACAAGGCGCAGCAGCTCGCCCGCCTCCTCGACCAGGCGGCGGCGGCCGATCCCGCCGTCTATCCGGAACTTCAGCGCATGCTGGTCGACGGGCTGATGCCGCGCATCAAGATGCTGGCGACCGCCATGGGTGCCGAACCGCTGTCGATCGCGACCCTACCGCCGGAGATCAAATCGCAATGGGTCGCTGCCGACGGCGAAATGCGCCTCACTGTCATGCCGAAGGGCGACAGCAACGACAGCGCAGTCCTGGCCGAGTTCGTCAATGCCGTCCGCAGCGTAGCCCCGCAGGCAACCGGACCAGCGGTGCAGATCTATGAGTCCGGCCGGGCCGTGACCAAGGCCTTCCAGACGGCCAGCATCACCGCCATAATCGCCATCGCCGTGCTGCTCTTTGTCATTCTGCGCCGGCCGCGCGATGTTCTCTATGTGCTGTTGCCACTCATCCTGACGGCGCTCGGCACCATCATCGTCTGTGTCGGGTTGGGGCTGAAGCTCGATTTCGCCAACATCATCGCGCTGCCCCTGCTCCTGGGCATCGGCGTCGCCTTCGATATCTACTTCGTCGTCAATTGGCGGCGTGGTGTCGAGGCGCCTCTTTCCACCAGCACGGCGCGCGCCGTTCTCTTCAGCGCGCTAACCACGGGCTCCTCGTTCGGGAGCCTTGCCATGTCGAGCCATCCAGGCACGGCCCGCATGGGCCTGCTGCTCTTGATCGCTCTCGCCATGTTGCTGGTGGTGATCTTCGCCTTCATGCCCGTACTAATGGGGCGGCCCCCGAAAGCAGCGGCATGAGCCAACGAAAAACGGGCGCCCCGCTGGGACGCCCGTTCTTGAATGCCTTTGGCAGGAGGCTTACGCCTCCTTCTTCAAATCCTCAACCTTCTCGCCCAGCGACTTGATCAGTGCGTCCGGACCACCCTGGACGATGGTGTTCGAGAAATCGGACCGCATCTGCGCCATCTGGGAGATCGATCCGGACAGATAGATGTCGATCACCCGCCACACACCCTTGTTGAGGCGGAAGAGGTAGTTGAGCTCGACCGGCTCGCCATTGGAGCGGATAAGCTTGCTCTCGACCAGGACGCGGCCTTCTCCGGCGGGCTTGGCTTCGCCCACCTCGAACTTCTGGCTCTTGTATTCCTTGAAACGAGCGGCGTAAGTCGTGACCATGTACTGGTTGAAGGCCACCAGGACCCCACCCTTCTTGTCGCCGGACATGTTGGTCCATTCCGGACCGACGGCGATTTTGCACATGGTGGCGACATCGAACGTGTTGTTGAGCACCGGTTCGATCTTCTGGTAACGCCCGTCAAAGCCGAGCGCCGGACCGTTCTGCATGCACTCCAGGAGCGTCGTGTAGAACACCTGGATCATCGCCACCGGATCGCCGGCATCCTGGGCAAAGGCGAAGCGCGGCGACAGCAGCGCCGTGGCGCCGAGAAGCCCGAGCGCCGAACGGCGGCTCAATTGCAATGTCGTCATGCGCGCGCACTCGCCTCGGCAACACCCAGGGCAGCAAGAGCCTCGCTGACGATGTGCCGGGCATTGAGGCCGGCGACATCATATTGCTTTTGCGGCGAATCGTGATCGATGCAGATGTCTGGCAGAATCATGGGTCGGATCTTCAAACCTTTGTCGAGCAATCCGCTCTTCGCCATGAACTGTAGGACATGTGCCGCGAAGCCGCCAATGGCACCTTCCTCGATCGTGATCAACACTTCGTGTTCGCGCGCCAGGCGCTTGATGAGGTCTTCGTCGAGCGGCTTGCAGAAGCGGGCATCGGCGACCGTGGTGCTGAGGCCCTTGGCACCCAGCTCGTCGGCTGCCTTCAGCACCTCGACCATGCGCGTGCCGTAATTGAGGATGGCGATCTTGGTGCCTTCGCGGACGATGCGGCCCTTGCCGATCGGCAACACTTCACCACGTGCCGGCAGATCGAGACCGATCCCCTCGCCGCGCGGATAGCGGAAGGCGCTGGGGCGATCGTCGATCGCATTCGCCGTTGCCACCATGTGCATCAGTTCGACTTCATCGGATGGAGCCATCAGCACGAAGTTCGGCAGGCATCCCAGATAGGCGATGTCGTAATCGCCTGCATGCGTCTGCCCGTCGGCGCCGACCAAGCCGGCGCGGTCGATGGCAAAACGAACGGGGAGGCTCTGAATGGCGACGTCATGCACGACTTGATCGTAGCCGCGCTGCAGGAAGGTGGAATAGATGGCGCAGAACGGCTTCATCCCTTCCGTCGCCATGCCGGCGCAGAAGGTCACGGCATGCTGCTCGGCGATGCCGACGTCAAAGGTGCGATCCGGGAATTCCTTGCCGAAGGCATCAAGGCCGGTGCCCGACGGCATGGCGGCGGTCACGGCAACGACCTTTTCGTCCGCCTTAGCCTCGGCAATGAGCGCCTTGGCAAAAACGCCCGTATAGCTTGGCGCCTTGGGTGCCGATTTCTGCTGCACGCCGGTCGCGACATCGAACTTCACGACGCCATGATAGCGGTCAGCCGAGTTCTCGGCCGGGGCATAACCCTTGCCCTTCTGTGTCACGACATGGACCAGCACCGGGCCGGGTTCGTCGGACTTGGCGAGGTTCTGCAACACCGGCAGCAGGTGATCGATATTGTGCCCGTCGATCGGCCCCACGTAATAGAAGCCGAGCTCTTCGAACAGCGTGCCGCCGCCCGAGATGATCCCACGTGCATATTCCTCGGCGCGGGCTGCCATCTTCTGCAGGCGGTCGGGCAGGATCCTCAGCGTATCCTTCGCGAAATGCCGCAGCGAGCGGAACGAGGTCGAGGAAAGCGAACGCGACAGATAGGCCGACAGGGCGCCCACGGGCGGGGCGATCGACATGTTGTTGTCATTGAGGACGACGATCAGCTTGGTGTCCCGCGAACCGGCATTGTTCATGGCTTCATAGGCCATGCCGGCCGACATCGAGCCGTCGCCGATCACGGCGATGCAGGCGCGCTTGCGGCCCTGCATCTCGCTGCCCACCGCCATGCCGAGCGCGGCCGAGATCGAGGTCGAGGAATGGGCGGTGCCGAAAGGGTCATATTCCGATTCTGAGCGCTTCACGAATCCAGAGAGACCGCCGCCCTGGCGCAGCGTCCGAATGCGGTCGCGACGGCCGGTCAGGATCTTGTGGGGATAGGCTTGATGTCCTACGTCCCAGATCAGCCTGTCGTAAGGCGTGTCGAATACATAGTGGATCGCGACGGTCAGCTCGACGACGCCGAGTCCAGCACCCAGATGGCCGCCCGTAACCGAGACGGCGTCGATGGTTTCCTGGCGCAATTCGTCGGCGAGCTGGCGCAGGTCCGAGGGGTCGAGCTGGCGCAGTTGAGCTGGCGTTTGAACGCGGTCAAGTAAGGGAGTTTTACTGGTCAAGAGTTCGGCCTTTTTGATCAGTTCTTGGAACGCCACAGGGCCGGCAGCCCCTCAAGCAACCCGAAGCCGGCCGTTGTGACACTTCACGCTTATTCGAATCCGGCTGCTTATAGGCAAATCGATGCCAAAGCGCCACCTCTTTCCCGGCGCGACCGCCTCATATTCGCAGTAAAAGGTCTGTTATTGTTGAGTAATCTGTAAGATTATTGCGCATCCGATCGTGA